>JAVVUQ010000069.1:0-8286 GCA_036653075.1 Clostridia bacterium | reverse complement strand
AATAAATGGAATAAGCTATGTAGTAAAAAACGGAAATGCAATAGCGGCAAGCTGCGAAAGATCGCTTGAAACCGTAATTATTCCATCAAAAGTAACAATAAACAATGTTGAATATAATGTAACAAGTATTGGAGATTGGGCATTTTATAATTGCGGAAGCTTAAGTATTATCACTTTGCCAAGAAGCGTAATAAGTATTGGAGGTCGAGCATTTAATAGTTCTACAATAGTATTTACTGACGCATTAACTAAGCCTGACGGTTGGAGTTGTGAAGCGGATTACTATGGTTGTGATTTGAATACATTTGCAACAATAAATGGAATAAGCTATGTAGTAAAAAACGGAAATGCAATAATAGCATACTGTGTAAGATCAATTGAAACCGCAATTATTCCATCAAAAGTGACAATAAACAATGTTGAATATAATGTAACAAGCATTGGAAATCGTGCATTTTATAATTGCAGCAATTTAAGTAGTGTAACTTTGCCAAGTAGCGTAACAAGCATTGGAGATAGTACATTTTATGGTTGCCACAGCTTAAGCAGTATCACTTTGCCAAATAGCTTAACAACCATTGGAAATGGAGCATTTTATGAATGCAGCAGCTTAAGTAGTATCACTTTACCAAGTAGCGTAACAAGTATTGGAGATAGTACATTTTATGAATGCTACAGCTTAAGTAGTATCACTTTGCCAAGCAGCGTAATAAGTATTGGAGAAGAAGCATTTTATAATTGCAGCAGCTTAAGAAGTATCACTTTGCCAAGTAGCGTAACAAGTATTGGAGATTTGGCATTTTATAATTGCAGCAACTTAATTAGTATCACTTTGCCAAGCGGCGTAACAAGTATTGGAGATAGTACATTTTATGGTTGCCACAGCTTAAGCAGTATCACTTTGCCAAATAGCTTAACAACCATTGGAGATGGGGCATTTTATGAATGCAGCAGCTTAAGCAGTATCACTTTACCAAGTAGCGTAATAAGTGTTGGATGGGATGCATTTGAGTGGTCTACAATAGTATTTACAGACGCATTAAATAGTTCTGACGGTTGGAGAATTGAAGCGAATTACTATGGTTGTGATTTGAATAACGTTGCAACAATAAATGGAATAAGCTATTTAGTAAAAAATGGGAATGCAATAATAGCAAGCTGTGAAAGTTCGCTTAAAACCGTAATTATTCCATCAAAAGTAACAATAAACAATGTTGAATATAATGTAACAAGTATTGGAGATTGGGCATTTTATAATTGCGGAAGCTTAAGTATTATCACTTTGCCAAGAAGCGTAATAAGTATTGGAGGTCGAGCATTTAATAGTTCTACAATAGTATTTACTGACGCATTAACTAAGCCTGACGGTTGGAGTTGTGAAGCGGATTACTATGGTTGTGATTTGAATACATTTGCAACAATAAATGGAATAAGCTATGTAGTAAAAAACGGGAATGCAATAATAGCAAGCTGCGAAAGATCGCTTGTAACTGCAAATATTCCATCAAAAGTGACAATAAACAATGTTGAATATAATGTAACAAGTATTGGAAATCGGGCATTTTATGGTTGCGCTAACTTAACGACTATCACTTTGCCAAGAAGCGTAACAAGTATTGGAAATGAAGCATTTCGTGATTGCATTAGCTTAAGTAGTATCACTTTGCCAAGTAGCGTAACAAGTATTGGAGATTACGCATTTTTAAATTGCTACAACTTAACAATTTACTGCGAAGCTTTAAGTCAGCCAGATAGTTGGTCTGTTGATTGGAATTGTAGCAATTGCCCTGTTGTTTGGGGACACAAATAAACAAAAAAATGGAGCTGTGGCGATTTAAAAGGATAAATTGCAAATATTTGACAATATTTATCAAATTAAAAGTAATTATTGGCTGTAATCTATGAAAATTAAAAGTAATTATTAACGGTAGCTTATAAAGATAAATAGGAGATTGAAAAGTTTGCATAGAAGTTAATTATTTAAAACCACGCAAAGGGCGATTAGGTAGTGAATCATTAAATCTATCTATAGAGTCTTTTTTCTAATAAGGAAAAAGAACGTAAGACTTTTTTAAACGAACCAAGTTGTTTGTATTTTTTCATAGCCGAGTTTATATTATAAGCAAATAAAAGTAAGCGTGTTATAATTTTACGATGAGTTTAAAATAGGAGGAGATAAAATGAAACCAAATGGAAATCAAGCGGCAATTTGCGGGCTGTTTTGTGGGAGTTGTCCAAGTTTTATAGAAAATGTATGCGGTGGTTGTATTAGCGAAAATTGCTGTTGTGATTGTTTTAATGGTTTTAGAGATTGCGCAAGCGATAACAGCGTGACAAGGTGCTATGAATGTAGCAAATTTCCTTGCGAGAAATTAGAAGATTTTTCGACTAAGCATATCGTAAATGGTATTTGTCATCATAAAGATGTTATCAAAAACTTGCAAGAGATGAAGGAAGATGGCGTTGATTTGTGGGTGGAAAAACAGACAGCGGCGCATACTTGTAAAAAGTGTGGAAAGCTGATTGCGTGGTACGACAAAGAATGTGGGTGCAAGTAAAAAGATTTATTTAATGCAGTTTTAAAAACAAGCGCAGATAAACCAATTTAATGTACTTTTAAAACAGATTTTATTGAAAAAGTAACAATTATAGCAAAGATAAAGATAAAAATGGATATTAACTGTATTTTGACAAAACTTTTATAAGCAAAGTAATTTTATAATTGAGGTGAAGATTACGCCTTTTATAATTGTGGTAATTTAGTAAATATTCCTATTAGTAACGCCTTGCAAACAATTGGTATGTTTGCATTTTATAATTGCAGCAAATTATCATCTATCACGTTACCAAACAGCGTGACAACTTTAAGAACGTTTGCGTTTTCGGGCTGCATTGGTATAAAAGACTTTACTATTTAGGCAACTATGGAATTAGTAGAGGCATTTGCGTTTAGTGGTTGGACAGAAAATCAAGCAATTTATATCAAAGGACTTGATATAACGCCTTGGGGTTGGGATTTTTGGTGGATAAAAGACTGTGACGCAATAAGATGATAGAGTTGCCAGCATTAAAATTATTGTAAAAAATTAAAGCCCACTAAAAATGATTTTTTCAGTGGGCTAAATGTTATTCTTATTTTTATAAAACAAATTTAAATATCTAAAAAATTATTAATTTTTACTATCTAAAAAATTGTTATCGGTTATAAATCTGTTTGTTATAAAATCTGTTTAGTTACAATTAGCAAGATGGATTTTTACTATCAATTTGGCAATCAACTATGCTAAGTTTTTGCATAAGTATTGATTCTAATAAAGATATTGCATTTGTCATATCGATAACGCTTTTATTTAAGCATAACAGTTGTTGTGGTGTGACATTTGGCATAGACACGATTTTTTGGATTTTTGCGCCTTCTGCGTTTGCAATTGCGCCCAATCCTGTTTCTTGTAATGCTATGGATTCAATAAGGTCATTGATTTGTTGACGATAATTATTTGTAAATATTGTTGTGCGAGCGCCATTGCTTGAGCTATTTGCTGGTACGCCGTTTGTTGAGTTAGGGTTTACGATATAAGTAAAATCAGCTTTTGCTACATTGACAATGGGGTTAGGGTTAGGAATAGCTGTTACTTTTACTTGGTAAGAAATAGTAATTGTTTGCCCTGGCAAAATGTCATTTGTTAAGGTCAATGTTGGTAATGCGCCCGTATAAGGTACGCTAACCACTAATGAGCCTGATACTAAGACTGTTCCGCTTGGAATAGGGTCAGTAATAATTACATTATCTGCTGGAACGTTGCCAGTATTTGTTATGGCGATGTTATAGGTGATGACATCTCCGATATAACCAATGCTTTCGCTTGCGGTTTTCACTATGGATAGTTTTGCAGTAGAAACTGGAGTTAAAACTGTATTGCTTATACCGATTGCGTTTTCGCTATTTGGATTTGCTGGGTCTACGGTGTATGAATAATTTGCTTTAGCTGTGTTTGGAATAGGATTAATTGCAGGAGCGTTATTTCCTATTTTTACTTTATAAGATATTGTTACGCTTCCGCCAGCAGGAATAGGACTGTTTAATGTTATAACGGAAGTTGGATCGCCTGTAAATGGAACGCTTGCAGTAATAGAATTACTCACATAGGTTGTCGAGCTTGGAATTATATCTGTTACTATTACATTATTAGCGGCAACATTACCAGTATTATGCAGTGTAATAGTGTAAGTTAACGTATCGCCAAACTGAGCAAAAGCAGGAGTAGCTGATTTTATAATATTGCCTGCGCTTGTTAAATCCGCATAGTTTATTTGCGTGGATATTGGGTTTGTGTTACCAGACGTACCATTTGGAACTACGGCTGATGCAATATTTACAATTGGATTATTAATCGGCGCAGAATTGGATACTTGCACTTGATAGCTTGCCGTAACAGTGCTATTTGCGGGCATTGTCAATGTTAAGCCAGTAGCTGGAGTCGTTCCCGTATAAGGAACGCTTACTATAAGATTGCCGATATAAGTTGTTCCAGCTGGCGGCGCATCGGTGAATACAACGTTTGGTAACGGATAGTTGTTTGGATTTACGCCTGTTACAGTATACGTTAAGATATCGCCTGGTTTTGCAAAAGCTTTATCCACTTTTTTTGTAAAAACTTGCGGCGCAGAATTAAGGATTGTATACTTGACAATATCTCCAAGCGCAGGCGTAAAGGTTATTGGCAAGCTACCTGTCGGAGGCACGCTACCGCCAGGGGAAAGGTTGACTGCTGAAACAGTTTGTGTGTACGCCGATAATGGACTAACGCTACCAGGAGCCATTTGTTCGCTGATAGTATAACTATTGCCTGCGAATCCATATACAACGGCGCAAGGCGATTGCATTCCAACTGAAGAACCAGTTGTAGTAATTTGATTGTTTGGCGAACCAGCAATATCCATTACGAATTGATCGGATGAATGAATACGGCTACCAATGTTTTTGCATACTGAAACTTTTGTTAGGGCAAAACCAATCGCTATCGCTTCAAGTCCCCCGTTACTAACAACGGTAAAATCTAATTTTTTAGGTGATTGTGTAGATAATGCGTATGTTGCTGTAAACAATTGCGTTGTACCAATAATATTTGCCGTTTGAGTGCCAAGGCCAGTAAGCGTTGTAGGATTGCTTCCTAAAGTAGTAAATAAATTCCATACTCCACCATCGGTATTAAATGTCCATTGTTCTCCGATATTAGTGTTTTCAGCATCGGAAACAATAGTGGTATAATTGTTTATAGGATTTCCAAGAGAATCTTTGACTACGATATTACTTATAGTTAACATACCAGGATCAAGCGAGCCAATACGTTGATTTTGCAATGCAGCGTCGCCTAAAATACCAGTATATCCCACATATCCAAAATAAGAGGAACGTGGCGTAGGTAGAGCGTCGAAATTCATAGATGAATTCGATGGCGCAGATAAGTCAAAAGTGACAGTTGAACCATCGTTTAATGTACCTGTTAGCCCAGTAATGGTTTGACCAGGGGTAAGTGTTATATTTCCAAAATTAAACCAGCCAATTCCACCCGCGCTTGGGCCAGAACCAGCATTTGCATAAGAAAATGACATAAATATTTCTCCTTTAAAAATTTTTCGTTAGTTTTTTATTGACAAATTGTGTTACTAAACATAGATAATTTAGCTTGTAATTGCATCTCTAATCTTGATATTGCGCTAATAGCATCTTTTACCGATGCGTTAATTGCAAATAAATCCTCCGTTGATGCGTTGCTGTTATTTACAACAGCCATAATTTTTTCGCTTTCCGCATTCAAAATATGCGCAAAAGCGGCTTCTTCTGTTGCGATTGATTCGATAATGTCACCAACCGTCTCCCCACGTGTAATAGTGCCTGGCTTAATAATAGGCATTCCCATAATCGTTTTTCTCCTTGTATTTTTACTTGAAAGAATACTTCTTCCTATATAATAATATGAAATTTCATAAATTAACGTTCAAACAAAAATATAATTCTACCATAGTATCCTATTTAATTAAATCTTATAGTTTAAAAGCTTTTTACCGCTAAATTATACTATCATTTAATCAAAAATAATTATACATAATTATTATACAAAAAAATATTATTAGTAATGAGTCTTATTATTGTTGACTAATATTAAAATTTATGTTATACTAAAAAAGTAAAAAAATAGAGGTGTTTGCGGTTATAAAAAATTATATTTTAGTGATTGCGTGGATTTATAGTGGTTATTGCAAGTAATAATTATACTGATTTGTAGTGGTTGGTATCCGTAGTGATTATATTGATATATAGTGATTATTGCAAGTAATAATTATGTTAATTTATAATGGTTATTGCAAAAGGTATTTAACGAGTAAGTTGACGTTTTGATGTTAGAAATAGCGTTAAGACGATAATAATTATATGAAGTAGAATTTAAGGAGGTTAAAAATGAGTGATTTAAAAAAATTGACTAATGAAGTTGGCGCGCCTGTGGCGGACAATGAAAATGCAATTACGGCTGGACCGCGTGGGCCTGTTGTGATGAGTGATGTATGGCTTATGGAGAAGATGGCGCATTTTAATCGTGAAGTAATACCTGAAAGGCGTATGCACGCAAAGGGTTGGGGCGCTTATGGTAAATTTACGGCAACGCGCGATATTTCACAATATACTAAGGCTAATGTTTTGCAAAAAGGGGTTGAAACGGAAGTTTTCATCAGATTTTCCACTGTTGCTGGCGAGCGAGGCGCAGCCGATTGTGAGCGTGATATACGTGGAGTAGCGGTTAAGTTTTACACGCAAGAGGGAAACTGGGATATGGTTGGAAATAATACTCCAACCTTCTTTATACGTGATGTGCATAATTTTTCCGACCTTAATAGGGCTGTTAAACGTGACCCGCATACTGGCAGACGTAGCGCGCAAAATAACTGGGATTTTTGGACGTTATTGCCTGAATGTTTTCATCAAATTACAATAGTTATGAGTGATAGAGGTATTCCTGCGTCTTTCCGTAATATGCACTTTTTTGGCGAGCATACATACTCATTTTATAACAGTAAAAACGAACGTGTTTGGTGTAAATTCCACTTTAAAACACAACAAGGAATTAAAAATCTTTCCAACGAAGAAGCGGCAAAGATTAATGGAATGGATCGTGAATACCACGGTAAAGATTTATTTGAAGCTATTGAAAGGGGCGATTTCCCTAAATGGACGATGTATGTGCAAATTATGACGCAAGAACAAGCAAAAAATCATTATGAGAATCCCTTTGATATTACAAAAATTTGGCGTCACAAAGAATTTCCGCTTATTGAAGTGGGTGAATTGGAGTTAAATCGTAATCCAGAAAATTATTTTGCTGAAGTTGAACAATCCGCTTTTACTCCAGCTCACGTTGTGCCTGGCATAGGTTTTAGTCCTGACCGCTTCTTGCAAGGTAGGTTGTTTGCATATGGCGATGCTCAAAGATATCGTTTAGGAGTAAATCATAATCTTATTCCTGTAAATCGCGCTAAAGTGGAAGTTAACGAATATCATCGTGACGGAGCTATGCGAGTTGATGGAAATTATGGCTCAGCGCCAGCGTATTCTCCAAACAGTATGGGCGTATGGACAGCGCAATCAGATGTTATGGAACCGCCACTTGAATTAGAAGGCGCTATGTATCGTTATGACCCAAAAGACGACCCGACAGATGATTGCTTTAAAGCTGGCGGTGATTTATGGAGAGTTTTGACCGAAGATAAAAAACAAATTCTTATTTCAAACACAGCAGGCGATATCGCTGCTTGTACAGAAAATATAAAATATCGTCACGCTGTTCACTGCTACTTAGCGGATATAGAGTATGGCAGACGCTTTACGCAAGCAGCGGGACTTGACTTAAATAAAGTTATAGAACTTTCAAAACTTGACAATTATAATTTAATTCAAGCAACGTTAAAGTAAAAATAGACCCTAAATACAAAATATTCAAATTATATTTTATATTATAAAAATTGCCGTCTTGTATTTACGTAGTAAATAAAAGACGGCTTTATTTTATAAATTATTATATAAAATAACAATATATTATATAAAAACTATAAATAATATAAATAACGATAAATATTATATAAAAAGCTCAAATGAATTAATTCACTTGAGCAAATTTATTATATTAAGTATTTTATATATTAAATAGTTACAAATGCGGTTACAGATTTAAAGAAACATTAAATAGTTTTATATCCGACTATCTGATTTTGTACAATTTTTATTTTTTGTTT
>JAVVUQ010000068.1:0-8695 GCA_036653075.1 Clostridia bacterium | reverse complement strand
GGTATGTTTAACGCTTGAAAATTATAATAATCAGTTTCAATTTCAGGCCCTTCTAAAACTTCAAATCCCATACCTATAAATATATTCGATATAGCGTTGTTTATAATCGATAAAGGATGCAACGAACCGACTTTTTTTTGTGATAAATCAGCCGTTATATCTATATACTCATTTTTTATAGCAAATTCAAGTAATTTGTTTTTTATCTTTGTTTCGGCGTTTAAAAATTGTTTTTCAAGTTTTTCACGCGCTTCATTGACCAACTGACCAATTAATGGACGTTCGCTTGGACTAACATCCTTTAATCCTCTTAATATAGCCGTCAATTTTCCATTTTTTCCTAAAAATTTAATCTTCGTTTCTTGTAACGCTTCGGCTGCTACTTCCTTGTTTTCAGCATTCCGTATTTCTTCGTCACATTCATTTATTAGATGTTCTATTTGTTCTTTCATACGTTAACTCCTCAATATAATGCAATCAATATAATAAAATGTGTTAATTAAAATCACCAATATACTGACTACTAATTTTTTAATTATACCACATTTTATGGTATAAAATCAAGCGATTTAGAAGGTTTTTCACCAAAAAACAAATAAGTTTCAGGAACATCTCCAATTAATATACTTTCAGCAACTAAAACTTGTGTCGTTGTGTTTATAAGTGATTTAGCGGTTGGAATTATTATTTCAACTGTGGTTAATATATCTAAATAGATTTTGTGTCTTGTTTGATTAATTCCTGCTTGTTCAAACTCGCTAACGAAATTGCATACTACTGATCCAACTGGCTCTACTACTATATGTATGTCTGGTCCTCTACCCGAAAACAATGGTGTTCCCGTCAGCGTTCCAACTGGAATGCCTATGCCTTGTAATCCTATTGCCGATATAAGTTTTTCACTCATTTTAGCCGTATCGTTGGCTAATTTATTAATCTTAATAGAATCTGCTATTAATATTGCGGCAACTCCATCATTTCCCTTTTCTATTTTAATTAATTCATTATACGCAACTCCATCGGCCATAACAGTAAAAATAGCATTATTTACTGCTGCCGTTACAAGAGATCGTACTCTTGCCTCTGCAAAGGATACAATAACTGGAGCTACGGAACTTAACATAATATACGTAAGTATTATAGTGGCAATAATAATACTTACAATAACTATTAGAATACGCTTCCATTTTGGTGTTTTTTTATTTCTTTTCATATCACAGTATATGCTTAAATATACAGTAAGTTTACTTATACTGTATAAAATATTAATATTTATTTTTTATAATTATAATTTTTATATTTATTAGTGTATTTTAATATAATGAAAAGTTTATAGAAATTCTATTTAATATATTATTTTATTTTCGTTTTGTGCGTGGTTTAAAAATTAACGCTACAATGTAACCAAAAAAAATAGCTACTGAAACGCCAGCGGCTGCAGCCGACAATCCGCCTTTAAATAATCCAAATAATCCATCATTTTTAATCGCATCATAAGCGCCTTTTACAAGCACGCTGCCAAAACCTGATATAGGTACAGTCGCTCCTGCGCCAGCAAAGTTTATTAATGGCTCATACAATCCAAACCCTTCTAAAATACACCCTAAAATTAAAAATAATACTAAAATTTTACCATTGGTTATTTTGGTAAAATTTATCAATAATTGTCCAATTACGCATATTAATCCACCCACTAAAAAAGCTTTTAAAAATATCATTTTACACCTTCGTTATAGTTTATTTTATTTAACTTGCACTTCAATTAAATGAGCGATAACAGGAATAGATTCGCCTTGAAAAGCTGTTAATGGCGACATTAATGCGCCTGTTCCGATAAGTAACATTCTGTTTATTGAGCCTTTTTTCAACCTATCTAATAATGTGCTATTAAATACTAACGCTGAAGCCGCCGCTCCGCTTCCGCCTTGATAAGTTTGCTGTTTATCGTAATACAACGATGCTCCGCAATCCATATATTCTTCGCCAAGCGGATATCCATTTTTTTGCATTAAATCCATAAATATTTGCATTCCTAAATACCCTAAATCGCCCGTAGCTATAATATCAAAATCTTTTGAGTTGTATCCTGTATCGTTGAAATATTGCATTAGGGTGTTTACAGCGGCAGGCGCCATGGCTGCGCCCATATTATTAACATCAGATATACCAAAATCTACTACACGTCCAAAAACTCCTGAAGTTACATAGATTTTTTTTCTGTAATTGTTTTGATTGTCGGTAGTTAAAAGCGTAGCGCCTACACCCGTCGCTGTCCATTGGCTTTCTGGGGAACGCAACACACCCAATTCAAGAGGATATCTATATTGACGTTCAGCTGTGGAGAAATGACTCCCTGCAACGCAAATAACATTGTCTTTGAAACCGCTGCTTATAAATGCGCTACCAATAATCATACTTTCTACATAAGTTGCGCAAGCATTATAAAGTCCAGTAAACGAACAGTTTAAATCCCTAACAGCAAATGAGGTGGATATAATTTGATTAAGCAAATCTCCTCCGATAATAGTATCAATGTCATCTAAGGACATATTTCCTTTATCTGCCGTTCCTTTTATTGCCGAGCGAAACATATCTCTTTCAGCTTTTTCAAAAGAATTTTCTCCGCATTTATCATCGCATAAGCTTTCGTCAAATCTATCTTTCAAGCGTCCATCTTGTTCTTTAGGTCCAGCAACTGTATATCCATTTTTTATTATAGCATTTTCAAAAAACATTGTTTGTCCGATATGCTTTCCCATTTATTTAATCCACCCCATTACAATCCATTTTATTAAAGCTATGATAATCGCTACTGATACGCCATTTACGATAACTGGTCCAGCTACTAAAAACATTTTTGCGCCTATTCCATAAATCATTCCTTCGCATCTAAATTCTAAAGCGGGAGCAACAATAGCGTTTGAAAATCCCGTAATCGGTATAGTTGAACCAGCTCCAGCGAATCTTCCTAATTTATCGTAAATGCCAAAACCAGTAGCAAATGCAGCTAAAATAACTAAAATACAAGAGGCAAAACCTGCAGCTTCGTCACGTTTCCAATCAAATTTAACAAATACTTCAATAATAACTTGTCCTAATGTACATATAGCGCCACCTATTAAAAAAGCCCAAATTATGTTTTTAAAATGAGCTGTTTTAGGCGAAACGGCTGCGACATATTCCAAATAATTTTGTTTGTTTATATGCGTAAAAGCTGCGCCTTTTTTCATAACGCTATCTGCCGCTTTATTATTTACTTTGTTTTTATATCTTTTAGTTTTATTATTGGAATTATTTTTAATTA
This sequence comes from Clostridia bacterium, assembly GCA_036653075.1. Lineage (GTDB taxonomy): Bacteria > Bacillota > Clostridia > Christensenellales > CAG-314 > JAVVUQ01. Next base: position 5,391 of record JAVVUQ010000068.1, on the reverse strand, counting down.
TTTCATTTGAATTGCCACTTATATTAGATTTTTTTTTCATTTTTAAATCCCTTTGCTGTTACGCCTAAGTATCGCAATTCTTTTGCATCCATATTTTGTCCAAACTCTCTTTTTATTACTGTTCTCATAATTCTCCTTAATTATCCTATAATTGTAGCGATATTAATATTATTATGAGTAGTATTTTCATTGTTTAAACCTATTAAAATCTATTTTACATATTTTCTTATTTATTTTTTTATCATAAATTATAAAATTACTATAATAAACAATTATTATCAACTAATTAATTTAAATAAAATATTTCCTTATTTTTTCCATAATTTTGTTTTCTAATCTACTTATTTGTACCTGTGACACTCCTAACTGTTTTGCTATTTCACATTGCGTTAAATCTCTATAATATCTAAGTAGTATAATCTTTTTTTCACGTGAATTTAACTTTTCTATTACTGTTTTTAATATATAAGTATCAATAATTACGTCTTCTTTGTTTCCATCGCTTAATTTGTCAATTAGGCATAATCCTTGTTCATCGCCATCATCGGTTTTTTCGTATAATGAAATAGGCGCGCGTTGAGCGTCCATTGCAAATACTATTTCGCTTGAGTCTGTTTCAAAAAATTCAGCGAGTTCGTTTACAGACGGTTCGGTTTTTCCTTCAGCTTTTAATTGCTCTATATAACGATAAATTTTGCTTGAAAGCGTTTTTGTAGAACGAGATACTTTTAAGTATCCATCATCACGCATAAAACGTTTTACTTCGCCTAAAATCATAGGAACAGCATATGTCGAAAATCGAACATTATACTCTACGCTAAAATTTGCAATAGCTTTTAATAACCCTACTGACGCTATTTGCATTAAGTCATCATATTCCACGCCCTTGCCTGCATAACGTCTGATTATACTTTTAATGAGCGGTTTATTTTCTTCTAATAAACGACTTTTAGCATTATTATCGCCTTTTTTTGCGATAGCTATCAATCTAAGTGTTTCTTCATGTTCGAGCATTAGCATTCTCCGAATTAAGCGATTTTAAGTACTTTTTCATTTTGACGATAGTCCCTACTCCTAATTCAGATTTTACCGTCAATTCATCCATAAATGCTTCCATTACAGTAAATCCCATACCAGAGCGCTCGTCCATTGGACCTGTCGTAAAAAACGGTTGCATCGCTGCTGTCACGTCCTTCATTCCCTTTCCATAATCGGTGATTTCTATTGTTATATTGTTGTTATTTACTATAACGTATATTTTAATGTCACCATTGTGATATTCGTATGCGTGTACTATGCTGTTAGTAACTGCTTCGCTTACAGCCGTCTTTATGTCCCCTATTTCCTCAACTGTTGGATTTAATCGAGCGCAAAAAGCAGCTACCGCGCTTCGAGCAAAGCCTTCGTTTATAGGTAATGCGGATATGATTAACGTCATCTCATTTTGTTTCATTTGATGCTCTCCATATAATTCATTTTTAAATTTGTACCTATTAGTCTAATAATGGCAATATATCATATAATCCTGATATTCTAAAAATTTTATCAATATTAGACGTTACATTTACTACATATGCGGAAATATTTCTTGCTTTTAATTGTTTATACCTGCCGATTATTACTCCAATTCCTGTGCTATCCATAAAATTTAAGTTTTTTAAATCTAACACTAAGGTTTTAAAGCTGTTTGAATATATTATCGCTTCCATTGTTTGCCTCGCTGTATTCGCTACGCTTTCATCTAATTCACCAATGAAATACATAGTAAGCACACTTCGGTCTTTATTGTATGTGATTTCCATATAGCTACCTCCGTAGTATATAAATTATAAAGGACTATGCGTGTTTTATTATGACGAATTATGTCCATTTTGGTGTTATTTTAGAACTATATAATAAATAAAATTTGTAATTAAATATAATTGTTTTACTGATATTTTGATTACTTTTGCTTTTATAACAATTTATTTAAATGCTTTTTTGTTGACAAAGTATACACATTGTGCTATAAATCTATTGTGTAAATCATTATTATATTTTAAATTTAATTCGTATATTTAAAGGAGATTTTATGCGTCGCTTAAATGAAAATGAAAGAAAAAAACTTGATAATTTTCTCAATAAAAATTATTTAGAAAATATAAATATTATTGGATATTTAAAAAATGTTCCCGATGCTGAGATATGGGTTAACGATGGCGATGAGATATTGGGCGTCGTAGTTAAGTATAAAGACGAAGGAAATAAGTTTATTTTTAATACTTATGATAAAAGTATTGTTAAAGAAGCTGTTGATGACATCTTTAGTCATTATTCAGAAGTTTTTCTTGCGGCAATTAGAGATGAACTTGCTTCACAATTGTTTCCTTATGGTTATCCTAATGAAAATGGCATAGGAAATTACTGTATAATGTACTACTATCCTAAAAAAACGATTGATATTTCTGATATTCCTAATAATGTTAAGAATATTCAAATCGATGATGCCAAAACCGTTGACTTTTTTTATACCTATCGACATAGCGGTAGTTTTGAAATACTCAAAAAAGATATCGCTTCTCGTCCTTCTGCCGCTTATTATATTGATGATGAGATTATTTCGTGGTCATTACTTCATCCAGACAACTCTATGGGAGTTATGTTTACAAAACCGCAATATAGAAAACATAATTATGGATATATTGTTTCAAAATATTTAATGAATGAAGTGCTAAAAACTAACGAAATTCCATTTGTTCATATAGTTGAAAATAATAACGCAAGCGTTTGTCTTGCAGAAAAGCTTTCGTTGGTTTATGGATACCGTTTAATTTGGTTTGATTATTATTTTAAAAAATAATTATAAAAATATATTATAATGGCGAGTACTATCTCAAATAGCGCTCGCCAATTTTGTATATAAATATTATATTTTCTATGTTTTACTATAATTTTATTAAATTTTATGCTTTAATTAAAAATATAAAAATCTATAATTTTGTTAAATTTTATGCATTAATTTAAAATATAAAAATCTATAATTTTGTTAATTTTTATGCTTCAATTAAAAATATAAAAATCTATTAATCTAAGCGATTAGGATTTATATTATTTAAAGATAATTTTTTGGTTTTTAAATAATCGATAAATTCATTATTGCTTTTCGTAGCCATAAGCATTTCTAACATTTGTTCTGTGGCATCTGAGCTATCCGCTCGTGATAAAGCTCGACGTACAATCCACATTCCCTCTAATTCTTTAGGGGTAAGGAGAAGTTCTTCACGACGTGTGCCGCTCTTATTTAAATCAACGGCTGGGAAAATTCGTCTTTCTGACATTTTTCTACTTAAATGAATTTCCATATTGCCCGTGCCTTTAAATTCTTCATAGATAATGTCGTCCATTTTGCTTCCTGTATCTACTAAAGCGGTAGCGATAACTGTTAAGCTGCCACCGTTTTTAATGCTTCTTGCAGCGCCAAAAAAGCGTTTCGGTTCAAATAATGCTGCGCTATCTAATCCGCCCGTCAATGTTTTACCTGTTTGTTCGGTAACTTGGTTATACGCTCGAGAAAGGCGAGTAATGCTATCAAGTAAAATAACCACGTGTTTACCCAGTTCAACAGAGCGTTTAGCTCGTTTCATAACTAATTCGGCAACTTTTGTATGATGTTCAGGTGGCATATCAAAAGTAGAATAAACAATTTCAGCGCCTTCTACGCTTTCTTGTATGTCTGTAACCTCCTCGGGACGTTCATCAACAAGTAGCATAATAAGTTCTATATCGTTATAAGTTTTAAGTAATGCTTGAGCAATACTCTTTAATAGCGTAGTTTTGCCAGCTTTTGGGGGAGAAACAATTAATCCTCTTTGTCCTCGTCCGATAGGCGATACTAAGTCAATAACCCTAAGCGCAATTTCAAATCTGTGCAAGCCATCTTCAAGTCTAAATCTTTCTGTTGGATAGACAGGTACTAAATCATCAAAATTCGGTCTATAAGTTAATTTATCGCAAGGAATGTTATTTATTTCGTATATATAAATTACTGAGGCATATTTATTATTAGGAAAAAATCTTGCTCGAGTTTTTAATTTATCTCCATTTCTAAGTCCGAATCTTTTAATTTGCATTAACGGAATATATAAATCCGCTTCGCTTGGATAATAGTTTAGCGTTCTAAGGTATCCAAATGTTTCAGGAACTATTTCTACAACTCCAATAGAATCAAAATATAAATCGCTATCTTCATCGTTACTTATATCTTCTTCGGGCGCTTTACTGCGTCTTGATTTTATACCATCTCTAATTTCAGCATCAGCTGAGCGCACTCCACGAGCTGATTTATCAACTATTGCGCATCGACGTTTTACTCCATCAATTCCATATGGAATATTTGTATTTAAGCTTAAATTAGATGAGCCTGTTTCCATAGATAATGAATTTTCAAAATTGTTTTTTTCTTCGTCAACGTTGTTAATTTGCATAGTAAACTGATTTGCTGGGAGTCCTTGTTGGTAAGAATTAGAATATGAATTATGTTGAAAACTACTATTAATTTTATTGTTATTTTCATTTTGAGCAAGACGATTTTTACTTGTTTGAAACATAGGTTGTTTTTTATTATCTATTAAATTTGATTGCATATTATCCGATGCGTTTTTATTATCTATATTTGTTATTTCAAATTTTTGCGATGACGTAGCTTTACCATATATTTTAGCTTTAATTGCGTTATTTGGCTCGGGCATTATCTGCTCGATTTCAGAAAGCGGTTGTATCAAATCTTCCGCTTCTAATTCCATTTTTTCTTTTTGCCAACTTGGAATTATAGGTTGCGCAATAGTATATGTTATCGGTTCTTGAAATCCGCCTATCATTGGCTGTTTAAGCATTTCTTCTGTAATAATTCCACTTTTATCATCAATTATTTTATTCAAACGTCCACGTTTCATAATTTTAATTTCTGCGTTTTTATCTTCAATAATTTTTCCTGCAATCTCATCGTTATTTTCATTATTTTCCGTATTGGCAAGATCGTCTTTTTTAGGACGTCCTCGCCGCATAATAGCTGGTTGCAAAGTACCTCCTTGAATTGACAAAATATCGTGAATTAATTCACTACTTGTCTTTTGACTATATTTTGCCACGCCTAAAACACCGCCTATTCTTTTAAGTTCAGTTATCGTCTTTATTCTTAATTCTAATTCATTATACGCCATAATATGTACTCCTACACAATTTGATTTTTCATCATTTAAATATATCATTCATTTACCATTATTATCTTTTTATAAAACTAAATAAGAAATGTTTCTGTTCTTTCCAATATAAGATTTTATATTAATAATACACTATCATTAACTCTATCAATTATACAAATATTAAGTTTTATTTTCAGTTTTATATCTATCA
>JAVVUQ010000067.1:0-8709 GCA_036653075.1 Clostridia bacterium | reverse complement strand
TTTTGCAACACCACTTTTTTCAGCTATCGCTCTTGCTAAAGCTTCCTTCTATCTCTATTTCTATCAATAGTGGCTTCCCTCTATCTCAATTTCTATCAATAGTGGATTCCCTCAACTTACTGCTTTGCTATTCTATCCTTTCTCTCCCTTTATGTCAACACTTTTACTATAGAATTTTTACCATTCTTTTACATTATTGGTTTTTTGCTTTTTATTTGTTTTTTTTATACTACCATTTGGCAAATTTAAATTTTTTATTATATAATTTTATTTCTACCTACAATTAAATACTAAATAATTTTATTTTTTGCCGTCGAAATATTATTTTATATATTAATAACCATTTTTACAATATATAAATTGAGTAAAAAGTAGAATTATATATAGAAAAACAGTTGCAAATTATAAAAATATGTGTTATTATATATCGTGACTTCGGACGTTCCTCTGACTATATTGAGTTTATGAACGTCAAGTATATTTAGGAGGAAAGTCAAAATGAATTTAATTAATGCTATTGAACAAGATAGTTTGCGCAAAGAGGTTCCTGTCTTTAAAGTTGGTGACACAGTAAGAGTGTACTTTAAAGTTATCGAGGGTAATAAGGAAAGAATTCAAGCCTATGAAGGTATTGTTATTGCTCGCAAACACGGCGGATTAAGAGAAACTTTTACAGTTAGACGTATATGCCAAGGCGTTGGCGTTGAAAGAGCTTTTCCTTTACACAGTCCTAAGATTGAAAAGGTTGATGTTGTTCGTAATGCAAAAGTTGCTCGCGCTAAATTGTATTATTTGAGAGAACGCACTGGTAAAGCCGCTAAAATTAAAGAACAAATGTAATTATGTAATCAAACAAAAATATAGACGTTTTCGTATTGAAAACGTCTTTTTTGTTAATCTTTATATTTACGCTGTGTTTCGCAACGTTATGCGACGTTGCAATATATTCCACAATGTTTACGGTAATAATATTATATAAATTATATAGAAAAATCGTATTAACGCAAAATATCTTCTACAAAACAATATAACGCTTCCATCGAATCATTTTCATAAGGTTTAAAAACAGCTGTATCGTATAAAATATTTTCGCATATTTCGCCTACTTCATTTTTAATTATTGAATCTGCTTGAGTTATATCGTTGCATAATCCATATTTTTCGCTTAATTTTTGAGCAAATTTATAAAAATCTGAATAATCGTCGTCAAAATGAATATCTTCGCCAATAAGGTATTTTTTTACCAATAAAAGTTGACCTTCTAACCTTGCTGGTAAAATAAACAAACCCATAGCTTCAATTAAACCTATTCCTTCATTTTTTATAAAATGCCATTGTTTATGCGCATGAAAAATTCCATCTGAAAATTCAAAATTGCACCTATTATTCCTAAGGATTAAGTCCACTATATAATTCATTCCTTTTTTTCGCGCAATAGGCGATAAACTGTTATGCTGTTCATCTGTTTTTGCTATTATATTTAATTTTTCATTGGTATAGTTACTCCATTTGTCTATTATTTTATTACATAATTGCAATACTTGTGTTTTATTGCCTTCGATTCTAATTACGCTATTATACCAATTTACAATACCTATTTTTGTATTAGTATATTTGTGATCTTCAAAAACTTTTAAATAACCGCAGTTGTGTATAGGCATTTCATACTCTCCACCTTGAAAATGGTCGTGCATAAGTAAACTGCCACCAATTCGAGCGAGCGCTGCGTTACAGCCGATAAACCATTTGGGAAACATATCGCAAAATTCTACCAATTTTTCAACCGTTTCAATAGTAACTTCCATTGGCTTATGTTTACGATTAATCGCAACGCCGTGTTTGTAAAAATATGCGTAAGGCGAAAACTGCCAAAACCACTCCTCGCCATTTAATGTAATAGGTATAGTTCTTAAATTTTGCTTATCGCTTCCTGCGTATCCTTCGTTTTCATAACAAATAACGCACATCGGGTATTTTTTTCCCCTTTGCTTTGCCGCTGTTGCTATATCTTTATTGTTTTTTTCAGGTTTAGTTAAATTGATAGTTATTTGCAATTTATGCTTGGTATTTTGCGCTAACCAACATATATTTTTAGCAATCGCCGTCGCTTTTATATAATTATTTTTAACACAATAATTGTAAAACCAATCCATTGCAGCCATAGAATCTTCAACGTACATTTCAGCAAACCAAGCCTGTAACTCCGATGGACGCAAACTTACTATATCCATACTTTCAGATTTTATGGACTCGGTTTGTTCAATTTCTATAATTCCTCTTTCTACTGCATAAGAAACTAACGGTTTAAGCAAACTTTCAGGATTGCTTAATTGCATTATGTTGTCATCAATTCCACAGTCTTCATAATCTTTGATTCTAAATAACGCCAATAATCTATTTCTATTGTATACTTTGTCTGCTTCATTTGCCATTAAATAAATTTCCGAGTACTCTAACAGATTATCTATATCTCTATATATCATATTTAACGTCCTTATGACTGTTTTTATCGCTTTTTTATAATTTTATACTTAAATTTTTCTATAATAAGAATTTATTTATTTTATTATAATATAGATTTATTTGTTTTATTATAATATAGATTTATTTGCTTTTATAACCATTTGGATTTTTTTGTTGCCAATTCCAACTATCATTTGCCATATCGGTTAGATTTTTTTGACATTTCCAGCGCAATTGTTTAAACGCTTTTGAACAATCTGCATAACACTCCGCAATGTCGCCTTCTCTGCGTTCTACTATTTTATAAGGAATTACTCTATTTGAAGCCTTTTCAAACGCTTTTATAACCTCTAAAACACTGTAACCTATACCTGTTCCCAAATTATAAATGACAAGTCCACAATTTTCGTGTAGCTTATCTAAAGCGCAAAGATGCCCTTTTGCTAAATCGGTTATGTGAATATAATCACGCACTCCCGTTCCATCTTTGGTTGGATAATCATCGCCAAAAACATTAACCATCGGGTATTGACCAAGCGCTACACGCAAAATATAGGGCGTTAAATTGTTAGGAATTTCTGACGGATCTTCACCAATTAATCCGCTTTCGTGAGCGCCAACGGGATTGAAATAACGCAAAAGCGCAACGTTTAAACTCTTATTCGACACCGCCCAATCAGATAACATTTCTTCAATAAAATATTTGGTCTTTCCATACGGATTTGTACAATTGCCTATCGGAAACTCCTCTGTTATCGGCATTTTTGAAGGCTGTCCATATACGGTCGCACTCGACGAAAATACTAAATTTTTAACACCAAAAAGTTCCATACATTCCATTATGTTTATTGCGCCTATTATATTATTACTATAATACTTTAATGGCTTGCTAACGCTTTCTCCAACTGCCTTTAACCCCGCAAAATGTATAACAGCATCAAAATTATGCTCTTTAAAAATTTGCATAAGCTTTATTTTTTCGCGCACGTCTACTTTGCAAAATATCGGACGTATTTTTGTGATTTGTTCAATTCTATCCACAACAACTTCACTGCTGTTACATAAATTATCTACAATAACTACTTCATATCCTTCTTTTTGTAGTTCCACAACCGTATGACTTCCAATATATCCCACTCCGCCTGTAACAAGAATTTTCATTTTCTTCCTCATAAATATAAATATTTATATTTGTATTATATTGTTTTATATATATTTTATTGATTATCTATAACTATATTGTTAATATAGTTATTTCATTAATTATTTATAATTATATTGTTATATAGTTATTTCATTAATTATTTATAATTATATTGTTAAAATATTTATTGTTTTTTATTATATTATATTTTTTGTTATTTAGTAATTGTGACTTTTTTTAACCCTCTTAAAGCTTGAGCGTCTATTCCTCTATCTTCTGAGATTGAATTTACAAATAACTGCATTGCTGTGACGTAAACTAAAGGACTTAGCCATTCATTTACTGTTGGCAATTTTATTACGCAATTGGCTTTTACGTTGTTATTATCTGTTAAAACTGTTATATCAGCGCCGCTTTTTTTTAATAATTCCAACATTTGTAGGCTATCATTGTGTGTTGAATCTTGAGGGCATAGTAATATTATATGTGATTTTGAATCAACTGATGCAATTGGTCCGTGTTTAAAATCGCTAATCGGAAATGCGTGCGCTTTAATATAAGTCGTTTCCATTAATTTTATGGCTATTTCTTGCGCCGATGCAAAATTTACGCCTCGTCCTAAAACATAACAATGTTCTACATCTTTATACCGTTTAGCTGCGTTTATAATTACATTTTCATTGTCTATTACCTTTTGAACTAAACTTCCTACTTCTTGTAAAGCGACTAAAACAGCGTCATTGCGAGCTATATACGCCGCTATTTGAGCAAGTGCCGCTATTTGCGCAGTATATGTTTTAGTGGCTGCAATTGCGAATTCTTCACCTACATTTAAATATAAGTGCATTTTAGCCGCTCTTGCCATAGGCGAATCTTTATAATTCGTAAGTGCTACCGTCATACAACCTTGCAAGTTTGCGCAATTCATTACTTCAAGCGCATCTGCCGCTTTTCCGCTTTGACTTACGCCAATAACTACTGCGTTTTTGTATTTTATTGCTCCTCCATATATCGTGATTGTAGATGGCGCAGCTGACGTTACTGGTATGGAACATAAACTTTCACAAATATATTTAAAATAATTACACGCATTGTCAGAAGTGCCTCGCGCCGCCGTAACTATATAATTTATGTCTAATCCATTGACATAATCAGCAAGAACTTTAGATTTCACAGCATTTTCTTTTATACAAGCTTGTATTGTCTTAGGTTGCTGTAATATTTCATCTCTTAATTTTGTCATAAGGCTACTCCTTTTATGTATTTTTGCTTTTTTAATGCGTCTAAGTTTTGTTTTATTTTTATTAATAATTTCAATTTATTTAATAAATTGTTTGTAATAGTTTATACTTTTATTAATTTTATAAATGATTTATAATTTGAACAATTCTTTTATTGAATGCGCTAACTTTAATTGGTTTCTGGCTCGAATTAAATTTTCTTTATCAAATGTAGTTTTAAAATAAATATCACCTTGCAGAAAATCTGTCAAAAATCGTATTCCACATTCATACGTCATTAAATAAGCAGAAAAAGGCAATAACTCTTTTTCAGTTTTATTTAATTTTACTTCGCTTAAGTATCCTGCATAATAAGCATCGTACATATCCTTTCTAAATTCAACTTTATCGATATTACGTTCATTCTCAACAGCGCTATTACAACCGCTTCTGATTGCATCTCCGTAATCATATAAAAACGAACCGCTCATAATTGTGTCAAAATCAATTAGGCATACGCCTATGCCATTTTCGTCTATCATTACGTTGTTGAGTTTTGTGTCATTATGTGTAACTATTAAAGGTAAATCCTTACTTTTAATACCGTCAATTATTGTAGAAGTTTTATTTTCTAATAAAAAAGCGTCTTCAATTTCAGCTTCCGCAATTTTATTGCGATAAAGTTTATCATATTTTACAGCATCTTTAAAGTTTTCATACCTTTTGGGCGTGTTGTGAAAATCTTTAATCGTTTCAACAAGCGTTGATGCGTCAAACTCTTTCATAATTGTATGAAATTGTCCGCATACTCTACCGCTTTCAAACATTTGCCTATCATTTTCTGCTACCGAATATGTTCTTGCGCCTTCAATAAAATCATAAACTCTATAATATCCGCCATCAAAAAATGCGTAATTAGCGCCTTTTTTTGTTTTAATTAAAGTTAAACTCCTACAATTTTTTATTGTATTCGATTGCTCGCTTCTTAAATAAGATTGATTCGTTCGCTTTGCGTAAAATTCACAAACGTTTTGTATATTATTCATCAACCCGTCTATATCCGAAAATACTGTGTCATTGATTCTTTGAATTATATACCTAACGATTGTAGCGCCAACTTTATTTTCAATAACATAAGTACGATTAATTAATCCGTCACCATACAAAGCGCCATAAATAAAATCGCCTCTAACATCAAATAATTGCGCCACCTCTTTAAGCCAATCAAATTCTCGCATCTACTCGCCTCCGCCTATTTATATTTTATGCTCTTTTATAAAAAAGTAACAACAATCCATAGATGATAGCAAATACGCCAATTATTATAAAAATCCAGTTTATTGCAAATGATTGCGCAAATACAAGTAATAAACCTAAAATTATTTCTGAAATTGCGTTAAATAATTGTCTGCCTTTTCTCGCTCCTTTTACTATAAACAAAATTCCAGCCACCGCAAGCGCAACGCCTAATATAATCAATGCAACATTTAAAATTATTGCTCCGCACAAAATTGTGATTATGCCACCAGCTACTTCAATTATTCCAAATGTGGTTATTTTATGTATTAAATCTAAAACGCCTTGCAAAATAAGCAATGCTCCAGCGCCTATTAAAATCCACTGTACAAATTCTCCCTGAAATATACAGAAAAGTACTCCTGCCGCAATTAAAATAATGGATAATATTAGTGTGTTCGTTGATATTTTTTTTAACATAAAAGCCTCCTCTTTATGTATAATTATTATTTTTTTCTTGTTTATTAATATCTAATACTTTTTATCAATTTTATTTTTTAATATATATTTTTAATTTATATTTTTAATTTATATTTTTAATTTATTTTTTTAATTTATTTTTTTTATTTTATTTATATTTTTAATTTATTGGTTTTATTAGATATTTTTATTTATATTTTTATTTATATTTTTATTTATATTTTTAATTTATTGGTTTTATTAGATATTTTTACTTATTTTTATTTATTGGTTTATATATTAGTTTATTAGATAATATTCAAATATACTCGATTGCAATTATTATAAAAGCTGCAATCAAGTATATCAAAGTTTAATGTATTGGTGTTTTATTTATTTATCGCTTCGTGAATAAGCTCGCATACTGTTGGATGGGGGAAAATTAATCGTTTAATTCTATCTACATCCACTTCTAAATCAATCAATGATGAAGCGGCTGAAATAATTTCGCCAGCGTACGCTCCTATTATTTGTATGCCAATAAGCTTATTACTTTCTACGTTAATTATCAGTTTAATAAATCCATCTTTACTGTTGTTTTCAGCAACAAATCTACCCGAATATGTCATTGGCAACTGCGTAACTTTAATCTTTAAACCTTTTGCAATAGCGGTATTCTCTGTTTCACCTGCCGACGCAACCTCTGGAACTGTGTAGATAACAGATGGAATACAATTATAATTTATTTCGTCACGTATACCTAATATAGTATTAACTGCAACTTCAGCCTCTCTATATGCCGTATGCGCTAACATAACTTTACCATTTACGTCACCAACAGCAAATACATTTTCTACATTTGTTCGCATTTGAGAATCAGTAACTATTGCGCCACGTGTCAAATCAACACTAAGATTTTCTAAGCCAAAACCAGTAGTTACAGCGCGTCTTCCTATGCAAAGTAGCGTTTTATCCGCTTCAACTGTGGACACTTCGCCGTTCAATTCATAATCAACACTATTATTATTAATTTTTACCACCTTTGCGCCCAAAATGAAATTTATGCCTTTTTTGGTCAGTGACTCTTGCAATGCGGTAGATAACGATTCGTCCGTTGCTCCAGCTATTTTATTAAGCATTTCTACAACAGTAACTTGACTACCTATCGTTGCATAGTAAGCAGCCATTTCCAATCCAATAACACCACCGCCAATTACACAAAATCTATTTGGAGCTTCTTTTAAATCTAATACTTCTTTATTTGTAAGCGCAAATCCATTTTCAATTCCTTCCTTTAATCCCAAAATAGGCGGAATTACTGGAGCGCTGCCTGTCGCAATAATAAGATATTTAGTTTTATAATGCTCATCGCCACATTTAATAGTTATTCCATCACCATCTTTCCCTTCAATATACGCCTCGCCCTTTACCATTACTGCGCCACTCTCTTTTAACTGAGATTTAACACCAGCAACTAATATCCGAACAACTTTATTCTTGCGCTTGACAACTTCAGCTTGAGATAATGTTGCTTCACCTACTGTTATTCCATATCCATCGGCGTGCTTTATATAATCTAAAACCTTTCCGCAATGTAACAAACTTTTACTTGGAATACAACCTTCATTTAAACAAACTCCACCAAACTCACGCTTTTCTATAATCAGTGTTTTTAACTTAGCAGTAGCGCTACGCTCTGCCGCTAAATATCCGCCTGGACCTCCACCAATAACAATTAAATCATACAACTCCATTTAAAAAACCACCTTGTTTTTATAAATATTTAATACTAATTTTCAAAATCTTTAACCTACTATTCATCACAATTTTGAAATTTATTATAATTATAGCTTAACCTTTTTTCATCTTATTGTCAAGCGCTTTAAATCTAAAGTACTACTTTACATAAAGTCAATTTCTCTACTATGTAAAATAATATAATAAATAAAATCGAATATATTCGATAATAGCGTACGCATTATTGCGACAAGCGAGCGATAGCCGTAGGCTGAGCGAGTTATGGAATAATTACACTATTGATACTTACGCATTTTTGCGACAAGCGAGCGATAGCCGTAGGCTGAGCGAGCGAAGCGAATAAGTTATTCGTTTTATTGTGAAAATTATAATATCAAATAATTTATATATATTTATCATTATTTAAATGCGAGTTATGGAATAAATACA
>JAVVUQ010000066.1:0-8828 GCA_036653075.1 Clostridia bacterium | reverse complement strand
AGAATTTCTAATTTTATTAAGAATTTCTAATTTTATTAAGAATTTCTAATTTTATTAAGAATTTCTAATTTTATTAAGAATTTCTAATTTTATTAAGAATTTCTAATTTTATAAGTAGTTACTTATATTTATTACTAATATTTAAAATATTAGATAAAGCGGCAAATTTAATCAATAATTAACAGTATCAGCTATTATTCATCTAATATTTTATCATTTTAGTTCAATATACCTATACTTTAAATTGTGAATAGTTCACCTTTTCTTTTGCTGTTTTGTTATAATTATCCAAAAATCTCATAACTTCATTAGATGAAATAGCAAATCCCAATCCTTCATTAGCGGTATCAGCTATTTTAGATGTTATAACTCCAATACAGTAAGCGGTTGAATTAAACAATGGTCCACCAGAATTGCCAGGATTGATAGCGGCGTCGGTTTGTAAATATTCTTCTTTATCATACTTTCTAACTGTGTTTGACACTGTACCTGTCGTAACAGAAATGCCTAAGCCTTCTGCGTTACCTATTGCCACAGCGTTTTCGCCAATTGTCAAATTATCAGAATTAGCGAAGGTGACATACTTAAAATTTTTCGGTAATCGTTTAAACTTCAAAATAGCCAAATCCATAGCTTCGTCATACGCCACTATTTCTAATTCATATGAACTTTCAGAATTTCTAAAATTACACAATAGTTTACTATAAGCGCAAAGCTTTGTGCTTCCGCCCCAAATACCCGATGTTTGTTCATACGTAACTACGTGCGTATTAGTAAGCAAATATCCCTCATCGTTTATTATAAATGCTGTCGCAGTACTTGTATAATTAGTGTTTGACGTGCCAGCAGAAGATTTATAACAGTATATTTCCACAATTGAATCTAATGTTTTATTAGCAACTATCGAACTAACAGTAATTTTACCATCGCTAATTTCATATTGATAATCTAATTTTTCACTTATCTTTTCTGCATATTCGTTATAAAAATTATCCATTCGTTCATTATATACTCTTGCCATATTATCAGATGTAATTCTGTATATCAAAAACGCAGCTAAAATAAAAACAAACAACAAACATACGCTTACAATAATTGTAATAGTTGTATAATTGCGCTTCATTGCCTTAACTTTTTGTTCCACCGCTTTATTGACTGTTTCACTAATCTCATAATTAAAATTATTATTATAATTATTATTGTTATTATTTTCATTATTATCGAAAAAATCAAAACCATTATAGTTGCTCATAATATATTTTCTCCATTTGTTCGCCTATTATCATAATTAAATGTTAATTAAATTGTAAGTTTATTTAAGCGCAGTGAATTAATCGATACCTTTATAAATTAATCGTAATTAAATCATTTTCTTTTTAAACTTACTCATTAACTATTCGCTACTCTTTCTATTATATTCATATAAATTAACTTTATATTAATAAGCTATGAATTCTATGTGTAGTTTTAATAATATTATTAATTATTTAAATTTATAGCGTTTTACTCTGCTTTTTTTAATATTTTTTGCATTGTTGAATAGATAATATTTGTGTTATTATAGATAAAACACAAATGATTTATTGATATATATTTTCATCATTAAAATCGCTAATATATTTGAAAAATCAAGCAAAATATAGTATAATAGAATATGGGGAAAATAATAGAGTTTATAATAAATTATGACATAAAGTAACAGAATTTAGTAATGTTGTAATAATTAAAATTTTTACAATAGTTATCGCTATTATTGGCTTAAAAAATGTTTTTTATATTTTTAAGTTTATATATAGTAAAATTAAATTTTTATACTGACGTTTTGTTATAATAGATTTAGCGATTCTTTGCTTACAAAAGGGGAAATTATGCAAAAAGCTCATAATAAAGGCTTTACTTTAATCGAAGTTTTAGTTGTCACCGTAATTCTTACGATTGTGGCGTCTTTGATTAGCGTTGTAACTATTACTATAATAAATGTTAAACAAAGTACTTTAACAGATACTCAAACAAAAAACGATTTATCCATTATTGAAAATATTATTTCTTCTAAATTTTATAAATATGATAATAGCACGCATTATTTTTCTTCTGATACTGATAAAAATTTAAAATTTTATGAATTTCAAACGCCTCCAACGCCTCAAATAGAAGCGTATGCTTTTGTTATTGAAAAATTAAATGGAAATATAACAATTAAAGGTAATAACGGTAACAAAAATCCTTATGATTTTGAATATACTTGCGGAAATAAAATTACGAATATTAGTTTTTATACTGTTGTTGATAGCGTAAATAAAGGTACGTTACTTAAATGCGTTGTTAAGTACATTGATACTAAGGGCATTGAAAGAGATTATACATTTATAATAAGCAGAAAAACAACAAACCCACAGTAAAAGGAGAATTATGCAAAACGTATATTTAAGTATTGATACATTTTCAAAAAAAGTTCACGTTTTATACTCGCCAGCGGCAGATAATTTAGAAACCGCTACATTTTTTAGTTTAGATATTGATGAAGACTCATTATTTGGAGGATATTGTGATTATTCTACGGTTTTAAACGATTCATTTTCTGAAATGCTTCAACTTAATGATATTACTGAGGCAAATTTATCTATCGCTGTTCCATCAGCCGATGTTACGTTTGACTACTTGACACTTCCAAACCTCAATAATCAACGAAAAAATGAGGATATTTTAATTACAGAATTTAAAAAAATGTATCCTTTTATTAAAAAGATTTCCGATATAAAATATTATACTATAAAAACCACAAAAACTAATATTATTTATATGTATCCGCTATTTAACAGCGAAAATTTGTCGTTGTTTAATAGTTTTTTAGTTAACACTAATCATAATTTATCATTTTTAACAAGCAACGCCATCGCATCAGCATCATTCGCTATATCTGTAATTGGAAGTAGTATATTGCGTAAAGACGTTTATCAATTTATTAATATGAGAAAAAACTATACTGATTGCGCATTAATCGTTGGCGATAATATTTATTCAACATTTACTGTTCCATATGGAACGAAACTACTTGAAAACTATAATGAAAAAGATTTAGTTAATTACAAACTATTTGCCGAAATTGAAAAGACCGTTTCACCGCTTATGCAACCTATAATGGCATATATAAATCGGTGCAATAGCTTAGGCGTTGCCGAATCTAAAAAAGCAGTTGTGCATATCGCAGACGGATATAATTCATTTTTAGATATTCTCAATCGGGATAGCGACATAACTTACGAAAAATTTATTGTTCCTTCGCAATATTCAATGTTAGATAACAACTTAGAACTGCTTGGAATGTTTTTATCTAAAGTAAATAAAGACCTTGAATTTTCAGATACAAAAATTAAACAAGCTTAAAAATTGATATTAAAAAATAAAAATATAATACAAAAACGTAATATTTATTGATAGATATGAATTTTCATTTTATAGTTATCGATAAACAGCTATAAATGTCATTAAAGGAAATGCAAATATGAAAAAGCCAAATAATGACGGTATGACTCTTGTAGAAGTACTTGTCGCCATTGTAATAATAGGAATTGTATCTGCGGGAGTATTGACAATCGCAACTACCTCCTCACGCCTTTCGATTTCAACAAACGAAAAAACATACGCCGTCAATTGCGCTCAAAATATCTCTGAACTTTGGCAATGGCACATCAAGTATTCTGACAATAGTGAAACCCAATATTCTACTTTTGACAAAACATTGACAGCACAACTGTTTACTGCAACAGATACGGCAACTGAATCATCGACTCAGCCTTTTTTACTTAAAAAGGTAACAAATAGCGATAATACGATACAATATGAAATCTACTTTAATGGAAGATGGCAACAATGTAAAAACGATAGCGTTGACTATAAATATAAAGTAATAATTACACAAGGGGAAATCACTACTACAACTACTACGACCGCTGAAAAGTATGGAATTAAAATATCAGCCTTTAGAAAGGGTGAAAAAGAACCATTTCTTGCATACTAATATAAAATATTGCATTAAAATCGAGGAAAAGCTATGAGATTAAAAAAGATACTTAAAAGTGATAAAGGAGCGGCGTTAGTTATGGCGCTACTATTAGTAGCTATTTTTTCTATTGTAGGCGCTTCAATTATATCAATGAGCCTTTCTCAAATAACAAGAGCAAACACGCAAAAAATGAAATTTAGCGAAAAATATATTTTATCTATTGCCGCAAATAAAGTACTTGATATAATTGAAAAAAATACTACTCCCACAATTCCTAACCAACTAACAGTTAATGGAACTACTTTAACTATTAAACAAGATACTATTGATAGTAAATTGACTATTACAATAACTGGAAAGAAAAAAAAGCTTATTGTTACCTATCAAGCACCAACTCCTACGAATTTAATAATTGACAGTTGGAAATTTGTTGATATAAAAAATTGATATATAAATTAATTTATGCGGTTATGCGATTATATTTTAATTGCAAATTGCAAGAATAGGGGGAATAATTTATTAAATTATATTAATTATACATATTGGATATTAATAGCGTTGTTATTGTCATAATTAAGTATAATTAAAAAATTAACTTATGAAAAAGGGGAACGCATAATGATTGAAATTTTATATATAATATTTACTTGTTTGTTTGGGTTGGCAATAGGAAGTTTTTTGAATGTTGTTATTTATCGGTTGCCGCTTAGAATGAATTTAAGTTATCCGCCATCGCACTGCCCTGTTTGTAATGCAAGGCTTAAATGGTATCATAATATACCGATTTTTTCCTATTTGTTTCTTGGCGGAAAATGCGCATTTTGCAAAGCGCCAATATCACCTCGTTATATGATAGTTGAATTATTAAATATGATATTATGGTTGTTGTGTTATCTTAAATTTGAATTATCCATATTCACGATATTGGCGATGATTTTTTGTTCAGCTTTAATATGTGTGTTTTATATAGATTTTGAGCATATGATTATTCCTGATTCAATTAACATACTTATCGCTATTTTGGGTGTGATTGCCTGCATTTTTTGTTCTAATTCGATTGGAGCGATGTGGTATGACCGACTTATCGGTGGAATAGGAATGTTTGTTCTTACTCTTGCGCTAAGTTTCGGATTTAAAGCAATTTTAAAAAAAGAAGCGTTGGGCGGAGGCGACATTAAACTTTTAACAGCTTGCGGATTGCTTTTAGGTTGGAAGTTGTCACTTTTTTCACTATTTTTGGCTTCTTTATTAGCCACCATATTTGTAGCGATTTTGCTTATTCGTAAAAAAATGACAAAAGAAACTCAAGTGCCATTTGGCCCTTTTCTTTCAATTAGCTTTGTTTTTTCTTTGTTTTTAGGAAATCCATTGCTTTATTGGTATTTTAATCTTTTTGAAATATAATTATTGTAAATTTTATAATGACAATTTTTATAATAATTAGATTTGAATAAAACTATAAAGTGATACAATATTGTAAATGTAAAATTAAAGCTTAAACCTTTAGTTACAAATACTAAGTTATAAAGATAAAAATAATGACTATTAAAAGATATAAATAACGACTGATAAATTGGAGATAATATGTATAGATATTCTTATAAAGCAGTAGATATTGATAATAAGAAATCGCACGGACAATACCTTGCAAATAACGAAGAACATTTAAAGGCATTGCTTGATGATGAAGAATTATTTTTAGTTTCTGCTAAACAGATGAAAAATACAACGCCTAATTCGTTTTTTACTCTTTCTGGGCGAGTTAAGATGAAAGATATTGCAGTGTTTTGCAAGCAATTTGCTAATATGTTTTCTTCTGGTATAGAAATAGTAGAGGTTTTAAGTCTTTTATCCACACAGCCCTATCCTCAGATGTTTAAGTTAGTTATACAAACTGTGCTTATGGATGTCAATTCTGGAATGTTTTTATCCGATGCTATGCGTAAACACAAAAAAATATTTCCTGAATTTTTTGTTAGTATGGTAGCCGTTGGAGAGGCAAGCGGTAAATTAGATGATATTTTTCAAAAAATGGCTGTATATTATGAAAATCAAATTGTCGTTCACGCTAAGTTGGTTTCTGCGGCGATTTATCCGATATTTCTAATTTTTATGACATTTGGTATTATTGGTATAGTATCTGCATTCGTTGTGCCGCAATTCCAAAAGGTTTTTGCAGAGCTAAACTTAGAATTACCTGTAATTACTCAAATGCTTTTTGATTTTACGGAGCTTGTTAAAAAGAATTGGATGTATATCTTAATTGGAATTGTTTCCTTTATCGGTATAATTTTTCTGGTTAAACGCACAAAAAAAGGTAAATATTTTTTCGATAAATTAATTACAAAATTACCTTTATTTGGTAAATTAGCGCAATCTAATTTTACAGCAAGATTTGCTCGTTGTTTTTCCACTTTGCTCGGAAGCGGCATTCAAGTAGTGACAGCCATGGAAATACTTGCGACATTACTTGGAAACAGTTATTATGAAGCTAAATTTATGACTGCAACGGAAGATGTAAAACGTGGAATTACAATTACTCGCGCATTTCGACGCATTGCCGTATTTCCGCCAATGTTATTACAAATGGTATCAGTTGGAGAGCGAACTGGCACCTTAGACGAAACGTTAGATAAAACATCTACAATATTTGACCAGCAGCAAAGTGAAGCAATTTCACGAGTAACAATGGCAATTCAGCCAGCGCTTGTCATATTTATCGCTGTTTTTATTATGATAGTATTACTTGCTATCTTCGTTCCAATGATGGAAATAACGGGCAATTTAGGATAATTTCTAAATACGCTTTATATTCATTTTAATAAATTATCACTATTAAATATATGATTTATAAATAATTTCACAACTTTTTAATAACTTTTTAAGCATTTTTAAATTCATATACATTGCAATTTTTATGTTATAATTAATATGCAGTTTCTATGCTTTGACAAATGATTGAATTATACAATAATTAGGATAAGGTAGCTTAATGAAATACAATCAATCTATTTTAAACGCTTTTATTAAAGCGGAATATGTAAAAAAATCTGATGAGGAAAAGTTTATTAAACTTGCTGAAAGCAATAAAACTTCCGTCGATAAACTATTGCTTAGTGAAAATATTGTTACTGAGGCGCAATATGCTGCTGTTATGGCTGAGTATGTTGGACTTTCATACGCAGATTTCGATTCATTTTATGTAAACAAAATGGTTCAAGGCAAAGTTAGCAATTATTTTATAAAACGTCATCGCGCTATTCCTATTGATATTAATGAATTTGGCGTTATGACGGTTGCAATTGCTTCTCCATTAGATTTTTATACTATTTCTGCTGTAAACTCGGTTGCTATTGGAATGAAAAACTTCGTCGTTTGCAACCCGATAAAAATTGATAATTATATTTCATCTTTATTTGCAAGTGGCGCTACTACATCGGCTATCGGCGATTTGCAAGCTGAGGCTGCTTCACTATCTAAAGAGTTAATCTCATCAAACGTAAATAACGATACCGTCAACGCTCCAGCCGTTCGCCTTGTGGATTCAATTATTCGTGAAGCAATCCCTATGCGAGCAAGCGATATCCACGTCGAACCATATGAATACAAAGTGCGTGTTCGTTATCGTATTGACGGCGAATTAACCGAACGCTTTGAATTTTCAATTGATTCTTTTCCAGCAGTACTTGCAAGATTGAAAATTTTAGCTAATATCAACATCGCCGAACGCCGTATTCCGCAAGACGGACGTATAGAAATGAAAATAAATGGCATTGATTACGATTTTCGTGTATCTACTTTACCAACTGCGCACGGCGAAAAAGTTGTTGTGCGTATTCTTGATAAAAATGCTTTTGCTCTATCTCGCTCTAAATTAGGATTTACTGATCACGAAAATATTTTGATTAATAAATTTTTAACTCAACCTCACGGCATTGTTTTACTTACAGGACCAACTGGTTGCGGTAAATCAACAACCCTTTATTCTTTTTTGCAAGAGGTTAACAAACCTTCGGTAAATATTGTTACCGTTGAAGACCCTATCGAGTACACAATCGGCGGCATAAATCAAGTTCAAGTTAATATGCGCGCTGGCTTAACCTTTGCAACATCTTTGCGTTCGATTTTGCGACAAGACCCTAACATTATTATGATTGGTGAAATGCGTGATGAAGAAACAGCTCAGATTGCCATAAGAGCAGCTATTACTGGACATTTGGTTTTTTCAACGCTCCATACCAACGATGCGCCTGGTTGCGTAACTCGTTTACTCGATATGAACATCGAACCATATTTACTTTCTGACGCTTTAGTCGGCGTTATTTCTCAAAGACTTGTTAAAGTATTATGCCCTTATTGCAAAGAGAAAGTAGTCACTGGCCCTAACTTGACAAAATCACTTGGCTTAGAATCTCCAACTGAGATTTATGAACAACGTGGCTGCCGCTATTGTAATAACACCGGTTATCGTGGCAGAACTGCCGTTCACGAAGTACTCGCTATTACCGATAAACTTAAATCTGCTATCGCTGAAAAACGAACGCTCGACGACATTCGATACCTTGCGCTTGAAGGCGGTATGGTTCCTCTTTGGGAATCAGCTCGAAATTTAGTTTTAAACGGAATAACAAGCGTCGCTGAACTACTCGCTATAACAGAAAAATAATAATTTATCTATTATACTGTTACATTAACAATTAAAAATTATATGATTTAAGTTTAAATAAATCAAAAATTTAAAATACCTGAAAATTAATAAATTAAAATATAAAAAACATAAATATTAATAAATTTAATAATTAAAGATACCTAAAAATTAAAAAAC
>JAVVUQ010000065.1:2816-9018 GCA_036653075.1 Clostridia bacterium | reverse complement strand
TAAACTTTATTTGAATTTATATCAATTTGCTTAATTACATAAACCTATATTTTACTTGAATTTATAATTATACTTATATTTTTCTCTTTTATCTCCTCTTTCTTTTACAAAAGAGGAGATAAGTAAAGGAGAAATTATTATGCTTTTGATGTTGCTGAAAATGCTAATTCAATTGAAAGTTTGTCAGATAAAATTGCATTAAAGCAATCTCCGTCTGTTCCTTCAAGCCATACTCTAACTGTAATTACAGAAGTAGTGCCAGCGTCAATTATTAAAAACGAAGTGGCATCATTAATCATATTATTAGCATCTGTTTTTAATGTTGTCATTGCTTCAGCGTCAACTACTGTATTAGTTCCGTTAATATAATCATAATAATTTTTTTGTAACGTACCAGCATTAAATCCTTTTGCGAAATTTGGGTCCACTGTACATTTATAAGTAGTGATAACTGAAGCGGGAGAATCAAAAAACGCTACTCTTGCAGCATTGCTTGCGCGTGAATAAATAGGCTTACCAGTATTAACTATAACTTTTAAAGTTGCATACTTCTCAACATCAGTACCAGTAGTCGATGATATTGCTACTTCGCCCTTTGTTTTATCATATGTACCGCCAGCGAGTGTCAAATCAGTATCTACATATTTTGTTTGTAAACTTGCTAAATAAAGGTTTAAACTTTTTAAATCAGTAAAATATCGCGCAATGTCTACGCCAACTAAAGTGCCAGTTGTTTCTCCAGTTGCGTTCACTTGCGGCCAAGCGGTAATAAAACCAGTTCCGTCTCCAACTGAATTTACAATAACTTTAATTTGATTATTTAATATTTCTACTTTTTCTTCCGCTCTAATATGAAGTTTAAATTCATAATATGAGCCTTTGCCCGTAGCGTCATATTTTATAACTTGATCAGTTTTTCCCGTTACGTCATTCATATTACAAGGGGTTGCCCAAGTTGTTACTGATCCATCTGGCGTTAAAGCGTCCATTGCAACCTTAGTTGTAGCGTCAACAGCTGTTTTATATACGTCAGTAATATCTTTTGTACTCAAAACCGCTTTAAATGTACCTTCTGCGCCTGTTGCAGAAATCAAAATTCCACCTTTCGCTCTTGTCTGTAATTCAATTGCGCCTACTGACGCCGTATAATTTGCTGTAAACCAAGCGAACGTTGTAGTTGTCGCCATAGCAATTGTCATAATTAATGCAACCGCTATAACCATTAATCTTGCTGATCTTTTTTTCATAATTTCTTCCTCCAAAATTTATTGTTTTAATTTTTATATATAAACGCTTTTACGTGTTTATTTTTATTGTTTAAATAAAAAGTATAATCCATTGACTTAAATTGTTTAATTACAAGTTATTATTGCAAATTGTCATATCGGTTTATATTTAAATTGTTATTAATCAATTTATAACGGAAAAATGCATTTCCATTCTAATTGCGCCTTCTCTAATTGCATCTGTGCAATCAACGTCTTCGCCTTCTAACCACATTACGATTGTGTATTTATGTACTTCATCTTTTGTCATATCATAAACATTACCGTCAGTGACTGTATGTTCATTAAAAAAAGGTATTGTATTATATCCGCCTATTGGTAGATTGCTATGATCTTCGTTTGACCCGTCAGGTTTTGGCGCTGCGTAGATTGTTTGTGTTTCACCAGTAATCATCATTAAACGAATTGCTTTATCCACGCCTTTATAGGAATCTTTTATTGTAATGTCCATTTTATATTTAAGTTCATAAACTGACATATTTTTTAAATAAAAGGTATATCCAAGCCACAATTTTCCATATTGATCATTATGAGAACCGCCGTCCCAGTTTTTCATTTCATTAAGCGGTAAGTTTTTGTATGTAATGTTTGTTGCGTCCTTAATCCCTTCTGCTGATAAATATACTGATTTTTCGCCAAATTCTTTGTCTGTGCTTATTGCAATTTGCTTTTGATCGTTTCTGCTTACTGTAATGATAAAGTTTCCAACGTTTTCACCGTAATAAGTCAACCAGATTATTAACATAGAAAGTACGGCTGTTACCAATATGACACCTGTCGATACTTTTAACAATATTATTCTTTTTTGCCATCTTTCTACCTCTCGCATAACATCTCCGTCCTAATTTTTTGTATAAAAAATGCCATCACGACAAACGTCATAATGGCAACCGGCTATCATAGTAATTACTTTAGACCCTTTGGCTTTGCGTCACGTTTTTTCAAACGTTTTGCTTTTTTCATTATATTTTATCATAACGGCAACTGGCAATCATATCAAAATCATTGACTTAGACCATATAGTTTTGCGTCACACCCTTTCAAGTGCTTTGCTCTTTTCATTACGTACTCATTTTATCATAACATAATATGTATGTCAACTGTTTTTATGTGTTTTTTAAAAATAATTTCCATTTTTTTCCGATATATTTTACCGAATTTCGCCATACATTTTTGAGCTGTAATACATATCACATCGCAAATGAAAGATAAATTCTAATTTACTATTATATTATAATTTACTATGACATTATAATTTACTATTACGTTATAATTTACTATTTAATTACAATTTACTATTTAATTACAGTTTACTATTACGTTACAATTTACTATTTAATTACAGTTTACTATTACGTTACAGTTTACTATTACGTTATAATTTATTATTACATTATAATTTACTATTACGTTATAATTTATTATTACGTTATAATTTATTATTACATTATAATTTACTATTACGTTACAATCTTATATTCTATTGATTGTTCATAAATTTCGCCTTTTTTTAATACAGGACTCTTTAAGTATGGAAAATTGATTGCGTTAGGCGGAAACTGTGGTTCTATGCAAAGTCCGCTATGGCTTTTATAAAAATGATTGCCCTTTCCTTTTTCATTTAATTTGTTTGCCGTGTATAATTGCATTGATGGTTGCGATGAAGAAATAATTAATTCTATACCGCTATGTTCGTTTTTAACCTTTGCAACGAGCGACATATTTGCGCCGCATTTGCTAAGTATAAAATTATGGTCAAAACCGCCAATTTCGGTAAGTTCTGTATTATTAATAACATCGCCAATTTTTTTATATTCTCTAAAATCAAAAGGTGTGTTTGTTACGCTTTTTATTTCGCCAGTTGGAACAATCTTATCATTTATCGGCATATACAAATCGCTATTTATCATCAAATAATCGTCAAGGATACTGCCTTCGCCCTTTAAGTTAAAATAAATATGATTTGTTAAGTTTACTATTGTATCTAAGTCGCTTTCAGCAAAAAAGCTAATCTTTAATCCTTTTTCCTCCAATAAAAACGCACAAATAACAACAACTGTACCGCAATAACCTTCTTCGCCATTAAAGCTTATGTATCGCATTGTCAACATATTTTCGCCTTTAATATCTGTTTGCCATACTTTTTTATCAAAACCTTTTCCGCCGTGTAAATGTTCGTCTGCTTTTACGGATAATTGATAATTGACATTATTGAGTGTAAATTTCCCTTTATCGATTCTATTAGCGCATCTTCCTATTGTTGCGCCCATAAAAGCGGAATTTTCTTCATATTCAATTAAACTATCGTAACCTAACGCTATATCAACTGATTTATCTAAAATTTTAAAGCTTAAAACAGTCGCTCCATAATCTAAAATACAAACTTCATATTTATTGTTTTTAATTATATATTTAAATATTTCTTTGCCTTCTTTGCTGATTCCAAAAAATTCTTTTTTAATCATTGTATTTGTATCCTTATTGTACATTTATGCACGATTATTATATCAATATAATAGCTATTATATAATATAAAAATGAATTTGTCTATATAATTATTGAAATACTATTGAATAATTTTTGTTATTTCAATGTATGATGCTATTATAAATAAATTCTTGACAATACATATATTATGCGTTATACTTAAAAACACGTTAAATTGTAATTTTACCTTGCCGCATATAGACATTTTCGCATATATTGCATAGTAATTGACAATTTATCGCATAGGAGATATTGAATTTATGAATAAATCAATTGAAGTTAATAATATTACTAAAACATTTAAGTTGTCACGTAAGCAAATGAAAATTGATAATACTTCGGATAATAAAAAAGTCGCAGTAAGCAATTTGAGTTTTTGCGCTTATCCAGGCGAAATATTCGGATTGTTAGGGCCTAATGGAGCGGGAAAGACTACTACAATGCGAATTATTGCAACGCTTATAAAAGCCGATAGCGGACAAGTGCTTATTGATGGAGAAGACGTGAATAATGACATTTCAATTAAACGGAAAATGGCTTTTTTGACTGGCGAATTGAAATTAGAACAAAACTTTACGCCGAATTATATTTACGATTTCTTTTCAGGGTTATATAATATTTCTGCCGATGTAAAAAATGAACGCAAAAAAGAATTGTTCGATAGATTCGGAATTGATAAATTTGCCGAAGTTAAAATTGGCGACCTTTCGCAAGGAATGAAACAGAAACTTTCTATTGTTATTTCGCTTGTGCATAACCCTTCTATTATCGTATTTGACGAACCAACTAACGGATTAGATGTAGTTACTGCTCGAGCTGTTACTGAATATTTAAAAGAATTAAAAAATAAAGGCAAAACTATTTTGATTAGCACGCATATTATGTCCCTCGCCCAAAAATTATGCGATAGAATTGGCGTAATTTATGACGGAAAAATGCTTCTTTGCGACACTACCGAGGCACTATTGCAACAATCACAATCTCTCGACCTCGAAGATATGTTTTTCAATTTATTAACAAATTACAATAAGGAGAGCGCGTCTAATGAGTAATATCTTTAAAATTTTAAAAAAAGAATTGGATAAAATTTTTAAAAGCAAACGTATGATTTTTTCTACTTTTATTATGCCTGCGCTCGTTATATTTTTAGTTTATAGCGCTATCGGAGCTATGGAAAATAATTCTATGACCGATAAACAAAACCACGTTTCACAAATCACCTATATCGGACAACAACCCGCTGATTTAAAACCTTTTATCGACGCTGTCGAGGTTGTAAAATTCACACAATCAGAAAAACAATTGTCCAAAGATGAAATAAAAGCTTTAATTAAATCTGGCTCAACCGACTTAGTCGTTGAATTTATCGAGTCGTCTAACGGAAAAATTATTCTCAATAGCTATGGCGATTCGTTTGAAAAAAACTCACCCGTCGCAATTAATCGTCTTAACGCTATTTTGGAAATTTATCAAAAAACCGCTTGGAACACCGAATTTGGCGATATTGAAAAATACAATAACACTTTTACCGAACTTGCCGACGGAAATAGAATGTTTACTTCATTGATTTCTATCGTCCTACCGATGATGCTCGTAATTACGCTCTTTGCAAACGCTATGGGCTTTAGCGCCGAAACAATTGCGGGCGAAAAAGAACGAGGCACTTTAGCAACTTTAATGATGGCGCCAATTAAACGTACGGATATTATCTTTGCAAAAGTATTTTCAAATAGCATTATTACTTTGCTCGTTGCTCTTAGTACGTTTATCGGAATGGCTTTTTCACTTAATAGTTTATCTTCCATTTTAGGCGGCGCAGGCCACCTTTCTTATGGCTTTACAGAGTATGCGCTGCTGCTGCTATTAATCTTAACCGTAGCCCTTACCTCAGTTTCACTCTTTTCAATAGCCAGCGCCGTAGCCAAAACTGTTAAAGAGGCAAACTCATTGTCTATGCCTATCTACCTTTTAGGAATGCTCGCAGCTATCGTACCATCATACATCGACACACCATCTGCTTGGTACTTTTATTTAATTCCTATTTATAATTGCACAATTTCACTTAAAACCGTTTTAAGCTTTGATATCTCTCCACTCAATTTGATAATCACTTTCCTATCTTCTTTCGTATTTTTTATATCGGTTTGCCTATTTTTATCCAAACTATTTAAAAAAGAAAGCATTTTGTTTGGTCATTAAACATTCAAAAATTAAAACTGTTTAATAATTATAAGCTATATAACTGCTAAACATAAATTATTTATATATTTTAAATTATTAATATATTTTATCATTGACTCGGCAATATAATAAAAATAAAAAAATCCCAATTTGTATAAGTTGGGATTTTTGTATTAATTATAAATGATAAATTATGAATTACAATTCAAATAATATATATGATAATATTATGAATTACTATTTAAATA
>JAVVUQ010000065.1:0-2716 GCA_036653075.1 Clostridia bacterium | reverse complement strand
TAATATTATAAATTGATATATCTAAATGATGTAATTCAAGATTGAAATCATTATAATGGTTTTACAGCTTTACGCAAAGGTAAAAATACGCCGACAGCGATTACGCCGCCTAATAATGCTGTAATAAGTTGCATTACTCCAAAATTCGCTTGCAATAACGTTTGCGCTTTTGGTGGAATTCCAAGTAAAGGAAGAATCAATAACGCTAAAATTAAGTACATATACAAAAATTTAATTACAGCGCCGCCAGCAATGCCTACGCCTAACGCAATTGTGCGTTTTGATAAAATCGTATCATTCTCTACTTTGAATAATTTCATAATTAAAAACAAAACTACGCATAAAACGGCATTTCCTAAAGCAATAAAAGGAATAAGAACGGGAAATCCCATTTGACCAATAACAAGCGCCATAACAGGAGTTAAACAGCCGACAATCACACCACCCCAAACGCCACAAAATATCACTGATAATACTAAGATAGCGTTGACAAAACTACCCGTGATTAAAGTTGGACCAATTACTGGCACCGCTTTACCAATTACTTGACCAAGCCATTGAAGAAGTGTTACAAGCGCTATCATAATGGCAGTACGCGCTATAAATTTTACAGTTTTATTCATATAAACCTCCATATGTTTCAATTGTAATGCTTATGTAACAAAATAAATTAATATTTTACTAATAAATCCGCAACATACCTACATATTTAATTGATTACGTTGTTATTATATACTATAATTAGATAGTGCGCTGTTGCATTTGCAACATTAAATAAATATTAAAACAATATGTTTAGTTGCTTGCAAAATGGACGAGTATGTTATATAATACACGTGTTAAAAGAATAAATAGAGCAAAGATGCTATAAAATAAATATTAAGGAGAAACATTTTATATTTTTATGCTGGTTCGATCTATAGAAACCACAGACAAAGAAGTATTTTTTAGACTATGCGAAAGCTTCTATAATTCTGGAGCGACGGCGCGAGAGTACAGCGCAGAGATAACGGAAAAGACGTTTTCATATTTAGTGTCACACCACGAAAATTTGTGGGGATACTTACTAATTGACAAAGACACAAATGAAGCAGTAGGTTATACACTGATAACATCATATTGGTGCAATGAAGACGGGGGCAATGTGATTGTCTTAGACGAATTGTTTGTTGACCCAGCAGTCCGCCATAAAGGTTACGGACAGAAATTATTGGAATGGATTGAAACTGAATTTAAAAATAAAGCTGTTTCAATCACCTTAGAAGTAGTTACAACAAATACAATCGCAAAACAACTCTATAAGAAATTAGGATTTGACGACGATGGTTTTGAAGTAATGTCAAAATCATTTAAAAAACAACAAGCATAATTATTAAAAGTCTTGCATTTTGATTCTAATTAGAATAATATACAAGACTTTTTTATTGCAATTATATAATATAATTATAACGATTATAGATAGTGTTCAAATGCGCATATAAATAGTGTCCAAATGTGTTTATAAAAAAATTAGAATCATAGCGTACACAAATAACTTTCATTAAAATATATTTTAAACAGATATTTTCAATTATAAATATTAAATTGTATAAAGTATTTAATTACGTAATTCAACCTTAATTAAGTTGAAATAATAAATATAAAAAATGAGTAATTTCAATTATTTTAATCGATTTCTAATAACAAATATAATAAGCATTTTTTGTAAATGCAAATTTAATTGTTAATTATAAATATGTTTTGAAGATATAAATATGTTTTGTAAATATTAATAATATTAGTATTATTTGTAATTATAAAAATTATTATAGATTTTTTGCAAATGCAAATTTAATTTGTAATTATAAATTCATTTTGTAATTAAAAATATGTTTTGTAGATATAAATATTATCATTAATTTATTGTAAATGTAAATTAAATTATTATAAACAAACGTATATAAATTTGTTAAAATATTTATAATTAGGTACGTCAACATAGATATTTGATTTAATTACGGAACCCTTCAATACGAGCGACACGCTCGCTCAACGAAATAATTGTAGAAGCTGTTTCGCATTGCATTGAAGCGATGTTATCGATAGTTTTTTTAATATATTGCAAATCAGCAGTCATTGCTCCGATTTCTCGGTTTTCTTTTGCAGATTTATTTTTTTCACCAGCCTTAAATCCAATAAACCCAGTAATACTTGCGATTATACTAAATGGTAGAGCAATTGCTGCTATAATAGTTGTTATTTCCATAGATAAACTCCTTTAATAATTATAAATAAGTATAATATAGACATTTTTCAAAATATCAAATATGCGATTTATATTTAATTCTAAAATAAAAACATTGATATTGTTAAAATTTTAAAAAATTCAAATTTATACTTTTTTGAATTTTTATTAGTTTTTGAAACTATTTACATTATAACATACATTTGTTCTATTGAATCCATACATTACGGATTATTATTTCATTATTAAACATACAAAGAAATGTTTAAAGAGGAAAAAAAGCCAAAATCAAATGACTAACTTTCCAATTCACTTTAATTTATTAGCAAATATAAAACAAACTTTTAGATTCAATTTTATTTGCAAATATAAAACAAATTTTCTAATTCACTTTAATTTATAAGCAAATATAAAACATACTTTCATATTCAATTTTATTAGCAAATATAAAACAAATTTTCTAATTCACTTTAATTTATAAGCAAATATAAA
>JAVVUQ010000064.1:0-9127 GCA_036653075.1 Clostridia bacterium | reverse complement strand
ATCAAGGCACAAAATACGAAATCAACTTTACAAACAAGTAAACAAAATGAGCATTTATCGAAAGTTGGAACAGGCAGCGAAGAAACGGTTAATTGAAAATAAGGGCAGCATTTCGATATGACCTTGAGTGTAAATCAAAAACTGCCATTGACTTATTTGCTGAAATATGAGGGTTTTCTATGGACTTTTGTTTTGACTTGTTCTTGCAAATATAGAAGGGTTTGTGGACTTATTACCTGCAATAATGAGGGTTTAAGGCGCAAAATAGCAATTAACATTCACCGCTCAAGCCATTTTGAGCGCGTAGTTTTGATGACACATCAAAAGCACAGATATAATAGTTTTATAGTGATGTACAAATATGTTTATTCTCTTATTCAAGGCGAACAATTATCAATGCTTAATGCAATAGAATCGTGGCAAACCATCAAGCAATCGAAAACATTATTAAATTGTAATAAAAGAGGTTAACAAACAGTCAATATTTTAAAAAAAATAGATGTAATGTGATTTATAACAAACCGAGATTTGAAAGGTGATAGATTATGAATAAGGAATGGTCTGAACTTAATAAAACAATGCAAATACAAATCAAAAATAAAGACACTTATAGAGAGGGTATTGATATTTTGTTAGATTTGCGAAATCAGTTAATGCAAACCTTAATATCTTTTTATAAAAATTTAGGCAGAGAAGATTTTAATGCAATTCCTTTCATAAACGCTGATAGTTATCATAGTAAAACGATTGCCTATTCCATTTGGCATATTTTTCGTATTGAAGATATAGTGGCGCACACACTGATAAGTGGAGATGAACAAGTGTTTTTCACGGGCAATTACCAAAAGCGTATCAATTCGCCCATAATTACAACAGGAAACGAACTTGTAAAACAACAGATTGCAGACTTCTCAAAACAGCTTAATTTAAAAGAATTATATTCATACATCTTCGAAGTACAAGAAACTACCGAGAAAATAGTTGGAAGATTATCTTATGATGAATTGAAAAGAAAAATATCAGAAGAAAGAAAAGAATATTTAAGATCATTAAATGTGGTAAGTACAGATGAAAATGCAATGTGGTTGATTGATTATTGGTGTAATAAAGATGTTCGAGGGTTAATTCAAATGCCATTTTCAAGACATTGGATTATGCATATTGAAGCCTGCTTGCGTATTGAAAATAAGATACATTCGTAAATGAATTTCTATCTTGCAAAGATTTTTTATAATGTAACTGTTGCCCGTTCCCATATAGATAGACCTTTGCTTTGGAAAAGCCGTTGACCGATTACCTATCGAAGAACACACAAAACCGTGAAAAAGGCAAAAAACTGCCTTTCTCCTATTTATTGAAATAAGAGGGTTTTTTGGGATTTTTGCTTTGACTTATTTTTACAAATATAGAAGGGTTTGTGGACTTGTTATCACCAATAATGAGTTTTAAGTCGCAAAAACAGCAATTAACATTCACCGCTCAAGCCATATTAAAACCTTAGTAGCTTTGACTTGTAAAAATTAATAATAAAATTGCAATAAATTACTTTGCTATAACCACTGATTTATTCTATAAATTAATTAGTGGTTATTTTATTGCAGTTTAATAACTTATTATTTATGCTTTATTAACCCTAATCTATTATAGGCGTGTTAAATTAAAAAATAATTTTTTAAAAAAATATAAATTATATTTAAAAAACAATTGACACGTTATTTTTAATGTGATAAAATCAAATGACAGGCATACAAGTAGGACTATACTTTATATATGATTGAACTACAAGTATGATTAGACTATAAGTATGATTGAACTACAAGTATGATTAGACTACAAGTATGATTAGACTATAAGTATGATTGAACTACAAGTATGATTAGACTACAAGTATGATTAAATGGAGTATGCGTAGAAAAAATATATAACAGTGAGATAGTAAGTGATTGTTTTATGCAAACGATATGGAGGTATGTTCTGTTTGTATATATTAAAAATAAAAAAGGCAACAAAAAAATAAGTGATATAAATTATATAAGGAGAAAAAATTGAAAATAGAAGATAGCGAAAAGATAGTAAATAAAACGGTAGAGCAAGATAAAATTGTGATATGTGATAAGATGCAATATCACGAAGATATGGGAAAGAATATGGATTTGTTATTATTTTATCATTTAGGTAGAATAATACGTCCAATTCACGAAAAGGTTAAAGACAGTGGTTGTGAATTTATGAAATTAGGCTCTGTGCAGAGGAATATAATAGGAAATTTATATGCGCATGGTAATTGCACAATAGGAGAGCTTTCAGGATTTGCCAACTGTTCGTATAAAAATATGTCGAAATTTCTGGAAGAAATTGAGAGTATGGGTATAGTAGAGAGGTATATTGAGTCAAATAACAGGCGGTTTATTTATGTGCGTATAACAGATAATGGAAAAAAATTACACGAAGATTTTTTAAATTGCGCATATTCTGAAGCTATGAAGTTGTTTGATGAATATTTCACTGATGAGGAGCAGATGACGCTATTAAAATACTATAAAGAAATAAATAAAATATTTTCCAATTTTGATAATCATCGAGACACATCAAAAGACAATGAGGATAGCAATAATTAAAAATATATTTATTATAAAAACTGTAATAAGTAACAAGCAATAAAGAGCGTTAAAATAAGAATTGAGGTTAATTAAAAATTGCAAACACATAAATTATATAATTTTATTTTCATATTATAAAAAAATTATAATGTGAAAATGTTTATATTTCTTTGTTATGGCGAAGTGAGAGTGTCAATAGCAGAAAAGTATAAATTAATATATAAGGGAATCTATTTTAAGGGAATAAAATTGTAATAGATTTTCGATATTAAAAAAGATTAAATATAATAAGGAGCAAAAGAGAAATGGTCAAAAGCAAAAGCATTGTAGTAGTTGTTCTGTTAGCGTTTGTTTTGTTAGTGTCAGCAGCGTGTGGAAATAACTTATTAAACAAGCAAAAAGATGTAAGTAGTGGTGCTGTGTTGACGAAATATCTACAAGAAACCGACTTACAAATTAAGCAAATGGATGTAAGAAGTGAGAATATTTCGACAAGTGGAAATAGCAAAACACTTTCCGCATCGGACAAGGTATGGGTTTTAGTAGAAATGCAAGGCGCAACAATGGCAGATTATTATTTAGATAATTCTGTTGAAATCGACTTTAAAGATTTTGTTCTTTCTCAATTGGGCGTTGAGTTTGCGAATACTTTACTTGAAACGCAATCGCAAGTTAAGTCTTGGATTGATATGGCAGGAATAGAGGCGACGTACAAATATTCATATACATCAATTATGAATGGATTTGCTGCTGAGATTAAGTATGGTGACATTGCTTTTATAGAGAAGTTACCAAATGTAAGTCGTGTTGTTTTATCAGAGCAATATAAGCAGACAGATACAATATCATATGATGACATTGTATCGGCTGTAAATGAAAGTACGGGAATATTTAAAAATGATACTCAATATCAAGGAGAAGGTATGTTTATTGCGGTAATTGATAATGGATTTGATTACAAGCATTCTGCTTTTTCCACTCAATTATCTAAAGTAGACGTAAAAAAAGATGATATAGCTAATATTGTAGATAAAATTTGGGGACACTCTAATTATGGTATGGATATATCGGCTGATTCAATATACATATCTTCAAAAGTGCCTTTTCAATTTGATTATGCGAATAGAGATACAGATGTTTTGGGAAATCCCACAACAATCAATTATTTCAATTCATTTCACGGGACTCACGTTTCAGCAATAGCTGTAGGAGATGATGAAGTTATAAAAGGATCGGCTCCTAAAGCTCAGTTAGCGATGATGAAAGTTTTTGCTGATTATGTAGGCGGAGCTCAGACGGTGGATATAGTAGCAGCATTAAGTGATTGCGCTATATTAGGCGTTGATGCAGTTAATTTAAGCTTAGGCGTAGCAGCTGGATTCACATATGAAAGAAGAGAAGATTTGTCATACGTAAATGATATGTATGATAGATTACAAAGACTTGGAATTTTAATATGCGCAGCAGCTGGAAACGAAGCAAATGCGTCAACAGTTACGATAGACCATAATGTTTCCGCTACTAATCCTGATGCTGGAATGTTAGGTTCGCCGTCAAGTTATCCAGGCTCATTTGCAATCGCAAGTATCAATACTGTAAAAGCTAATTTATTTACAGTAAATGACACGCCTATTTTTTATCAATGCGCAGTAAATAGCAATTCCGTTCCATTTGATATTGAAGGAATGATACTTGGTGGAGAGGATCAAAGAGTTTTGGAAGCGGTTGTTATGTCTGGAACTGGAATTGAAAAAGATTATAACGGGTTAGATGTTTCAGGCAAGGTTGTTTTAGTGAAAAGGGGTGATTCTTCCTTTGAAGAAAAGCAAAATCTTGCAGCGTCAAAAGGCGCTATTGCGTGTATAATTTATAATAACGTAATGGGTATGGTTAATCCGCAAATTTTAGGCGAAATGAAAATTCCAACGTTTGGAATTCAACAATTAGATGGTATGACCATAATAGATGGAGCGAAAGAAAATCATTTTGAAATTACATTTAAAAAAGGAAACTCCACATTTTTAATGTCAGATTTCTCATCTTGGGGACCATCGCCAGATTTATCTTTAAAACCTGATATTACGGCGCCGGGTGGAAATATTTTATCAGCAATGCCAGATGGATTTAATGGTGGTAAGTATGGTAGATTAAGTGGTACAAGTATGGCTACGCCCAATTTAACGGGTATAATGACAGCATTGAAACAATATTTAAGTGAAAAGTTTGTTTATTTAACAGATATTGAACTTAAAAACTTATGTTTTCAAATAATCCAAAGTACTGCAACAAAAGCATTGGATTATAGCGGAAATTATGCAAGCGTAAGACAACAGGGCGCAGGTGTTGCAAATATAGATAATGCGATAAAAACAAATGCGTATATTTCTGTAACAGGTAGCAATCGCGCAAAATTAGAACTTGGCGATGACAAAAATCGTGATGGAATGTATACGCTTAGATTTAATATAACTAATTTTGGCGATAAAGATTTAAGTTATAAAATTGATACGACTGTTATGACTGAACAAATAAGTTATGATAAATTATCTATGTCGCAAAGAACTAAGCTGTTAGATGGCTCGCAAAGCATAATAAGCGGTAAAACTGTTGAAAATAACGTAGTTACCGTTCAAGCTGGAAAAACAGTTTCCGTAAAGGTTGTAATTACTTTGACAGAAGATGAAAAAGCTTATTTAGATGAATA
This sequence comes from Clostridia bacterium, assembly GCA_036653075.1. Taxonomy (GTDB): domain Bacteria; phylum Bacillota; class Clostridia; order Christensenellales; family CAG-314; genus JAVVUQ01. The sequence goes on along the minus strand of JAVVUQ010000064.1, from coordinate 3,823 downwards.
TTTTGTTAATGGTATTTATGTTGAAGGATTTGCTGAGTTAACAGCAATTGAAGAGGGAAGCGTTAATCTTTCCATTCCGTTTTTATCATTTTATGGTGATTGGACAAAAGCGCCGATATTTGATACAAATTTGTATGATAATGTACAACCAGAAATTTTTAGCAATAGATTAATGGGTTATTTAGGCTCATATTCAACATCTTGTCCGATGGGCGCAGAATACGAATTTTTTATACTTGGAGAAGGATTAGAAGCTCCAAAGCCAAGTTATGATAGAATTGCTTTAACAGTTGATCCAAACGGAATATGTTATATTTATTCTGCATATATGGCGACATTTAGGAATATGTCTTATTTAGAATATAATATTTATGATACAATTACAGGATACAAATATTATACATATGGCGAACAAAATCTCCCCAAGACAATATTTAATGGAAAAGATATTGTTATAACAGGACACGAATTGTTCATCGACCCGACAATGTATGACTGGTGTAACAATCAACAACTAACATTTAGTGTTGATGCTTATTTAGATGTTGATGGAAAATATGCTCATTCAAAAATTGAATTTCCATTGTATATTGACTATGAAAAGCCGACAGTTAAAGATGCAAACTTGAGAGAAGAAAATGGCAGAACTCTTATTGACGTAGAAGTTTATGATAACCATTATTTCTCCACCTATTTGCTTTGCACGCCATCGGAAGACCAAACCATACTAAATTTATTAGATGACCAAGCTTTTCCTGTAAATAATTGGAAAAAAGGCGAAGATGGAAGCATAACAATTGATATAACAGATTATATTTCATCATTAAATAATGGCGAGTTTTATATAGCGCTTGCTGATTGCGCTTACAATCAATCTATTTATTATGTTGGTAACATTAAACAAGATACAGTAGCAAACAACAATGAAAATAATATAGTAAATGAAAAAAACGATGAAGTAACAGCTGATTATATGAGAACGCTTGGCGTAGATTTTATGAATGATAAGTATTATGATTTAATGATGTCAAACGCCATAGATAGAGAAATTGAATCAAGAGAGCTTATTGAATATAGTCATAAAAACGTAATAGTCAATGATGTTGGCGAACATAAATTTTCAGTTAATGAAAATGGTACGCTTGTAGGATACAGCGGACCAGGTGGAGATATAGTAATACCTGATAATATTGGCGTTTTGTCAATCGCTGGATCAACTGATGTATTTAGAAACAGAATGGATATAACTTCAATAAAAGTTCCAGAAGGATGCGTTACATTAGAAGCGCATACATTTAGAGGATGTTCTTTAAAAGATTGTACTTTACCATCGACATTGAAAACGATTGGTAGATATTCATTTTATAACAGCGCAATTACGAATTTAACTATTCCAGAAGGCGTAACTGAAATTCCAAGATCGATGATGGGATTATGTTCAAGTCTTGAAAGTATATCTTTACCTTCAACGTTACAAGGAAGCGTAGGAGGCGCAGCATTTTCATTTTGCAAATCGTTAAAAGAGATTACATTACCTGATGGTATTACGTCAATAGACTACGATGCGTTTGTTAAATGTGGAGCGCTTAAAAAAGCAAAATTATCTAAGAATATAACATTAATTGATACATTTGCATTTGCAATTTGTGTTTCATTAGAAGAAGTGAATTTCGAAGAAATGGAACACATAGAAATGATAGCGATGAGCAGTTTTGCTTGGAATATCAGTTTAAAGAAAATAGTTATACCAGATTCAAATGTAGAAATAAAGATTAATCCTGACGCATTTTCATTTACAACAGCGTTAGAAAGCTTTATATGTTATGCAGATATCAAACAAATAAATACTGTCTTTTCAGATAATATAAACATAAAAGAAGTCAAATTTTTTGGTAAAGTTGGACTGATTGCAGGAAACAACTTCGATAATTCTCAAAAACTTGAAATTCTTGAATTCCACGATGATATTGGTGATATTGGCGGAAATTATTGGGCTGAATTTTCATTTTCAATGATAAGCGCAAAATCGATTCATTTTTATGGAAATGTTGGAAGCATATCGGGTACAAATTTCAGTAATTGTCCAAACCTTGAAGAAGTTGTATTTCATAAAAATTTAGGCTCAATAAGTCAATATCCGTTTGGCGCATCAACAAAACTTAAAAAGTTTAGCGTGTCGGCAGATAATGAATTTCTTGTGCAAGATCCAGTAACGGGAATAGTGTATGACAAAAATCATACAACAATGTTTGCTCCGTCAAGTTGGGATTATGATGGAATACTTGAAATTCCTGAAACAGTTACATCTTTAACAGTAGGACAATTTGGCGTTGCGTGGAGATCATTGCAAAATGTAACTATAACAAAAGAAATACACGAAAGTGTTGCAACAGCATTGATAAATAGAACCCACCCAGAATTATTCGAAGAAAAACCTTTATTAAAGGGCGTAATAATTAATAGTAATATTACAAATATTCCTGATTATGCATTCAAAGGATTTACAAATCTTGAAAATGTGGAGTTTAAAGGTGATATCGCAACTATTGGACAACAAGCTTTTTATATGTGCGGTATAAAAAATCTTAAATTACCAGATTCAGTGATGTCAATTGGTGATTATGCGTTTTCAAAGAATAATAAAATGGAAACAGCGAACATAGGAACAGGCGTGACGATTATTGGCACGGGAGCGTTTTACGAAAATTCTATGTTGAATTATGTAGAATTACCAGAATCTTTGATTATGGTGTTTGATTATGCATTTGCAAAAACAGCGTTAAAGACATTAAATATTCCAAAGAATGTTGTAGTGTTTGACCCTACAACAGTTTTAGAAGACGTTTATACGCTTGAAACTATAACAGTGGATAGTCAAAATTGTATACTTTACTCTTATGATAACGCAATTTTAAATATTGACAAAACAGTACTTTATAAATATGCTACGACTAATAAAAAAGAGCAGTTTATTATTCCAGCAACAGTTAATGAAATAAGTCCATACGCATTCTATAACGCTTTATTCCTTAAAGAAGTTGACTTAGGTATGGTCGAAATAATTGGCGATTATGCTTTTGCAAAATCAGGTTTGGATATAATTGTATTGACTGATTCTTTAGTAAAAATTGGTACTATAGCATTTGCTGAGTTAAATATAACTAAATTAACAGTAAATCAACTATGCGGAATATTTGATTATTCATACGTTTTCCAAAACACACACATTGCCGATATTGAATTAATAGGAAATAATAATCAATTTGTGTTGAAAGATGGTTTATTACTTAGTAAGGACGAAACGGTTATTTATGATTGCATAATAAAGAATTTCGGCGACGAATTTGTTATAAACGAAGGCATTAGAAAAATTATGGCGTATGCCTTTAAAGATTGTAATATAAAAGTACTAATTCTTCCATCAACACTTGAAGCAATTGGAGATAGAGCATTCTATGGCTGTAATAACTTAAATAAAATTATATTTAAATCAGAGTTTGCTCCAAGACTTGAATGCGCATATGACGCTGAACGTGAGTTTATGTATAGCAATTTCGTTATGGATATAGAAAAAGTTAGCGAAAATGGACTTTATATAGAAATTGTATGTCCACAATCAGCTACATATTATTCTTATATCTATAAAATGTACTTTAAGTTTAGCAAATAAAGTCATAGCTCAATCATAGTTTATTCATAATAATTATAGTTTATTATAAAGCTGTATCGCAATAAGCGATACAGCTTTTATGCAATATATTTATTTATTATATTTATTTATTATATATATTTAATATACTTATGCAGTATATTTATTTATTAT
>JAVVUQ010000063.1:3836-9195 GCA_036653075.1 Clostridia bacterium | reverse complement strand
TTGGTTCAACAGTCGTATGACAACGATAACAATGCCCAACATTATGCTCATAATTTTCAATTTTTACAAGTTGTCCCAATTTGTCCATTTCAGCAATTATTTTTTTTCGGCACTCGTTCCTATTTAAACCGCAAAACAAATCGCCGCCAATTTCGTTTATAATAGCTTTATCAGACATTACTTTAATAATTGGTAAATTATGCCTCATTCCAACTTCAAAATCATTTGGATCGTGAGCTGGCGTAATCTTTACTGCGCCCGATCCAAAATCTTTTTCAACATATTCATCGGCAACAATAGGTATTTCTCTATCAACAAATGGAACAATTACTTTTTTGCCAATCATTGATTGATAACGTTCATCATTTGGATTAACGGCAATAGCTGTATCTGCTAACATCGTTTCTGGTCGTGTAGTTGCAAATTGTATACTTTCATTCCCATCTTTAGTGTAATATTTGAAATGCCATAAATGCGACATTTCTGTTTCAAACTCCACTTCCGCATCGCTAATTGCCGTACCACATTCGGTACAGATATTAGTAATTCTTGCGCCTTTATATATCAATCCTTCATTATATAATTTGACAAATACGTGCCTTACAGCTCTATTTAAATTTTCGTCCATAGTGAAGGCTTCTCTTTTCCAATCGCAGCTACTTCCTAATCGACGCAACTGTTCAGCAATTTTACCACCATACTTTGCCTTCCAATCCCAAGCAAGCGACAAAAATTTATCTCTACCAATATCGGTTTTTGTAACGCCACTTTTTTTGAGTTCGTCAACTATCTTCACTTCAGTCGCTATGGAAGCGTGATCTTCGCCAGGTATCCATAATGCGCAATATCCCTGCATTCTCTTAAATCGTATCAAACAATCTTGTAATGCATTGTTTAATGCGTGTCCCATATGCAATTGCCCTGTTATGTTAGGCGGCGGCATAACTATTGTATAAGGCTTTTTTTGCTTGTCAATTTGCGTATGAAAATATCCGCTATCTTCCCACCACTCATAAATACGCTTTTCAAAATTTTTAGGTTCAAATGTTTTATCCATATACTTACTCCATTAAAATTATTTATTAATATACGTTGCAATCTTATTTTCATTTTTTTGCATAAAAAAAGCCGCAAGCCGTCCTACTCAGGACGAATTACGACAATCCGTGGTACCACCTGTATTTCAAGCATAAAGCTCGCTCTTTTTACACTAACGTAGTATAAACGTTTTTGACTAATACTATCAACAATATCTCAAATATCTACTATTTGCATACCCTAAGCCTATGTCAATTTAACCATAGCTATATGCAAACAACATCGATAATCATAAATATTTAAATAGTAATCACCAAAACTGCTTCACAAACGACTTTCAACGGATTTTCACTATCGCCATTTCAGCAACTGCGACTCTCTGTGAGCTATTACCATTTACTCCTTTTGTGTTCTCAGCATAACGCCGAACGCATTTAATTTTTTTATTTTACCATATTTAACGTTTTTTAGCAACTGTTTTAACTTAATATTAAAAATATTTTAAATAACATAAATTATCTATCTGTCATTTTTTATTTTTTCAATTTTTATGGAATAATTTATCATCGTCGGCTCACAATAATGCTATGAAAAAAAATTTATTATCAATCTTAATATCCACAGCTATAATAACTATAATAGCTTTAATTATTGAATATGGCTTTTTATATTCACAATCATCCTATTTAAACAAAAACTCTAATAGTAATAATACAATAAATGACATAAATACGCATAATAGTACTATACTAAAGGATGAAATTATTATTAACCCTCTTGATAATCTTGATAAATCTAATGAATCTAAAAAAAATCAAGATATCAATTATAGCGACGATATTAACAATACTAATGAAAGTAATAAAAGCGATAATATTAATGAAAGTAATAAAAGCAACAATATCTACGAAATTATCATTAATGATTTAAGTAATTGCAAAAAATTTAATACAGCTATTTATAGCAAATCAAATAGTAGAGTTAATACCAATGAAAAGCGTTCTCTTTTATCTATTATGTATCACAGCATAAATAAAAGCGGATTGAATAATTATGTTTTACATCCAAATACGCTTGAAAGTGACTTAAAATGGTTAGCGGATAATAATTACACATCTGTTTTTGCGCGTGAAATAGTTGCTTTTACCGAAGGGCGAAATGATAAATTTCCAATAAAACCTATTTTGATAACCTTTGATGATGGATTTTATAATAATTTTGTATATGCGATGCCTATTTTAAAAAAGTATAAATGTAAAGCTACTATTGCAATCGTTGGAAAATTTTGCGATAATGAAAAAGGACAGGAACAAAGTGTGAATTACAGTAATTTAAATTGGACGCAAATTTATGAAATGGAAAAAAGCGGGTTAATCGAATTTGCAAATCATACCTATGACTTACACAGCAGTAAAAAAGGCCGTCAAGGCGCAAATAAAAAAGTTTCCGAATCTTTTAGCGAATATAGAAATATCCTTATGTCCGATTTAAGCAAAACTCAAAAAAAACTGTTTGACGCTACTTCTAAATTGCCTATATGTTTTTCTTATCCGTACGGTAAATATTCCCCCTATTCCAATACAGTAATTAAAGAAATGGGCTTTAAGATTGCTTTAACTTGCAACGAACAGCAAACTATGCTCTATATCGGTTGCAACTTAATGCAAATTGGTCGCTATAACCGTTATAGCTCCGCTTCATCAGAAACTTTTTTTAGAAATATTTTAAAACAACGAAACAATTAGTATTATTATTTCATTTGTTTTATTGCTTTAATTATATATTTCATTTGTTTTATTGCTTTAATTATATATTTCAGTTGGTTTTATTGCTTTAATTATTTATTTCATTTGTTTATATTACTTTCATTATATATTTCAGTTGGTTTTATTGCTTTAATTATATATTTTATTTATTTATATTGCTTTAATTATATATTGCAATTTTGTATAATTATTTTATTTATTAATAAATTAAATTGTATAATTATATAATAGAATATTTAGTACATTTTAAGCATACACATAAAGTAGTTTGAGGTGTATATATGAAAATAAAAAAATTTATTTCTATTTTAACTATTTTATTAGTGTGCATTGTTTTTTTGCTATGCGGATGCAAAATTGATGACTTAAAGAAACGCTCTCAAGGATTAAACGATTACAATATTTCGATGAGTTTGCATCCTGAGAGTCATTCAATTTCAGCGGTTATGGAGTTTTGTTATAAAAATCAGTTAGATGTCGCATTAAACGCATTAAAGTTTAATTTATATCCTAATGCGTATCGAGAAGATGCAAATTATAAGGCTGTAAGTAAAGAAAGTAGTGTAAAAGCATATCCAAATGGTAAAAGTTATGGAAATATTGAAGTTACATCTCTTTCTGTCAATGACAGTTCAACTAATATTAATATTTGCGGTGTCGATAGTAATATTTTGGAAGTAGCTATGCCAAACGATATCTTTAAAGGGGATAGCGTTAACATTGAAATTGCTTTTAAGGTTAATATCGCTAATATTAAACATAGATTAGGATATATTGAAAATACATTTAATATCGCTAATTTTTATCCGTCATTATGCTATATGGAAAATGGAGCGTTTTTGGAATACCCCTATTACAGTAGCGGTGATCCATTTGTTAGCGAAATCGCCAATTACGATATAACCTTTGTCGCTCCTTGCGTATATACAATCTCACACACTGGCGATTTAATATCTACCATTACAGAAAACAATATTTCTACTCATAATTTTAAAGCAACTTGCGTACGAGATTTTGCAATAGTAGCCTCATCTGATACAAAGACTGCCACAGCAAAGGTAGAACATACAGACATTATATATAATTACATAACTGATAACGAACCAGATGTAACTTTGAAATTAATCACTGACTGTTTTCAATATTTCAATGATATTTTCGGACTTTATCCTTACAAAACTTATTGCGTAACTCAAACAAACTTTTGTTATGGCGGAATGGAATATCCAAATCTAATTTACGTTGCAAATGATTTGCCTAAAGAAAGCTACCATAAAGTTATAATACACGAAACAGCGCATCAATGGTGGTACGCATTAGTTGGAAATAATCAAATTAAACACGCTTGGCTCGATGAAGGCTTAGCGGAATATTCAGTAATATTATTCTATGAGCATCATCCGCAATTACAAAATAGTAATGAATTATTGAAATCATCGTATAAAAATTATAGATTGTTTTGCGACGTATTAAAAAATTATCAATCAAATATTGACACTTCTTTAACCCGTTCAATACCCGAATATCCAAATAATCAAACCTATGTCTGTTTGAATTATCTTAAATCAATGCTACTTTTTGATAGTTTGCGTTCAACAATGAAAGATAAAAAATTTTTCAAAGGTTTAAATCGATATTTTAAAACCGCTCAATTTACAGTCGCTACTCCAGAAACATTAATTGGTTGTTTTGAAAAAGAATATGGCGCCCCTTTAACATCTTGGTTTAATTCTTGGCTTGGAAATGGTACGGTTATAGAATAAAATAATTATAAAATCATATTAAAATTAAATTTAAGATAAATATATAGATAAAAATATAAATTAATATATAGATAAATATAGATTAATATATAAATTAATATATAGATTAATATATAGATAAAAGTGTATTAAAATTAAATTAAAGATAAATATAGATAAAAAAATAGATAAAATTTATCAATTTTTATCTTTTGATTATTATATTATTGATAAATATTAAATTATTTTATCCGCAAAATATAGACATAAATGTGAGCGGAGCGAATTTTTACGAAGCGTTAAATTATAATTTATCATTTACTTAGTGAGCGACACATAAACTTTGAAACTTTATTCAAGTGGAGCGAACGGATTGGATTAAGTAGCATTTTAAAATTACTCATATGTTTTAGGTTTAATTTTAAAATGCCACCGCTTTATTGCGAGATATAGAGTTTTATTTAAGGTTTATCCTTTTATTGCGAGTTATCAAGCATTATTTAAGGGAATGAATCTATTGCGATACCAAAATCATTCTTTTATTATTTAATTATTGAATTTTATCCAAACGTTTGGTTTCATAGAGAGTTATCAAGCATTGAATTAGGTTTATCCACTTTATTGCGAGATATCGAGCTTTAAATTAGGTTTATCCACTTTATTGCGAGCTATCGAGCTTTAAATTAGGTTTATCCACTTTATTGCGAGATATCGAGCTTTAAATTAGGTTTATCCGCTTTTTTGCGAGTTATCAAGCATTATTTAAGGTTTATTTATAATTTAATATTATAGCAATTCATATATTTCTTTTAT
>JAVVUQ010000063.1:0-3736 GCA_036653075.1 Clostridia bacterium | reverse complement strand
TTATTTAAGGTTTATTTATAATTTAATATTATAGCAATTCATATATTTCTTTTATTAGATTTTTTGTATCTTCAAATCCAAGGCAACTATCTGTTTTACTTACGCCATATTCGTTATCGCTTCTACCTTCATAAAGGTAACTTTCAAGCATTATACCTCTAAGTAGCGGGCAATGTTCTTTAACGACGCTTTTAGCGGCTTGCATTTGTCTAAAGCTTTGTTTTGAGCTGTTTGCGTGCGAGCAATCGACTAAAACCGATTTATTAGATATTCCTAAATTATCACAAATCAAGCCGTAGGTATTTAAGCAATTTTCGCTATAATTAGTATAAAACACTCCGCTTTCATCTACAAATCCTCTAAAAACAGCGTGAGCGTACAAATTTCCCTCTGTTTTAACTTGAACGCCTTTTAATAAAAATTCTTTTGGCCTTTGACACGCATAAACCGCTCCTGCTAATGAAATCAAATTACCGCCTGTGCCATTTTTTACCCCTACTGTCATATCTAATCCGCTGCCTATATTTCTATGTTCAGGATTTTCACTACTTCTTGCTCCGATAAAATAATAACTTATTAAATCGTCAAAATAATCATAATATTCTGGATACAATAACTCATCAGATATTGCCATTCCTGTTTCTTTTATACACCTTATCATCATTTCTCTACTTTTGTAAACGCCTTTATCTATATCCACAATATCGCAATCAGGTTGATACATCATTCCTAAATAGCCTTCTCCCGTAGTCCGAGGTTTAGCTGTAAAGACTCTTGGCATAATTACTATTTTATCTATATATTTATCTGATAAAACCTTTAGCTTTATACAATACTCCATAACTGCATCAATATTATCCGCCGAACAAGGTCCAGTTACAATCAAAAATCTTTTATCTTTACCACTAATAATTGATTTAATTAAATTATCATTTTGTAACTTTATTTCTGCCAATTCTGCCGTTATTGGCAATAACTTCTTTAGTTCATCAGGTGTAATTACTCTTTTTACCGTTTTAAACATCAGTTTCTTCTCCCTTTGTTCTTATAGCATTTGTAGTTTTGTCTTTATAATAACACTTACATAAAAAAATTTCCCTAATATTTTTATTAGACAATTTTCCTAATGTTTTTATTAGACAATTTTTCGAATATTATTTTTAGACAATTTTCCTAATATTTTTATTAGACAATTTTCCTAAATTTTGAATTCTAACATTTGTTGTTATTTTAATTATTTTTTACCATATATATCGATTATATCTTTCAATATGCTTTTAGGCACATACTTTTCTATATTGCATAGATACAGTAACAATTCTTTAACGCTACTTGAACTAATATGTCTATATTGTGGCGTTGCGGATATATATATCGTTTCTAAATTACATAACGATTTATTAAATTCCGCCATTTCGTTTTCGTATTCATAATCTCTGCTATTTCGTATTCCCTTTACAATTACATCTATTTTATTATTTATACAAAAATTTGAAAATAATCCGTTGCATTCTAATACAGTAACATTATCAAAATCCTTTAACGCTTTTTCTACAAGTTTTTTTCTGATTTCTATTGGCTGCGAATTTTTATTATAATTAGCGCCAACGGCTACATAAACTTCATCAAATAACTTAGCGCATCTCATAATTACATCATAATGCCCTATTGTAATTGGATCAAAACTTCCAGAAAATACACATCTCATACTCTTGCCTCATTATATACTTATAATTGCATTTACTTTACTCATCGTTTTTACTATATTGTGTTTTACTTTATAATCTTTTATTTATAAAGGTGTTTTATTATATAATCTTTTATTTATAAAGGTGTTTTACTTTATAATTTTGCGTTTATTGCATATTATTAGTATCCATTGCAATTTTATTGTTTTATTCGTTTATCGCAACTAATTCAGGTTTAACTAATGAATAAAAGCTCAATAAAACGCTACCTATTTTAGTTTCTTTATATTTTTGTAAATTTCCAACGCCATCGCAAATTGGGTCATATGCGTCGTGTTCAACTGCAATTACGCCTTCATCAGCCAATACGTTCAAATCGTTTATTCGTTTTAAAACATCATAGTAATTCCCCGATTTATACGGAGGGTCTATAAAGATAATATCAAATTTTGTTTTTCTATTAGCGTTTAAAGCATCAAACCAGCCACGATAACACACTTGAGGCATTATGTCTAATTTTAAACTCAATAAATTGCTTTTTATTAATTCAATACATTTTGGATTAATATCTGCAAATACAACTTCGCTTGCGCCTCGACTAATACACTCAATTCCAAGCGAACCGCTTCCAGCAAATAAATCTATTGCGCGACAATTTGCAATTCTAAATTGCAAAATATCAAATAACGTCTCTTTAACCCTATCTAATGTAGGTCTTATCGTTTCGTCATTAAGACAAGCAAGCTTTTTTCCTCTATATTTTCCAGTAATTATACGCATTTTCTCTCCGTTCTTTCTGTATTTATTTCCTATTATTACTATCGTTATTGTTTTTATAATAACTAATATTAATTCCTATTTATTCTTAATTTATACAAATTTTTTATCACATTCATCTATAAACCTAATTTTTACTTGTTCAACGCTTTTTTATTTATAATTTATTTAATAGAACATTTGCAGTTAATAACCTTTTAATCTACTTCTTCTAATATACTTATTATAACACAGTAGTTTAAAATAATAAAGTATTTTCCGTTGCTTATTTGCATCAAATGTTATATAATAAAATAAAAGGAGTTATTTATGAATAAATTTAGAATAAAATTAAGCAAACCTATTACAATATTTATTATTGTTTTTTTGATTTTTTGGATCGGAACTATTCTTTATAATGTTTTTCGTTGGACTAAACTTTTTGGATTGTATAGCGTTTCATTGCCATACGAAATATCTCAAACGATTCTGGCTGTAATTGTTATTATTATGTTTTCATTTATCTTGAATATGCGTTACAGCGTCACACATAAAGGCGTTCGCCTTATTCTAATATGGGATATTATGGGCAATCAAATTAAAATAGATAAAATCTGGAAAGTCGTTGTTGCGCAAAAAAAATTGTACGTCTGCTTTACAAATAAAATTAAAGAACCACAGATTGCGCTAATATCAATAAACGAAAAATATTACGACAACTTCATTTCAGCCCTTAAAAATCTCAACAAAAATATATTAGCCGAAAATGCCGATATAGAAGAAGATAATGAATAATTAATTAAATATAATATTATATTTATATATACGATAATAAAAAGCAATAAGCAAATTTATTTTCTAAAATCTATATTATCCTTTTTAAAATAAGAATCCATATTAATAATTACTTTTTTTAATGCTTCAAAACTATCTTGACTAATGACGTGTTCAATTCTGCAAGCATCAACCATTGCAGTTTTAGTATCCACGCCTATATCAATTAGAAAATCTGTAAGCAAGGTATGTCGTTCATAAATTTTAACCGCAATTGTCATTCCCTTATCTGTTAAACTTATCGCCCCGTCATCTATCAAAATATAACCATTTTCACGTAGGTTTTTCATCGCAACGCTTACGCTTGGTTTGGAAAAGCCTAAATCCTCAGCGATATCTATGGCTCTAACAACGCTACATCGATGACTTAACACCAAAATTGTCTCTAAATAGTTTTCAGAGGATTCTTGTATTTTCATATTCTCACCTAAAATCTTTACTGTTAATTTAACTTGTTT
>JAVVUQ010000062.1:0-9231 GCA_036653075.1 Clostridia bacterium | reverse complement strand
AGGTTTAGGCAAGGGGTGCGGGGAAGCCCTTTGCAAAGGGCGTCCCCGAAAAAAATAAAAATAAATATAAATAAATATAAATATATAAAAACAAAAAAACAAATAAAAGCACAAATGAAACTAAAAAATTAAAAACAAAAAACTTAAAGGTTTAGGCAAGGGGTGCGGGGAAGCCCTTTGCAAAGGGCGTCCCCGAAAAAAAAATATGGAGAAAGCAAGTATGTATGAAATAGTGAAGAAGAGAGAGTTAGCGCAAGGGATAAACGAGTATGTAATAGCTGCACCGATGGTGGCAAAGAATGCGAAGGCGGGGCAGTTTGTGATACTTATGACAGATGAGAAAGGGGAGAGGGCGCCGTTCACGTTAGCTGATATAGAAGAAGGGGAGATAACGATATTGGTGCAAACGGCAGGGAAGACGACGTACAAGCTTGCTGAGATGAAAGAGGGAGAAAATTTATATGCGTTAGTAGGGCCGCTTGGAAACGCTACGGATTTAAGTGAGTATAAAGAGGTGTTGTTAGTTGGAGGGGGAATAGGTAGCGCTGTAATATATCCGCAAGCAAAGGCGAGAAAGAGAGAAGGGAAAGGCGCAGATGTAGTGATAGGGGCAAGGAACAAAGAATTGATTATATATGAAGAAGAATTTAAGAAAGTTAGCGAACAGTTTGTGATAATGACAGATGATGGAAGTTATGGAGAGAAAGGATTTGTAACAGAAGCGGTTAAGAAAATGATGGATAGAAAGAAGTATGATGCAGTATTTGCAGTAGGGCCGTTGATGATGATGAAAGCGGTGTGTAAGTTGACGAAAGAATACGGAATAAAGACGATAGTGTCGATGAATTCAATAATGGTCGATGGAACGGGAATGTGCGGAGGGTGCAGATTGACGGTAGATGGAAAGACAAAATATGCGTGTGTAGACGGGCCAGAATTTGACGGACATTTAGTTGATTTTGATGAAGCGATAAATAGAAGTAAGATATACAAAGAAGATGAGCATAGTTGTTATATGAAATACTTGGAGGTTGCCAATGAAGGATAGACAAAAGCCAATTGAAAGAGAGGCAGAGATAAGAGCGAAAGATTTTGAAGAAGTATCCAAAGGATTTGATAGAGAAAGAGCTATGATTGAGGCGCAGAGGTGTTTAAATTGCAAGAATGCGCCGTGTAGAAATGGATGTCCAGTAGGAGTAAATATACCAGCGTTTATAGAAAGGTTAAAGAGCGATGATGCAGACGGAGCGTTAAAGGTAATAAATGAAAGTAACAGTTTGCCGAGTATATGTGGACGAGTATGTCCGCAAGAAACGCAATGCGAGAAGTTATGTATTAGAGCAATAAAAGGCGAAAGCGTGGCGATAGGATTGCTTGAGCGATATGCAGGCGCATATGGAAAGAATAATGATGTAAAAAATAAAGCAAAGATAGGAAAGAGAGTAGCGGTAGTTGGTTCTGGCCCAGCATCGTTGACGTGCGCAGCGCAACTGTTAAAGAGCGGAATAGACGTAACGGTGTATGAAGCGTTTCATATAGCAGGCGGCGTATTAGTTTACGGAATTCCAGAGTTTAGATTGCCCAAAGAAATAGTAAATAAAGAAATAGACGAAATCAAACGCAATGGAGCGGAATTTTGTTATAATACGGTAGTTGGAAAGACAATAACAGTTGAGCAGTTACAAAAGGAATATGACGCAGTATTTTTAGGAACGGGCGCAGGATTGCCAATGTTTATGAACATTAAAGGGGAAGGACTCAACGGAGTGTATTCGGCAAACGAGTATTTGACGAGAGTTAATTTAATGAAAGCATACGACGGACAATACGACACGCCATTATTACAGGGAAAGCATATAGCGGTTGTAGGCGCAGGTAACGTAGCTATGGACGCAGCAAGAACGGCTGTTAGACTTGGAGCGACGGAAGTAAATTTACTATATAGAAGAAGTCGCCAGGAAATGCCAGCAAGAGAAGAAGAAATTACGCACGCGCAACAAGAAGGCGTAAAACTAAATTTATTGGTAAATCCGATAGAGTTTCTTGGAGAAATATCTGTAACGGGCGCAAAATGTATTAGAATGGAGTTGGGCGCTCCCGATGCAAGCGGTAGAAGACGTCCAATTGAAATAAAGGGAAGCGAATTTGTGATACCTTGCGATGTGGTAATAATTGCGCTTGGAACAATACCTAATCCAATGATAGCAAAAAGTGATAAAGAATTGAAAGTATCGGAAAAAGGAACAATTGATACCAATGACAATTTAGAAACGTCATTAAAAATGGTTTATGCAGGCGGCGATGCCGTAACGGGCGCTGCAACAGTTATAAAAGCGATGGGCGCAGGAAAGAAAGCAGCGGAAGAAATTATTAAAAAATTTTTATTATAATGATGAATTTTGTTGTTATATATAATACTAAAAATAATATAAAGTTGCATCAAAAGCGTGGTATATTTTAATATAAAAATATTAAATGCGAGCAATTTATTAAAAATAAACAAAAATATATCTAAACTTTAATATAAAAGACTATATTAAAAATACAAATGTTTAATATAGTCTTTTGGAATCCCCAAAACTATTGTTTTGAATATATTCAATATTATAGAAATTATTGAATGGTTAGGAAAAAAAAGAAAAAATAATTCGAGGAGATTTCGTTAATTATCGGAATGCAGTGTTTACCAATGAAAAAGTATAAAAAGAAAATATTGATAATTATTATATCGGTTGTGTTAGTTACGTTTTTAGTAGTTACTATATTATTATATAATGTAACAGCAAACAATAAAATAAAAGAATTAACGATAGAAGTGTTGCAAAGTAGTACAAAAGAACAATTACATACATTAAAATCGGAGATTAACGGATATTATGTATTAATCGAAGCATACGCCAATAGATTAGGGAAGATAGAAAATTACGATTATATTGAGATGTTAGAAGAATTAGAATCGATAAAGAAAGTAGCATCTTTTTCATTTGTTGCCGTAATCGATATAGAAACTGGAATGGCGATAGAATCAGACGATAAAGAGAAAAGCTTAGACAAAAATGGAGCGTTTTTTTTGCAAGCAGTTAAACAAAATAGAAGCCTGTATTATGGCGCAAGTGGATTGCATAGCCAAGCGCATATGATACTGTCAGTGTTAGTATGGGATAAAAATGGCGCTAAAAGCATAATATCAGCGGGCTATAACGAAGAAGCGTTTAAGGAAACATTAATTTTAGATATCTTTGGAAAAGAAACAAATTCAATAATTAGCGATAAAAATGGTAATAAGATAATTGAAAATATCAGTGATTTTGAAATAATAAACGGAACTAACGTATTTGACGAATTAGAAAATGTCAAATTTTATAATGGCAGCATTACACAACTTAAAGAAGATTTAGCTATCAATAAAAACGGAATTGTATCTTGCAAAATAAATAAACAGAAATATTACGCCTTATATATGCCATTATCATACAATAATTGGCATATCATAAATATAATCGAAAGTAAATGGATTGACGATAAAACAACGGAATTTTCAAAACAGTATTATATTTTAACAGGAATGATTTTTTTCGCAATGGCGCTAATATTTGTGTTTATATACCTAAAAGAGAAAAAGAGGAACGCTTTGCTTGCAAATGAAAAAGAAGCGCTTCGCCAAAGCGAAGCAAGATATATGACGGTTGCAACATTCAGCGATAGCGTTTTGTTTGAAGGAAATATAGAAACGGACGAGCTTAAATTTAATTCATTATATAAAAATATATATGGTAGAGAACCAATATTGAGCAAAATAAGTGATTTAGTTAACGAACATCCGTATGTGCTAAAAGAGGATGCAGATGAGTTTAAACGGTTAGGCGAGGACATAAAAAATGGATTAGATCACAGTTTTAGCGAATATCGCACTTACGTAGCGGACGGAAATATTGCGTGGCATAGAATGGAATATAAAATGCTGTATAATGCAATCGGGAAACCTATTAAAATAGTTGGTAAAATAAGCAGCGTCGACGAAAAATACAAAAAAATGCAAAAATTATCAACATTGGCAGAAGTTGATTCAATGACGGGAATGTTAAATCACGACGCTACAATACAAAAAATTGAAAACTATTTAAGCGGTGATGGAAAATATGGTAGACATACGTTATACTTTATAGATTTAGATAACTTCAAACTAATAAATGATAAATTTGGACATTCTGAAGGGGATAAAACTATTGCTTCAATGGCGTTTGAAATAAAAAATATCTTTAAATCTAACGATATAGTAGGCAGAATAGGCGGAGATGAATTTTTAGTGTTACAAAAAAATACGATGTTAGATAGTATGATAATGCTAAAAGCCAATGAATTAAGCGAAACATTGCAGTATATGCATATTGAAAAAAATAAGGAAGTTGTCATAACAGGTAGCGTTGGAATATCTATATATAACGCTAACGATAAGAGCTTTGACGCTTTGTATAATGAGGCGGATAAAGCGCTGTATAAAGCGAAAGGTAAAGGGAAAAACGCATGTAGCTTTTATGACAATGCAATTGAAAATGATTTTGGCGAATCGGCTACTTCTACGGTATTATTAGGAGATTTGTCACGTAATAGCGTAAATATTCAATTTAGAACATTACTTAATTATATGATGGGCGGTGTAATGCTATTAGAAGTGAGCGACCGTGTCAGAGCTATCTATTGCAGTCCGAGCTTTTACAAAATGACAGGTAGGACGGAAGAAGATGTTTCTAATATAAATAGGTTTGTCGATACATACGTCCATCCTGATGATATAACAAAGGTTTATAATGCGCTGCAAAGTGGTGTTACATCAAATGAATTAATAGAAATTACTTTTAGAACAATTAGCGAAAAACATAATATTATGTGGCGTAGCTTAAGAGCTATCAAGATACCTTACGCCGAAAGCAAATTACCTGTATTTATGGCTGTTGTTAACGATATTACAGAACATAAAAAAATGTCGGCTAAAGTGGAAAGTATATTGAATAATAGTCCTGACGCAATCATTGTCGTTGAAGTCTTTAAGGATACAGCAGAAATAATTTATTATAACAACGCTGTAATTGAATTGCTAAACTGCTCAAAACAAGTTTTTGATAGAATTAAACTAAATATATATCTATTAATAAATCCTGATTACTTAAATGGTTTAATATCTGCTTTTGTTAAATGTAAAGCTGAAAAAACACCTATCAAATACGTAATCAAAACATCAAATATAATAGGCGATTCAAAAGAAATAATGATTAAAGGTTCGTATGCAGACGAAAATAACGATAACTCGCTATATCTACTTTCATTATTTGATATGGCAAAAGATATTAAAACTCAAAATGATATATTATAATTGTTCCTTAATTGTAAATAGTAATATGTTATTAACTTAAAACTATTTATAAATTTAATTGCGTAAAGTGTAAAGTATCCAAAATTTAAATTTAAAATTGATTAAATTTAAATAAAACAATATAATAAAGCTATGGAATAGAATTATAAATAAAGCAATATAATAAAGCAATGGAATAGAATTATAAAATTATGAATAGATAATATTTCAAAAAAAGTATGAGGTTGTAGAAATTTAATTTGATAAATAATAAGTTAGTAAAAAATAAAGGTTCATATAAATAAAGTTAACAAAAAGGCAAAGCCAATTAATTGGCTTTGCCTTTAATACTAAACAAGACTAAATTTACTGATGTAATTAAAGTGAATTATTTTTTCTTAGACGGAGGCGTTCCTAATTTTTTCGCTTTAGATGCTTTACGTTTAACAACGGTAATAATAGCGACAATAACAGCGGCTATCATAAGCAGAGTAGCAAGAGAAATCATCAAAGTCAATAAGTCAATAGGAGCTGCTGGTTCGGCTGAATCGTCTTTTTCGGGTTCTTTTTCAGGGTCGTTAGGTCTTTGGTCGCCTAATTCGCCAGAAATATCCAAGCCGACGATATTGTCGTATTTTGATGTCAATTTACCAACAACTATTGGTTTTCCATTTTCGTCTTCAGTTTTATAAGTTTCGAAGATTTGAACAGATTTCTTATCATCTTCTTTAGGAACAGCTGAAAGTTTAATGAAATTTTCTTTTGTAATGGTTGAATAATCTGCTATGTCAAATAATACTGCGCTATTAGCTGGAGCTTTTTCGGTATCGTCTTTAGGATTTATCATACCATTATATAATGATAAATAAACAGTTTTAGGTTTAGCGCCAGTAGCGATATAGAAATTATATTGAACAAATCCGTTAGCTAATTTAACTTCGTCAGGGGAGTAGCAATTATTCTCCGTGGTAAGGCCGTTATTGGATAAATCGATATCGCCAGTGAGGTAGACATAAACTTTTCCGCCATTTAGAGCCTTAGCAGCGACGCTAATTCTATAATAACCTTGAGCGAGCAATGATATTTTTTCACTACGAACGCCGAAAGAAGAAGCTATTTTGTTATAGATATAGAGTTCGTGAATAACATCGTCGCTATTATTGATAAAGTCAGTTGAAGCAATCGGGAGAGGCAAAGTTGCGTTATTTACGTGGTTCTTTCCAACGATTCCGAAATTGATATCGCCAATTTTATATTGAGCGTCAGCCGTCCAATTTGAAACAGCGAAAGGATATACGTTTGAAGAAACGTTAGTAGCGTAATTCTCAAAAGAGCCGTTCGGTAATGTGGAAGTACCCATTGGAGTAAAGGCAGCAGAAGTCAAATCAACTTTTTTGGAGAATGAATCCGCAGTAGCTTTAGAATAATCATCCATATTAATTTCGTTAAGTTCAATATCAGTAACATATAAAGTGCCATTAACAGGGTCAATGATATTTTCGCCGTGAATCATATCGCCAAGCCAAATTTCAAGTTGCATATTATAGTTGACAGTATTTGAAGGTTTAACATAGAAACTATATTGTACCCAACCATTGAAGGTATCTTTTTCGATATTTTCAGTAGTTTTAATTTTTGAAAAGAAAGTAGTTTTGTCGCCATTAAGTTTATCGGCTGAATCGTACATATAAATATTAGCGCCTTGGTCAATGCGTAATCCAACAGTGCGAATATAGAAAGATAAACGGAAGTGCGTAGAAGTAGAAGGAGATTTAACTGATAAAGCTTCAATAAGTTGTCCGCCTTTGCAGTTGTTTCCTAAATTCTGAAGTTTATAAACCTTTGATTCTAAATCATCTTTTACTGAAAATGGGAATTTTGCGCCATTTTGTTCGGTAGTATATTGCTCGGCAGTAATTTCTTCAAAGTCGCTATCAGTGCGGTCAATACGAGCGATATTAGTACGTTTTTTATCAGTATAGAAAGAATAAGTTTTGATGGTATCATTATCGCCAGCTTTAACATAGTCAAGATAATCGCCTTTAGTAGTTGATGCCAACACGATATTATCAATAAAGATAGTACCTTTTGAGTTATCATAACCATTGGTGGTATTTTGTCCTAAGCCCACTTCAAGATATACAGATGAAGCGCCAGTATCACTACCTTCAATATAAATAGAATATTGTTTCCATTCGCCGCTTACAATGCCAGTAAAAGAAACATCGGCAGTAGAAGCGCTGCTGGACTTTTTAACCCAAATATACGCATCGCTACCGCTTACGTTTTCAGTTTTAACCCAGAAAGTCAATTTATTGTAACTTTTAGCGCTAATTTGAATACTTGAGTAAGTTTTTATGCTTGCATAAGTATTTTCCTTATTAGAAATCATATAGACAAAATTTTTGTCTACATCTTCATTTTTATCAGTAGTATTAGGCACGCCAGGATTACTTGTAGTGATTCCTAACCCTTTAAGGTGTTTTTCTGCCTTAGCCCAAAGCTCATTAGATGTTGGAATAACACCAGCAATGGTTTTAGCATTATTTTCGAGATTCAACGTCCAGTTTTTTGCGTATAACGGAAATCCTAACTTTTGATTTTTGCTTTCCTCAACGATATCAAAACCACCGTTTTTAATAATTGCTTTGCTTTCTTCTAATGCGTCAGACTTATTCGTAATTTCCGAATAAATAGGCGCTTCATAGTTAGCGTAGATTATAGTACCCGTAATAACAGCCGCTACAAATAATAGCAAAACTGACAAAACGATTACTTTTTCCCGAAGCAGATTTTTGTTTACCACTTTACTAACCGGAGCTCCGTTTCCGGTCGTAGCATAGGTCTTGTTGTTTTTACTCATTTTAACCACCTGTAATATATGATGTTTCTTCCGCCCAAGTTCATAATAAACAAAATTTTGTGTTATACATTTCTCAATCATAGTTTATATCAATTTTAACAAATAAAAAAATGTAATTATTATGCTTCTCGTTCGGCGGTAATGTAAACGTGTAAGTTGATACTTTGCATTATTAAACCTGTTTAAATATTTAAAACAAAATATTAAATACGCAATATTTATGCGCGCAACACCTTGTCAAAATTCAATCGGCATAAACGCTAAATAAACTGTCAATATATCATTTGTCAATTTATATCACGCATTCAAAAATGCAATATATCCACCTATTAAAAGTTACTATACTATTCTAATACAAAACGCGTAAAAAATCAATTACATTTACATACATTTTGCAATAAAAAATTCAAAATTGTTTAAACTAATAGCAAGAGGGGGCAGGCAAGGCAAATATGAGGACAAAAAAAGTAAATTTACGATAAAAATAAAAAATATTTACGTAAAATTTAATCATCCTATATTTTTATATTATTATACACTGTCAATTTTAAACGAATGTTAACAGCTTTAATATCATCGAAATAAGTTTTTATGTGATTTTTATAATAAATATGTAAAAGTTATATGTAATTTTTATAGTAAAAATGTAAATTCTATTTAGATTTTAAAGTGAAAAAAAGTTAATAACCTAAACAATAATAATTAAAACATAAAAAAGTATAAAGTATAAATAATATAGTAAAAAAAATTTATTAATTCAATATAGATAATGATTAATATAGTTAATGATTTAAAAATAAAATGAATTGATAAAAGTATTCATATAGTTAAGCTGAAAGTATAATTGAAAGATAAAACCATAAATAGTATATTATTAATATCGGGAAGTGTAATAGGACTAATCAATGGATTTTTAGGAAGTGGAGGAGGTGTGTTATCAGTTATTGTATTGCTTATTGTTTTAAAGCACACAGAAAAGTCGGCGCACGCAACTACGTTATTGATAATGATGCCAATA
>JAVVUQ010000061.1:0-9235 GCA_036653075.1 Clostridia bacterium | reverse complement strand
TTAACAATAATAAATTTGTATTTTATAAAATAATTTCATATGTTATATACTATTGCTATATAAAACAATTTTATATGCTATATACTATTGTTATATAAAACAATTTCATATACGTATAACTAATTTTTACATAAAAACAATCGTAATTTTGATATATTTAATTATCAAATATTTTTTTTAAAATTGTTTATTGAAACAATATTAGTATATATAACAATAGATGAGATTATTATATCACACTCTTATTTTTTTTGCAATAATAACACATCAATTTGATGATACAAGCCTTGAATTTCTCCATTATTTTCTATTATTTTATCTGCAAGAGTTTTTTTGTATTCTGTTGGCAATTGTCTTGCTATTCTATTCATTACATTTTCATAGCTATATCCGCTTCTAATCAAAGCGCGTTCAATTTGCTTTTCTTTATCTGCGCACACAAGCCATACTTCATCAAAGTTTTTTTGCGTTTTTGTTTCATATAACAATGGCACTTCCGCAAAAACGGTATCATTTTTGTCCGCTTCTATCAATAATTTTAAATTTTCAAAAATAGCTTTATGATATATAGCGTTAAGTTTTTGTGTTAAATTTTCATCTTTAAAGCAGTATTCCGCTAATTCTTTTCGCATAATTTTGCCATTATACACAAATTGACTGCCAAAAGTATCTTTTATTTTATCTATTATTTCTTCGTTATCACTTATTTTTCTTGCAATTTCATCACAATCATACACATTGTAACCTTTACTTTTTATGTATGCGGAAACAGTAGTTTTACCGCTACCTATACCGCCCGTAATTGCAATTAGTTTTTTCATATCGCTACCTCTTAATGATTTTATAATAAAATATAAATTCTTTAAATCATAGGTTTTTTATTATTTTGCTTCATATAAATTTAAGCCAACTTCTAAATTTACTGACATTTTTACTTTTATTTCAAGCGCATTTTCCATTTCGTATTTAAGAATATTTTTAACCCTTTCTTCTTCGTCGTTAAATGTATCTACGATTAATTCGTCGTGTATTTGTAAAATCAATTTACTTTTTAATTTTTCTTTTTTTAAAGCGTTGTATACCCTAATCATCGCAATTTTCATTATATCCGCTGCGCTGCCCTGCAACGGCATATTCATCGCTGCTCGTTGCGCAAAACTGCGTAACTGATAATTACTTGAATTTATCTCTGGCAACAAGCGTCTACGATTTGTAACAGTCAATATATAACCATTATTACGCGCAAATTCAATACTTCCGTCCAAATACGTTTTTATTGTAGGATATTTTTCAAAATATTTATTTATATAACTTTTCGCTTTCGATGGCGTCAACCCTGTGTTTTGTGAAAGACCATAATCGCTAATTCCATATATTATACCAAAGTTGACCGCTTTCGCTGTGCGACGCATATTTGACGTTACCATTTCCTGAGGGACGCCAAACAGCTCTGCTGCAACGGCTGAGTGAATATCTTTGCCTGCATTAAATGAATCTATTAAATTCTTATCCTCTGAAAAATGCGCAAGTAATCTCAATTCTATTTGTGAATAATCCGCTCCCACTAATACGTCATATTTTGGTATGAACATTTTTCTTATTTCTTTGCCTAATTCATTTCTTACAGGCAAATTTTGCAAATTCGGTTCGCTACTGCTTAATCGTCCAGTGACAGTCAATGTTTGGTTAAAGGTAGTGTGTATAATAGAGCTATTATCTATAAACTGTCGCATGCCTTCGATATATGTTCCATTTAACTTTGATAATGTTCTAACTTTCATTATTATTGGCACAATCGGGTGCGAATCCATTAATTTTGTCATAACATCTATATCTGTGCTGTACCCCGTTTTAGTCTTTCTTCCCTGTGGCAAATGTAACTTTTCAAATAATATAACGCCTAACTGCTTTGGCGACATTAAATTGAATCTTTCTCCCGCAGCTTCAAACGCTTGTTCGTTCAACTCTTTGATTTCTGTCGTGTATCTATTTGATAATTCTTCCAAAACGTCTTTGTCTACTTTAAATCCTTCATTTTCCATATCAAAAAGCACATTTGACAAAGGTAATTCAACGGATTCATACAATTGTTCCGTTTCAGTCTTTTTTAATTCCAACTTTAATTGTTGAGCTATTGCGTATAACCCCGTTGCATATTTCTCTTTTTTATATTTATCAAAAAACGCAGATAGATTTGGAACTGTACGATATGATGCTAAATAATCCATTATGGAAACATCAAACGCTATATTTTCAATACAATATCCATAATAATAAAGTATATGCTTAAGTCGTTTTCCATCGTATACTATTTTTTTATTTGGACAAACAAGTATAGGTTTAATTGCAAGTAATGCTTTTTCCATCGTATAACCGCTTATAAAATCATTACTTAATTCTATTTTATATTGGTGCGAGCTATTATATGCAAAAGCGATATAATCACCTATGAATATTGCAATCTCCTTTTGATTTAAAGTTTCATTAACAGCTTTATTAAGTGTTTCATCATCGTTAATTATACTTTCAGTTTCAATAAATTGGTTAAGCTTTTCATATTCTCCATCGTCAAATCGCATACGTTTAATCAACGTATTAAATTCTAATTTTTGCAGTATTTCTTTTGCTTTTAGAGGAAATATTTGTTTTAAATTACATTCGTCTAATTGACATTCTATATCGCAATCAGTAATTATCGTAGCAAGTTTTTTTGACATATAAGCTTGCTCTTTATTAGCAATCAATTTTGTTTGTAACGCTCCCTTTATTTCGGATAAATGACTATACACTCCATCTAAATCACCATATGCAGCAAGCAAATTCATTGCGCCTTTGTCGCCTATTCCAGCAACGCCTGGAATATTATCCGAACTATCACCGCATATAGCTTTATATTCAATTATCTGCATAGGCGTCAAATTGTAGTTATATTTAATGGTTTCCATATTATTTTCTTCAATATCCGACACACCACGTTTAGTTAAAATAACTACGCTTTCATTGTCTACAAGCTGTAATAAATCTCTATCGCCTGTAACAATATACGTTTTTACCCTAAAACGTTTACTTAACGTTCCAATAATATCATCTGCCTCAACTCCCGCTTTTTCTACAATTCGTATGTTTAACGCAGTTAATAATTCGTGAATATAAGGCATTTGCGCTGCAAGATCATCAGGCATTCCCTTCCTATTAGCCTTGTACTCAGGATATATTTCTTTTCGAAAGTTCTTACCACGTAAATCAAAAGCCACTGCTACATGCGTAGCGTTACAATCAGTTAACGCCTTAATTAGAATGTTCATAAATCCATAAACTGCATTGACATTTACCCCTTCAGAATTGTTCAAAGGCGGTAACGCAAAATACGCCCTATTTAATAAACTATTACCATCAATTAATACTAATGTATCCATTATAATCTCCTAACTACAAACTTTTGAAGCTTTTATATAAATTTTTATACGCCACTTTCAAAAAACATATCATTCATTTGCTATTTACGATTGCCCTACTTCAATTATATTATTATCTAACAATTTTTTCTTTTTAATAATTGAATAATTTATATTTCTATATTAAATTTTAAATTATATTCATTATTTAATTTTTATATTATACATATAATTTCTTTTTTAAATTTAAATTATATTCATTATTTCTTTATTTAACTTCTTCCTTTTACATTATACCAAATGCTATTCATTTTGTAAACGTATTATGCAAATTTTAGTATTTTTTCTATCATTTACTACTTTGTATATACTTAAATTTATATTATTACATACTTTTATGGTTTAAACTTTATATATAATTTTTATAATCAAACACATTGACATAAGTTATTATTATGTTATATTAACAAAAAGCGGACGTCTTTACGATATCCGCTTTTAATAGTTCTAAGTCAATGATAAATTATTGTTTTTTAATATTTAT
The DNA here is from genome assembly GCA_036653075.1 of Clostridia bacterium. Lineage (GTDB taxonomy): Bacteria > Bacillota > Clostridia > Christensenellales > CAG-314 > JAVVUQ01. The sequence goes on along the minus strand of JAVVUQ010000061.1, from coordinate 5,296 downwards.
TATGCTAATGGATTTATTAGTAATGTTTCGCCGTTATAGAACATAATTCTGCCTAAAGCTGGCGCAGATGTAATATTTCCGTGTTCTTTAAAGAAAGAAACCATAATTTGATCTTCTGTGCCGAGGTCAATAATTGTTTTGCATGGCGCAAACATAGCGTATCCGTCTCCGCCTGATAACATAAAGTTTGAAGCGCTAACTGTCAAAACTCTTGTTGTGTCGTTTTTATCTAAAATAACACCGTTATCTTTTTGAAGCCATATCGTAACTCTATCGCCCGCTTCTTTTGAAAAATCAACTGCATATTGCATACCCGCTATTTGTGGGAATTTGCCGTATAGCTTTTTTTGATCCGTCCAAGTTTTTTCAGCGTTAAGCACTGTTTGACCTGTTCCATTTTCGATAGCTGCGTATAAAATAGCTGGTGTGATTTCTTTTACTTGGTGTGTATTAGAAAATGGCATAATCGCTATTACGTCGTTTATTCTAATATCGCCTGCTTTCAAGTCAGCTCTAAGTCCGCCGCCGTTTACTATGGTTACGTCAGCGCCTGAAGCAGCTCTAAACACGTCTGCAACAAAGTTGCCTAAAGGAATCTCTTGTGATCTTGCGTATTTTCTACTTGATGTCATCGTAACTTCACTTTTTCCTACGATTTCTTGAGTGATTTCATTAACTCTTTCTCTAATTGCGTCTAATGTCAATTTTGTATCCATATCAAAATTAATTAATATTTCTTTTCCTATCATAGCAAATGTAATAAGCGACGCTTTTTTGCCTGTTAATTGACCTTTTTCGATAGTTAATTCAACTACGCCGACGTTAGCCAAATAGCTACCTGTTGAGCAAATTAAAGTATTATCAACTTGAATACCTTTTTCATAAGTGCTATGGCTATGTCCATCAATAATAATATCGATACCTTCAACATTTTTAGCTACCATTTCTGATGTAATACTACCATTTATACTTGTATCGCCAAGGTGTGTTAATCCAACAATAACTTTACATCCACGATTTTCGAGATCTTTAACGCATTTCGCTGCAATTTCAACTGCGTCTAAGAATAATAAATCTTTTACATTAGCAGGCATTGTAGAAGTCAATGTATCGCTTGTCGCCAATCCAAAAAATCCCATTTTAACGCCAGCCACAGTTTTAATATCCCAAGTGCCTAAAATAGGAGCGCCGTTATTTTTATAAACAACGTTAGCCGCAAGAATCTTAAAATTAGCCATTTTTGCTAATTCCAACAATCTTTCAAGACCATAGTTGTAATCGTGATTACCAGTAGCCATATAATCATAACCAGCTACGTTCATCAATTGAATAGCTGTTTCGCCTTTACTTAACGTAGTAATTGGAAGTCCGTGTAATGTGTCGCCAGCATCAACAAGTAAACTGTTCTTAGTTGACTTTTTAAGCGAGGCAACTCTGTCTATACCAATTGAACCAGATACTTCAGTGCTGTCAAACCTACTGTGCATATCATTTGTATGGTAAATTGTAATAGTTACATTTGGTCTATTATCTTGACAACCAATAACTACGACGCTTAAAACCAATACTAATATAATAAGCAGTCCTACTTTAAATTTCTTCATATTTACCTCCATAAAATGTAAATTGTACTATGTAACCTCAAAACAAAATGTTAATTATTGTCAGACGTACAAGCGCATTTAATATGATAAATTAAACTCGTTTACACGTCAGATATTGTTTTTTCCTTCAATAATATCATCACTCTCATTTATTGGTATGCAATAATGGATATATTGTCCACTTATATAGTTTAACACATTTAAAGATTTTTTGCAAACTATTTTAGCAGTTATTTTTTATAACACATCTTGCTCTTTCTTTGCATTATTGAAAAACTATTTAATAAAACATAAAAATTTTATCTGTTAATTAATATAATTTTACTTAAAATAAATTTCAAATATTTATGCGTTATTTTATAATAATTTTATGTAATATGAAACAAACTAAATATATGATTTATATTCTAATTTTTGCGTTAATAACTTTAATTTTGATATTGTATGCGCCAATTCCAATTAAAGCGGATATTTTATTTGATTTTTCTGTAATAAAATTACATTACAAAATCAAATTGTTTAAATGTATACCTTTGCCTATTGACAAATTCCAAAATAGCGGCGTAAAAATAAACCCATTAAATTTTTTAAATCTTAAAAATATTAATGTTGCAGCAAATATAAATCTTTCTAAGGATATACAACTTTTATTAATTATGCAAACATTTTTTATACTACTTAAAAGCGTTTTGACAATTTCGTTCAATAATGTTGTAGTAAATTCGGGAATTAATATAAAAATTGATGGCGCTTCAAAAATATATGGCACAATGTTTGCAACATTTACAATATATGCAGTTTTAAAGGAGTTAATATGGAAAACACTACACAATTAAGGGAAATAGTTGAAACAACTGTTATTAATCTTCGTCAAGCGGCTGAGGTTAATACAATAATCGGTAAGCCTATTATGACCGAACAAGGTACAATTTTACCATTATGCGAAGTTACTTTCGCTTTTATAGCGGGCGGCGGCGAATATGGTAAAAACATCGCTTCCAACGATAAATTTGCAGGCGCAACAGGCGGAGGAGCAAATCTTACTCCTATTGGATTTTTAGTCATAAATAAAGATAATATTAAAATGCTTAACGTCAGCGGTCAGTCGAACGTGGATAAACTCGTAGATCTTGCTAAGGACATTTTTAATAATGCAAATAAAAATTAATTTATTTAAATATCAATATGTATCAAATAATCAAAACAATCTTTTAAAAGTAAACCTTAAATTATTAAAAATTAATAATTTATTTAATAATAAATTTAATAACAACTTATTTAATAATAAATTTAATAACAATATTAATTATAATAAATTTAATTATAGTAAGTTAATTAAAATAAATATATTATTTATAACTATTTTAATGATTTCAATAAATTTATTTAATGGTTTTTCAAATGTATTGAAGGTTTCAGCTGAAAATTCATCCATTTATTCTATCGCAAAGTCGGCTGTATTATTAGAAATGGAAAGCGGACAATTAGTATACGAAAAAAATGCAAATGAAAAATTACCCATAGCCAGCACCACAAAAATTGTAACGGCATTGACGGTAATTGAAAACGTTCATGATGTGTATCAAAAAGTTACCATTCCTAAAGAAGCAGTAAACGTCGAAGGTTCATCGATTTATTTACAAGAAGGCGAAGTCTTAACAGTTGAAGAACTTTTGTACGGAATGATGCTTCAAAGCGGAAATGATGCAGCTACGGCGTTGGCAATTTATGTAGCTACGACTATAAATGATTTTGCTGCAAAAATGAATGAAACTGCGCTTAAATGTAACGCAAAAAATAGTAATTTTGTTAATCCACACGGACTTCATAATGACAAACATTATTCCACCGCTAAAGATATGGCGCTAATTACAGCCGAAGCGCTGAAAAATCCATTGTTTGCAAAAATAGTTTCTACAAAATCTATTTCTATTTATAGCGTTAATGGAAATAGATTAATTTTAAACAAAAATAAATTGCTTAAACAAATGCCCGACGCTATCGGAGTAAAGACAGGATTTACTAAAATGGCAGGACGTTGCCTTGTCGCTGCCGCTAAAAAAAATGGAATGACATTTATTTCTGTTGTATTAAATTGCGCTCCTATGTTTGAAGAATGTAATAATATGCTTTCTACCGCTTTACGTGAATATACTATTTCAAATATAGTCAATCCAAATCAAATCTTTGGATTTGCCAAAATTGCCAATAATGAAAATAAAATTGCAATTGCTTCCACCGTAGGATTTAAATATTTGCATAAAACAAAGGATAAATTAGACATTAGAACCGAAATTATATATAAAAATCTCTCCAAACCATTAAATAAAGGTAGCGAAGCAGGAATTTTTAATGTTTATATATCAAATCGATTGCTTTTTTCTGAAAAATTATATACCATAGAGAGTATCAATTAATAAGGACGTTTTATATGGTAAGATTGAATAAATTTATGGCAGACTGCGGCGTTGACAGCCGAAGGGCTTGTGATGAGATTATCACTGAAGGCAGGGTAAAAGTCAACGGAAAAGTAATTAGGGAGCTTGGCGTAATTATAAACGAGCTTAATGACAGCGTAATGGTCGACGGGCATAGAATTTCAGAAGTAAAAAAAGATTACTACATTATGCTGCACAAACCAAAAGGATATGTCACAACTGTAAAAGATGATAAAGGTAGAAAAACCGTAATGGATTTAATAAACGTAAAAGCTCGTTTATTTCCCATTGGAAGATTAGACTTTGATACTGAAGGACTTTTACTTTTGACTAACGACGGCGACTTAGCGCAAGCTTTAACTCATCCATCAAACGAGGTAAGCAAAACTTATGTTGCAAGAATTAAAGGAAAAATATCCGAAACAGAATTGCAACAACTTAGAAATGGCGTAATAGTTGAAGAAAAACAAACAGGCCCCTCACTTGTTAAAATGTTGGAATCAAACGATGACGAAACAAGAATTGAACTTACTATCACTGAGGGCAGAAACCACCAAATAAAAAAAATGTTGGAGGTTGTGGGCAAAGAAGTTTTGTTTTTAAAACGCACCGCTATCGGCGATTTGAAATTAGGCGGTTTGAGTCGAGGACAGTATAAGTATCTATCCGATAAGGAAATTGAAATACTTAAAGCTCCCATAATAAAAAAATCAATACAACAAATCAAACAATGATTTATATAAAGTAAATGAAAAACATTTAATTGACTTGCTTTAATAGCAAAATTAACAATAATGCTTTTTAAATAATTTAATAATTATGCTATTTAAATAATTTAATAATTTTCAAAAAAATATCGGAAATTAATTAATATCAATTTATACATTCAATTATTAATTTAACAGAATTTAAGAAAATTTAATAGAATTTAAGAAAATTTATGAAAATTTAATAGAATTAAAGAAAATTAAGAGGTTTATCTAATAGATTTACCTCTTTTTTAAAGTTATAATTGTATATGTAAAAAAAGTTTATTGTGTGATGAAAGCAAATCTATTTGCGAGAAAACGAGCATATCAGTTGCATTTTTAAAATTCGTCAGTGATTAACTGTATTATTTATCAAAAATGCCACCGCTTTTATATGGAACAATTTCAACTTTGATATTTGCTTACTTTTGCAATATGCGAGCGATAGCCGTAGGCTGAGCGAGCGAAGTTGTTTACAACGATACAAGTATTTACAAGTTGAGCG
>JAVVUQ010000060.1:0-9433 GCA_036653075.1 Clostridia bacterium | reverse complement strand
ATTCAAACATTTGTTTTCCATTGGACACATTCCATCGTGTTTACGGTTTTCAATATATGGCACAATCTTATCAGTTTTGTATTGTACTCCATATTGTTCGAAAATCTCAATAGCGTATTGCGAGATTATGTCGGCATATACTATCTTAGCGTGTCCATAAACCATAAGTAAAGCTGCTGCTTTTCCAACCGCTCTATCTACGACTATTGCGTCTTTAAAATCATCGTGTTCTAAATGTATCAATAATGGTTTAATTCCGTGTTCAACATAATTTTTTACATCGTTTTTAATAACAGCGCAAGTATACAAACTCAGCATTTCTTTATAATTGTCATTCGTCTTACTTTTAAATTCATTAACTTTCATATACTTTCTAAGTAATAAAATTATTGGTGGAATAATTATAATTTGAGCCATCATTCCAATTACGCCACTGCTCATTGCTGCAATAATTCCAAATGATGGTGGTAATTTCATTTGAAGCAGTTCTGTTGCAACCCAAATTGATATTGCGTATACAACTCTCCCGCCTACCATAGCAGAAACCAAAACCAAATAAACATTTTTTATGTATTTTCCAAGCAAGCCGCTTATTGCGCCGTACGCAGCAAGTTCAAGTACCATAAATGGCAACTTCGCCACGGGCGGCATTGTAAAAATCAAGCAACTCATTATTGGAGAAATAATCCCTACTGTAAGTCCGCTGTAAACGCCAAGAAACATCCCCGCTATCAAAACTGGAATGTGCATAGGTAAAAACATACTGCCGCTTTGCGCTCCGATTAGATGAAAAACTTGCGGAAATAGTACGCCTAACGCTAAAAATAAAGCTGTATAACATATTTTAGTTGATAAGCGCAAGTTACATAAATAACCATTACTTTTTTCCTTTGTCTTCTCAATCATTTTTACCAACTTCCTCTGTCGACATTTCCCTTATAACTAACTATATGATATTCTTTTAAATAATCGTTGTCAACTATTTTATATTGATTTTATTTATTTTTTATTGCCATAAATATTTTTACACTACAACAAAACTATTATATAATACCAAATTTTAATTACTAAAAATCGTTATTTATATAATAATATCATCATTTTTTATTAAATTTTTTATAATGATTTATTTAACGAATATCTTTTTTTATTTTTTCGCCCCAATCTACCATATCTTTTGCGTGTAAAATAGCGTGTGAGCCAACATCTCCGCCGATAAGTCTACTTATTTCAGCTATTTTATCATTATAATTCAATTCTTTTACTATCGTTTTGGTATGGTTGTCTATTACGTCTTTTTCTATTAAATAATTATTATCTGCTATGGCGGCTATTTGTGGTAAATGTGTTATTACTATACTTTGGTAATCGGTAGATACATTCGCTAATTTAACAGCGACCATTTGAGCCATTTTTCCGCTTATTCCCGTATCAATTTCGTCAAAAACCATAGTTGGAATTTCTTCTATGCGCGCTGTTATATTTTTTATAGCTAACATAAATCTTGACATTTCGCCGCCTGAAATAACTTTTACTAATGGTTTAAGCGGTTCTCCAATATTTGCTGTCATTAAAAATTCCACTTTGTCAAATCCGTTAGCGTTTATACACGCATAATATTCATCTATTGTTGGCGTTGCATTAAATTGTATTTTGAATTGAGCGCCTTTCATTCCCAAATCTTTCAATTCAGATTGAATAACGCTACTAAATTCTAATGCAATTTGTTTCCTACTATTGCTTAAATCAATGGATAATTTATACATTTTATTGATTAATTCAGTTTTTTCTTTATTTAATTTATCTATTTTAACTGTTGCATTTTCTAAATATTCCAAACGATTTTGCGCTGTATTTCCATAATCATTAATCTCTAATACTGTCTTTCCGTATTTCTTTTTTAATGTTTTTATTAAATCTAATCGCATTTCTATAATAGAAAGCTCATCTTCGCTAAATTCCAAAATATCAGAATATGATTCCAATTCTTCTGTCACGTCAATCAATTCGTATTTAACGCTCTCTAATCTTTTAGACAATAAATTTAATTTTTCATCATATTTTGAAATATTAATAATGTTATTTAAACTTATTGAAAGAGCGGTAATTGCGCTATCGCTGTTATCGCTAAGTAATTGAATTGATTCGCATACGCCGTTTTTAATTTTTTCAGTATTTAAAATTATACATTTTCTTTCATTTAGCTGAGCTTCTTCGCCATCAAATAGCGCTGCTGACTGAATTTCTTCTACTTGAAATTTAAGTAAATCAATAGTGCGCATTCTTTCAGATTCGCTACCGCCAAACCCTTTTAATTCAGATTGTATAGTATTATACTTTGATAATAATTCAGCTAATTCCGTCTTAATTGTATTTGAACATTTATATCCGTCTAAAATATCTAAATGTTTATCAACTTTTAAAAGATTTAGATGTTCGCTCTGCCCAAAAATATCCACCAAATGCACAGTTATTTGTTTAAGCATATTTAAAGTGGATAATTTTCCATTTATTCGTATTTCGTTTTTACCTAATATAGACATCTGACGCGATAAAATGAGTTCGTTTCCTTCATATAATCCCAAACTCTTTAATTCTATGGATGCTTTACACTGCTCGTCAATTTCAAAAATTGCTTCAACCACAGCAAAATCTTCACCATATTTAATTAGACTTTTATCCGCTCTGTCTCCAATAACAAAAGATAAAGAATCAATTAAAACTGATTTACCCGCTCCAGTTTCGCCGCTTATGCAGTTCATTCCCTTTTCAAATTCTATATTCGCTTGGTCAATAAGCGCTATATTTTTTATATGTAATCTTTCTAACATAATTATGATTTTATTATCCTTGTCAATTTATCCATCATTATATATGCGTCGTTTTCTGTTGGTGATACGATTAGCAATGTATCAGCGCCCGCTATCGAGCCAATCATCTCCGTAGAGTTCATTTGATCTACTACATTTGCAACCGCGCCTGCGCTACCTGGTAATGTTTTTATAACCAATAAATTATTAGCTGGCACTATTGACAACACTGCTTCTTTAAACATATTAATAAGCTTAGTCGGAATCTTATGGTCTATGCTTTTTACAGTAACATATCGATATGTTCCATTATCGGACATTGTTTTTATAAGTCCCAATTCCTTAATGTCACGTGATATGGTCGCTTGCGTAACGTCTATACCGCTACTTATTAAAGTATCTACAAGGTCCTCTTGCGTTTCCACATCTTTCATTTTGATAATATCTAATATTTTTGACTGTCTGGTACTTCTTGACATTTAACTACTCCTTCGTTTAAAATATTAAGGTAACCGCTGACTAAATTAGTCGAGTATTTTGATACAAATCATAATTATAACTATTGAATTATTATATTAAAATAATTACCATACTTTTAAATGAAAATTCCAAAATAATTATTTGTTTTTTACTTGTTTTGGCAAATTCAGTTTAAAAAAATACGCAAAAACAATACATTGAAAGTAGGTAAAGCTACTGTAAATCATTGCGCTGTATGATAAGTTTCACAATCTTTAACTTTAATTTTCTTTACTGCATATTCAACTAACATAATTTGTAAGATAGTTCAATAAATAATCATAATTCACTTATATTTATATATAAGTAATATAAATAACATTCAATATTTTTATCGACATAATTTAAAATGTACCGCTTAGCATAAATCACCGCATAAAAACGTTCCTACTATAATATGATACCGCACAATATAGAATAAGTCAACAAAATTATAGAAATAAATCTATTTTTCCTGTTTTATAATAATTGTAGTTAATTCTATATAATAGTAATATTATCACAATATATTTATTTAATCGTCAAATTTAATTATATAATATCAATAAATCAATACTATATAAAAGATCTAAAACTCCCGAGAAATATTATAATCTAACAAAGCGTCCTCTGCGCAACCCTCTAATTTTAAGGATTTTAGCGCTGATTTGGCTAAATTTGTATAATAATTCAATAGATTTTTCGATTCATCCATTCCAAAAAATGAAATAAAATTAAATTCATATGGTAATTCATATTTTCCCGTAATTGTTGCGGCGCATTTCATTTCTTCGTAATAATCTAAAATATCATCAGAAATTTGGAATGCAATACCAAAATTTTCAGAAAATTCCAATAATAGTTTTATTTCTTTCTCGCTTCTTTCCGCATAATAAGCGACAGCAACTGTTGCTGCTGAAATAAGCGCAGATGTTTTTCCTTTCGCAATTTGCAATAACGTTCCAATGTTACCTAACGGATTGATCAATTCTAAATATTGACCGCCTACCATACCTTTATACCCGCTATAAGCGGCTATTGCTCTCATTGCTTTAACGTAACCATTAGTAATATTTCCACCGAGCATAACTTCAAATGCCATATTTAAAAGACAATCGCCTGCCAAAACTGCGCCTGCTTCGCCGTACACTTTATGATTGCTTGGTTTTCCTCGTCTTGTGTCGTCGTCATCCATACAAGGCAAATCATCGTGAACAAGCGAGTAGGTATGAATCATTTCAATGGCAACCGCCAACCGTTCAATATTTTCGTCCATAATTCCATATCTTTTAGCTGCATTAAGCACTAAAAAAGCTCGTAATCTTTTGCCACTGCTATAAAGACTATATTTAACCGCATTAAGTACGTCCGCATTTTCATCTTTTGGACAATACTTGTTTAGATATTCTTCCATTACTATAACATTTTCATTTAATTGTTCAAATAATTCATCTATTGTCATCTTCAAGCCTTTCTTCCAATTTATTCATTTGTTCTGTTAAAACAGTTATTTTGCCTTTTTGTACTTTAATTATGTTTGTAACTTTTTCTGTAAGTTTAATTGCGCGTTCAAAATAGACAACACTTTCATTTAGCGATGTATTAGGATTTTCCATTTTTACAACAATGTCATCTAACTCTACTAATACTTTTTCTAATCCAACTTCTTCTTTAGCCATTCTTTATCTCCGATATCCTTTTCTAATTTTCTACGTATATAAGGCATATATAATATTTAAATTTAATTATAATTTATCGCTAATATGTTGTTGCTTTTCAAATTTCACTTCGTTTACTGTTGCATAAAAATCGCCATTTAACATTTGCGCTTTTATTATATCGCCTACTTTTAATTCATCGATATTTTCAACGCTCTTATTGTCTTTAGTAATAGTCGCTATCCCTTTGCGTAACAGCTTCATAGGATTGTTATTTTCTATACGTCTAATTAAACTATCTATTCTAAAATCAATACTATCTATTTTTTTATTTAAAGTGCTATTAATTTTAATATCGGCATTTTTAATTCTATATACGTATCTTTCTATATTTCGATTTTGCAAAGAAATAATATATTTATTTATTCCTCTTATTCTATTTATATAGACTTCTTGTTTTTTATTAATGGCGACGCAAATACGATTTATTTTTTCAATAACATTTTCTTTAATTTTCGATAAATCTATGGTAGCAAGTTCCGCTGCTGCCGATGGTGTTGGCGCTCTCAAATCCGCAGCAAAATCACATAAACAAAAATCGGTTTCGTGTCCTACGGCTGATATAATTACTTTTTTGCTTGCATATACAGCTCGAGTTAAATCTTCGTTATTAAAGCAGCTTAAATCTTCGACGCTTCCACCGCCTCGACCTATTATTACCACATCCACATCGCTATTATTAAAATAAGAAATTCCTCTAATAAGTTCTTTTTCTGCGCCTACGCCTTGAACTCTTGATGGATATAAAATAATATCTACCAAAGGATTACGACGTGTGACTACATTTATTATATCTTTAATAACAGAGCCGCTTTCACTTGTAATAACACCAATTTTTTTGCAGTATTTGTTTACTATGCGTTTATGAGATTGGTCAAATAAACCTTCTTTATTCAACTTTTCTTTTAATTCTAAAAATTTTTTGTAAAGTTGCCCGATATCATTTTTTAATGTTATCGCTTTTACATAAAATGACAATCTACCTGTCTTTGAATAATAATTAGGCGTTCCATCTACAATAATTTTATCCCCAATAGCAAATGCGGTTTTAATATTATAACAAAAACAGTCCGTTTGTGCATTATCATCTTTCAATGTAAAATAAGTAGCGCCTGTCGTTTGCTTAAACTCAGACACCTCGCCCTCTACTTTAAGAGAAAATAAAATTGGTTCGCTTTCTAATACGCCCTTAATAATGTTATTTAATTGAGAAACACTAATTATCATTTTATATTTTGCAATTTTGCTGCGCGCAGTGTGTTTTCTATTAACATACATACCGTCATAGGTCCGCATCCGCCCGGTACGGGCGTTATATACGACGCTTTATCTACAACGTTTTCATAATCTACATCTCCTGTCATCTTTCCGTTTATAAAATTAGTGCCAACATCCATTATTACAGCGCCTTCTTTTACCATATCTGCTGTAAGAAAATGCGCTTTGCCAATAGCGCACACAATTATATCCGCTTCGCTACATACTTTAGCAATTTCCGCTGTTTTACTGTGACATACCGTAACTGTTGCGTTTTCTTGCAGTAATAACATCGCCATCGGTTTTCCAACAATATTGCTCCTACCAATTACAACCGCTCTCTTACCACATATTTCTATACCGCTTAACTTCAATAACGTCATGACACCCATAGGAGTGTTTGGAACAAATCCCTTTTTACCTAAATATAACGCTCCAGCATTCGCTTGTGTTAATCCGTCTACATCTTTATTTGGTAATATTGCTTCCGTTACCACCGCTTGCTCTACGCCTTTTGGCAATGGTAATTGAACAATTATTCCATTAATCTTAGGATTGTTATTTAAATTTTTAACCGCATTAACTACATCTAATGTTGTTACTTCCTTATCTAAATGTACAAATTCTGTTTCAATTCCAACTTTATTACAGCTTTTTGCGTTTCTTTCAACATATGCTGTTGAAGCTGAACTATCTCCAACTTGCAACACCGCTAACGTAATTTGTTGTCCGTTTTTTTTATATTCATCAATTTCATTTTTTAACTTTAACAAATACTCGTCCGCAATTGCCTTTCCATTAATATTTATCCCCATATCACTCAATTTCCTTTGCTTTAATCAGTTTCTTTTATTTTTTGCATTTTAAAATATTCTTCTATTTTATGTAATTATAGTATTATAATAAATACTCTTTTATCTTGATAATTATAAAATTTGAAAATTCAATTATATAATCATTTTAACATCAATCATCTTTATTGCTTTGTCCACAATCTTCTTGTTCGCTATTTTCGCAATTTATTAATTTTTCAACTATTTTATCTATATCTATTATGTTTTGGCTGTTATTTATATTATTTTCGCAACACATTTCTTTTTTTGTATATAACAAATTAGTATTATTATCTACGCCGCTATCGCCAATATCCTTGACTGTTTCTTTTAAAGCGTTCCCATTTATATACTTAGCCAAAATGCCATTTATAAAACTCATACTTTTATCCGTACTAAATTTTTTAGCTAAATTCACCGTTTCGTTTATAACAACAGGAATAGGCGTTTTTATATAATCAATTTCATACATCGCCATCAACAATAAAGATAAATCGACTTTAAACAATCTTTCTATTTTGAATTTCATAGCTATATTAGATATTTTATCAAGATATTCCTGCTCGTTATCAACTACTCCATTGTATAATTGCATAATAAACAATTTATCGTCTTTTAACAAATCATTCGATTCAAATAACTCGAGTGGAATTTCTTCAACACGTTCTCTTGTTATCAAATATCCATAAATCATACTAAATGATATTTCTCTTGCGTACGCTCTCATCTTTTTCCCCTATTATCTATATTCATTGAAAATTATGCTTATAATATTTAAATAGTTAAACATTAATAGTATAATTAAATAAAGTTTATAATACTAATCTTCTATTTGCGGTTGCGATATTTGCAAACTTGCAAACTCAATATCTACAACGTGTACGTTTATATCTTTTATTTTAAAATCAGTCATAGATTCTATGGTATTTTTTATAGATTCTTGAATTACAAAAGATACTTCTTTTACCTTAACATAATGATAAAGCTTGACGAATACATCAATGTAAATATAATCGTTTATTGTTTCGATTTTAACTCCATTTTTGTACCGCTTGCTAATCTTACTACTTATCGCTTGATATCTAACAACACCTTCAACCTCTTCAGTTGCGCATTGCACAATAGAATTTAAAATATCGCTGCTATACATTATTTTTCCGTTTTTATCAGTTTTAGCAACTACTTTCACTCGGTTGCCCTCCTATTTAACCCTTTAATTTATTCGCACCAACTCAATTTGACTTTATACATCTAAATTGATTTATAAATTCCTAAATCTTTCTATTCCGTATAAGTATAACACATTTATGCTCTTTTTACAACCATTTTTATAAATATTTAATTACCGCTTGTATCATTATATCTCACAATTAATTTATCACCTAATTAATCTTATATGATTGCCCTTTCACTATATAAATTTTCAATTTTATTAAATACATAAATAAATTTACTTGATTTATTAAACCTACTTTACAGTTTTACTTTAATTAAAAAATCGGAGAGGCTGTTGCCTTCCCGATATTATAATTTTAAACTTAAGCTTATTTAATATGCTATTTTTAGTTATAAACTCAACAATTTAATATTTTGTTTTTTGTTAATACTTAACTATTTAACGCTATAATTTGTATCATTTTTATTTACCATATTATCAAATATTATTGAATTATTATTTAATAATAATTATATGTATTTAATTAAGTTAACTAATTATACTATACAATTATTAATTACTTTAATCAATTTAAACTGGTACCATTTTAATTAAATCGGGAGATATACCCGTTTCTTTAACAATAACACTATAAATTATTGCCGTGTCTTCTCTTTTCAATGATTCGCATTTGACCATAACATTGATATTATTCGAATAAAGCCCCATATTTATAACTACATCTTCATATCCTTTTGCCTTGATTAAACTTTCTAAAACTAATTCTGTTTCCATAAGCTTAACCAATTTCATTTTTTGCGCAATTGCGTCATTTCTTGCCTTTGCATATTCAGTCCCTTGTAAAGCAATAACTTCTTCTAATGCGTGCATTTCTTCTAATCTCGTGTTTTGTCTTATCAATCGATGCGACATAAAAAAGTTCCCCGTTGTCACAACATTATCTGTCGGCATTTTATCTTTATTCAAAAATAGAATATTTAAACACGCCGCTACCGCAAGTACCAAGACCATTGATACAATAATTATGATTTTTTTCGTTTTTGTCATACTAACCTCCATATTTTTATAACGTCTTAATTTTATATTAATTAACCTTTTAAGTTAATTTTTTTATTTTTTTTTCATATTTATGCGAAAATT
>JAVVUQ010000059.1:0-10042 GCA_036653075.1 Clostridia bacterium | reverse complement strand
GTGAAGATTTCAAATTATTAAAATTTGGAATTAAGCAAGAGGTTAAGTTATTAAATAAGATTGTTATTATATATTAAATTGCTATGGAATGAACGAATTGTATTGATATTGATATTGATAGTGGAAAAAATATGAGTTAATGTCAGAATTGATTATGATTCGTTTAAAATACTTCATATAACTTCAAAGATTATTGAATAAAGCTTGCTACATAAAATGTAGTTAGAAAAAATTTGATATTATCAAAAGCGCTAAAGCGTAGTTAAACCGCATTAATTATGTAAAGATGAAAGTATGATAATTGAAATATGATTTATTCAACGCAAAAAGGTTATATGGCGCAAATATGCGTATAGCAAATAATAACCGAAATTTGTTTATATTGAATATTGGCGTAAGGATTCTGCACAGCTTTGTTATTACATCAGGGAAAGATTCCAAAAGTAGAGTTAGCAAACTTGTAGCATCCTCTGCAAATGCAAAAGAAAATTTTAAATTTAGGAGGAACTATGAAAAACACAAAAAAAGCGGTAATAATTATATTAGTGGCAATGTTAGTAGCTTTTGTAATGATTGGAACGGCGTGTACTGCAAAAGTAGCTAATAACAATGTTGAACAAGGATATGAGAATGGGTATTTGAATTTTACTCAATCGAATAAAAAGGCAGGCGAATTAAATTACGCTGAAACAGAAGATGTAGGCGCAAAGAGGTATGGTTTTTCGCAAAATGAAAAATTATGGGTTATAGTGCAAGTGGGTGGACTTGGAATGGTTGAGACTTATTTGCAAAACTCTAATTATTCGACAGTAGGCGAATTTGCGAGTTCATTAGAAGGCAAAGATTTAAATACTCAATTGTTAGAAAAGCAAACAAGTGTTATAAATCAAATTGCAGAAAAAGGCGTAAAAATGGACATTAAGCATAGATACACCACATTATTCAATGGATTTTCGGCATATTTGCGATACGGTGATATTGCGAAATTGCGAAAACTTGCGGGAGTTGAAAGTGTAGTAATATCTGAAAAGTATGACACGCCCAAGTCGGTTGATGTTGATACTCAAATGTTTAATACATATGGAATTTTAAGAAATGAAAGCGGATATACAGGCGCAGGCACAGTAGTAGGCGTAATTGATACTGGATTAGATATTTATCATAGAGCGTTTGCAACAGCGCCAAAGAATCCAGCGATGACGATGCAAGATATAGAAAATGTTTATGATAGTTTAAACTGTAATGCGATGACTAACGGTTGGATGGACGCTTATGAAGTATATGGCGGCGCAAAAATTCCGTTTATGTTTGACTATGCTGACAAAGACAGTGACGTAAACCCAGAATATTCTGCTGTTGCTAATAATGGCGGAGCGCACGGCACGCACGTAGCGGGCATAATTGCAGGAAATGAAGAAGGCTTTTTCCAAGGCGTTGCAATTGATGCGCAATTAGCGATATTTAAAGTATTTAGCGATTATGAAAACGGAGCGTATTCAACAGATATAATGGCAGCGGTTTCAGACGCTATAATTTTAGGTTGCGATGTTGTTAACTTAAGTTTAGGACGTGGTTGCGGATTTACGACTGAAAGAGACGCTTCATTGAACTTTATTAATAATGCGTACAATCTTGCGGGTAAAACGGGAATGATTTTGTCTATTGCAACTGGAAATGACAGAATAGACTCATCAATTAATAATTTTACAAAAAATCCTGATAATGGTATTGTTGGAAGTCCAGCATCCTATAAAAATGGAATTAGCGTAGGGTCATTTGATAATACCATAGGTTTATATGGATTAATTAATGGTACAAAAATAATGATAAACAGCGCAGTTTCTGGCGGATTAGCAAGATACAATTTCATTGACATACTTAAAGATAAAACAGAAAGCGAATTTGAATTTGTATGCGTAGGCGGAGCGGGTAAAGAGATAGATTACGAAAAAGTAGATGTTAATGGTAAAATTGCCGTTATTAAGCGTGGAGAAATTCCATTTGAAGAAAAGCAAGCGATAGCGGCATCAAAAGGCGCAATAGGCTGTATTATTCATAATACGGAAGCAGGTACGATTAACGCTATTATTGCTAATCAAGTAATTCCCACAGCGACGATAAGATTAGATCAAGCAAAAATATTAACCGATATTGGAAGTGGCAAAATATTTTTAAGTAAAGAATTTACATACTTAGAGTCTTCGCCATTTTCATCGCAAGGCGTGCTTGAAGATTTAACCTTAGGCGTAGATATTTGCGGAATAGGCGGAAACGTATATTCAACCGTTAACGCTGTATATGATATGGAACACAACACAAATGGTTACGATTATATGAGTGGCACGAGTATGGCTGCTCCAAACGTAGCGGGAGTTTCAAGTGTATTGGCGGGATATTTAAAGACGACATATCCTGATTTGACAACAGCCGAGCTTAAAGCTATGGTAAATTGTGTGTTAATGAGTAGCGCAAAGATGGCGTATGATATGGATGGCAATATAATAACTCCACGTTATCAAGGCGCTGGCATAGCCGATATAAATGGCGCAATAGCGACAAAAGCTTATTTAAGCGTAACTGGATCAGATTATGCGAAAATGAGTTTAGGTCACGATGTAAACAAAGATGGAATATATACATTGAATTTTAACGTAGTAAATATTGGCGAAGTTGACGCAAGTTATTATATTGATACAATAGTTGCTACAGAAAAAGCTGTAAATGGCAGAATGAGCGGTATTTCATATATATTTGAAAATGCTGAAAAGGATTACAGCGTTACAAACGGAAATATTGACGGAAATATTTTAACTGTACAAGCAGGACAAACTGCAAAAATTAAAGTAATAATTACATTGACGCAATCAGATAAAGCATATATGGACGAAAATTATGTTAATGGTATATATGTAGAAGGATTTGCTCAATTAAAACCAGTTGAACAAGGCGTAGAATTAAGCATACCTTTCGTGTCATTTTATGGCGATTGGTATAATATTCCAGTATTTGAACCGACATATTTTGAGTTTATGGATAACACAGCAATTCCACAGAATTCATTTGTGGATATCAAAACATCAAAATTGATTGGAAATCTTGGAGAAATAGGATTTTATAAAGCAGTAGGTTTGGGAAGATACGTGTTCGGTGCAGATGATATTGAAGTTCCAAAGCCAAGCGTAGACAAAATTGCATTAGGCTATAAAGGCGAACTTGCATTTTTAACTATGACATCATTACGTAACATTTCCGAATTAGAACTTTCAGTTGAAGATATATATGGTAATACATTATATCTTGGCGAGAATTTATATAGTATTCCAAAAGTATATTATCAAGATGGTAGAGATATATTCCTTTTAGATATTGAATTTGGCAACGTAACTGCAGAATATTATCGATGGGCAAACAACCAAAAATTAATATTACGCGCTAAAGCAAAAGTTAATGACGTTGACGTAAATCAATCCATTGAATTTCCTATTTATATTGACTACGAAGCGCCAACAATGAATAGCGTTAAACTTAGAGAAGAAAATGGAAGAACATATTTAGATTTAAATATGTATGATAACCACTATATGCAAGCAATAGCGATGTATACACAAGGAACGGATACCGAATATAAAGCGATATCAAAAGATCCTGTTCCAGTATATGAATTTAAAAAAGGTTGCGCAAATGATATGGTTATTGATGTAACAAAATATATGAAAGGCATCGTAAATAATACATTTGCAATTAATTTAATTGACTATGCAGGAAATGAAAGATTATATGATATTGAGTTAGGACAAAAAACCAACCAAAACAACCCACAAAAAACAACGGATGACATCGAACTTAATAGACATAAAAACGAAAAATTTGTTACAAATTCTCTATTAAATATGACGGATATAATAGCGATAGGGGATATAAGAAACGCAGAAATTAGAAATAGTTTAACACAAGAAGAATTAAAAGAAGAATTTGTTGTTGTCGACGGTGTTTTAGTAGCATATAACGGCGTGGGCGGGGACGTAACAATTCCAAGCGATTTAGGTATTACCGAAATTGGCGAAAATGCGTTTTATAGAAATTATGATATAATAAATGTCGTTATTCCAGAAGGCATAACAACTATTGGAGATATGGCATTTTTTGAAGCGTATAACGTAAAAACCTTAAAAACGCCAACAACATTGACAACGTTAGGAAGATACGCTTTGGGCTGTATGTCTCGTTTAGAAGCATTAGACTTTACAGGCGCATCATTATCATCGTTTGGAGATGGCGCTATAACAGGCAATAGTACGATGAAAAAACTCGTTATTCCAAAATCTAATTCAACTTTATCGCTAAGTAGATGCTTTGCAATGATGATGGAACTTGAAACATTGGAAATATATGCTGATATTGATACGATTCTCAATTGTTTCTTATTAAATATAAAATTAAAAACAGTCGATTTTTATGGAAAAGTAAATAATATAGTGGGCGAATCATTTTTAGGCTGTTTTGAATTAGGAATAATTAATTTCCATCAAGATGTTGGAAATATAGATAACTATTTGCAAGATTTTTATGGAGAAGTATTCGATTTAAGTACGCATGCATTTGCTTATTTAGATAATCTTAAGACAGTTAACTTTTATGGAAATGTAGAAAAATTAGGAAGTTACGCATTTAATGCTTGTAAAAACTTAGAAAATGTCGTATTTTATAAAAATGTCAATATAATTGAAGATTATGCTTTTGGTACTTGTCCTAAATTAATTGATGGTTTTGATATTTCAGCAGATAATGAATATCTTATCAAAGATGAATATGGCGTAGTTTATGATAAAGCAAAAACCAAAATGTATATGACATCTGAATGGGACTACGATGGTTCATTTGTTGTACCAGATACAGTATTAGAACTTGCAGAAAATCAATTTGGTACAGCTTCAATGGAAATGATAGATATTGAATTTGAATACACAGCAAGTATAAAGGGCGAATATCGTTCATCAGTAACTATGTTTGGTTCTTATACAACATCAAATAAAAATCTACTTAAAGGCGTTGTACTTCATTCAAACATAACGAAATTGCCAGATGATACATTTAGAAATTGTAGGAATTTATCATCGGTTAATATAGAAAATATTACCTATTTTGGTAGAAATTGTTTTTATAGAACAGGTATGGAAAGTATGATGTTAAATAAAGATACAACATTTATCGGATCAGGGGCATTTACTGGAATGCATAAACTAAAAGAATTTGATTATCCAGTAGCGGCGTTTGTAGATGATAATGGATATGATAGTATGTTTAGCGATTGTGATTCTTTAGTTGAAGTAGTTATACCAGTTGGAATTCCAATGGGCGTTGCTTTCTTCGAAGGTTGTGACAATCTTGAAAAAGTAACAATGTTAGACAGTGAATTAACAGCTATTTATCCTTTGTTTTTCTATAAATGTCAAAAACTTACAACAGTTATAGGTTTTGAAAATGCGCAAATCGTTGCATATAGCGCATTTACAGGTTGCACATCATTGAAGGAAATAAATCTTCCATCAGTTAAAAATATTGGTGAAAGCGCTTTTGAAGGATGCGCATCATTAGAAAGCATTAAATATAGTGAACAATTATATAGTTTTGATGAAGGAGCTTTTGCTAATTGTACTTCTCTTAAGAGTATTTATTTCCCTGCAAATTTGGGAGAAATTAATTTAGCAAGCGTATTGTATAATTGCAAATCTTTAATGGAAATAACAGTAAGCGAAGAAAATAATGTTTATGCGTCAGTTGACGGAGCATTATATAATAAAGATATAACATCTTTAATCAAATATCCAGCGGCAAAATTA
Organism: Clostridia bacterium; assembly: GCA_036653075.1. GTDB lineage: Bacteria > Bacillota > Clostridia > Christensenellales > CAG-314 > JAVVUQ01. The sequence continues at coordinate 4,202 of JAVVUQ010000059.1, read as the reverse complement.
GACGAATTTTATAGCGTGCCAGAAACGGTAAAAGCATTAAATGACGGAGTATTTGCATCAAGCGTATGGCTTAAAGAAATTGAAATGTTAGGCGTTGAATACATAGGAATGGGCGCTTTTGAAGGTTGCATAGCATTGCAGAAAGCAATTGTTAGAGATTTAGTAGCAATAAATGCTGGCGCGTTTATTAATACAAGCTTAAACGAAATAAACCTTTCTAAAGTAGAATTGATTGGCGGAAGCGCATTTGCAAATACAAAATTGACAAATGTATCACTTTACAATATACAAAATGTACATTTATTTGCTTTTGAAAATTGCGAATTATTAGAAACAGTAACTTTATATAATACTGAATCATTTGATTTTAGTAGTGTTTTCTATGGTTGCTTTAATATTAAAAATATAATACTTGACGAAAGCTGCAAAACTTTTGTTTACGAAAATGATACATTATATAACGCTGAAAAAACAGTTTTATATCATTATTATGGAAACGCAGAAACCATTGAATTAAACGAAGGATTATTAAAAATCTCAATAAATGCGTTTTACGGAAATAATAACATTAAAAATGTAACTTTTTCATCGACATTGAAATCAATAGGCGACAAAGCATTTTATGATTGCTTAAACTTAAAGACATTAACGTTTTTAAGCGAAACTGCTCCAGCTTTGGAAGGATTATATATTGAAGGAGCAAAATACTATCAATCAAACTTTGTTAAACATATTGAAAAAATGGACGTGGAATTGGAATTAATATGTAACGGAAACGACACGTACAGAAATCTTATTTGGACAACATATTTTAAAACAATAATAGTAAAATAATCACAATGCAAAATAGTTTTAGATTATGAATTAAGCTAAATAATTCAATCTATTAATGAAATTGTTAGTGTTAAAGTTAAAAAATAGGATTAAAAATGAAATAAAAACAAAAAGAAATAATAGAAATGCAATTATTGAAACTTAATAATAGACAAAATTAGAAATGTATTAGTAGCCACCACAATTGGTGGCTACTACAAAGGAGAACAAGATGAAAAACAGACTATTAATAATTGTGTTGTTGATACTTGCGTTGGGAGTATTAGTAGGATGCGATATAGGAAATCCTATTACAAAGATAGAATTAAACCTAAACGGATATGAGTTCGTTTACGAGTTAAACGAAGAAGTAGACTTAAGTGGTTTAAGTTTAACAATTACATATAAAAACGGAGAAATCAAGAACAAAAACATAGCTGATTATATGGTAGAGGGATTAAACACAAATACCTTAGGAGAAAAGGTGTTAAGGCTGAGATATCGTTCATTTAAGGAGCATATAACATATGTGGTTGTAAATGAAAAGTATTTAACAGTAACCTTTAATGCGCTCTTAGGAACAAATGCGCCTAAAGCGCAGAAAGTACTTTATGGAAAAAAGTTAAATAAAGTAAACGATCCAATAGCGCCGCAAGGTTATGATTTTATAGGTTGGTTTATTGGGCAAGAAGCTTTTAATTACGATACGCCGATAAAGGAATCGGTAGAATTAATAGCAAAATACCAATACAATTCAAATAAAATGATACAGTTTAAACAAGCGGCTTTAAATGATATTTATACAAATATTAATAGTAATTGGTATGATGATGAATCATATAGTTTAATATCCGCTCAATATAATCTTGATTATAATAGAATAATGAAAGCTGCGTCTGAAATAGAAATGGATATAATAATCGAAGATTTTGTTAAGATGATTGCTCAAATTAAGACATATCAAACAAAATTAAATGATTGTGTAAACGAACTAAAAAAAGAAAATTATTTTACAGAGCAATGGAACGAAATTATTAATATTTATCAAGAAGCCGTTAAAGGAATAAATGAGTACATAGGCGGCGCTCCGACGACTCAAACTATTTATAACACAGCAATATTGGCTATTAATAACGTAATAACAAAAGCGGAAGATATAGCTTTAGCAGAAGGTCTAAAAAATAATAAAATACGAGATTTAAGAAATCAAGTAGAATCGCTTACAGAAATTTATTATAGCGTAGAAAATTATAATATGATAAAAGCTTTATATAACGAAGGAATAGAAGCGATTAGCAATGCAGAAGGCACAAAAGCGGTATCCAACGCATACGCAGAATATTTCAATAAAATTAAGGCGATATCAATGCTTAATGATGAACTTTTAGCATTTGTAAAAGAAATAGAAGGTATAAAGGCATCGTATAATCAATCAGATTATTTCCAAGCGGAATGGCAACAGTTAAACGAAATATACAACCAAGCTGTGTTGGAACTAAGAATGTATAATGGCGGCGCTCCAACAGCTCAAACTATTAGAGATAACGCAATAGCTAATATGGATAACGTAATTACAATGGCGGAAGATATCGAACTATCAAATCATCAAAAAACAGTAAATTGTAGAGAACTTACAAATTACTTTAACTCGATGAAACAAGATGATTATAGCGTAGAGAATTGGGATTGCGTAAAACAAGAGTATAACAATGGAATTATTGCAATAAACGAAGCAGTTGGTACAAAAGCGTCAGCGCAAGCATATGCGCAAGCATTAGATATGATTAATGCGATAGCAAAATTAGAAGAAAAATTGTTAAATGCAATAAGCGTATTGAAAGAAAATTATAGTAAATATAAATATGACGATTATTTTGAAACTCAGTGGCAAACATTAGCAACAATATACAATGAGGCTTTGCTATCTTTAAGAGAATACATCGGCGGCGCTCCAACTGCAGATGCAATAGTAAACCAAGCTGTCGTAGCAATGGAAAATGTAATAACTAAACAAGAAGATATAGCTTTAGCGAAAAATTTAAAGGTTATTAAAATACGTGATTTAACCAACTATGTAAATGGTTTAATAGAAAGCGAGTATACACCAAACAATTGGAGTGAAATTCAAACGCTTCTATCATCAGGTATTCAATCAATAAATGACGCCGTAGGCACAGAAGCAACCGCAGAAGCTTACGCTATCGCTATTACACAAATTAAAGCCATAACAAAAAAATAAAAATATTTATAATAAAATCATTTAATTGTACAAATTAGTGTAATTGGTAGCTATGAGTGCAATATAAGAATTATTTAAGAGTAAAGCTAAAGCTTTACTCTTTTTGTAAATTTTAAATATGTAACAGTAATTTATGATACATTAAATAATTATTTTACATATAAGTTAATTAGAATTGTATAAATATTAATACTAATAATTTTAGTTAGTGAGGTTTATTTTTATGCTTTAAATGAATTGAATATTAAATAAAAATATGATATAATAAACATTAGTATTTGCGGATTATGAATGATTTTATTAGTATTTTTTCAAAAATTTGTAAATATTAAGATTGAATATACATTCAAATTAATGAAAACATATTTAAAAATGATAAATATTAAGAAATAAAGTCGATTGCGGGAGAAAAATACTTGGATACGAAAGAATTCAATTATTATTTAAATAATATAAATAACGATAAGGCTATTAATGCATTGTTTTATTTTTTGTATCCGAAAATAATAATATGGACTGTAAGACGTTTCAAAAATGAGGCATTTGCAGAAGATGTAGCGGCAGAATTTTTTTGTAATCTTTTAAAATATAAGTCAAATGAGTACATAAAAAATCCTATTTCGTGGACTTATACGCTTGTTCATAATATTGCTTGTTCAATGATAAAAAGTCCCAAATATTGTAAAATTGAAATTATTAGCGAAGAACAGTTATTAGAAGAAAGATATCCTTATATAGACACTGATTTAGCCGATGAAGTCAATGACTTATTGTTTAATCTTGATAAAGAAACAAGATGTATTATTATGGAAAAACATTTTGAAGAATATACTTTTAAAGAAATAGCGCAAAAAAACAATCTTAAGATTATGACTGTTTATAAAAAATATAAACGTGGAATAAAAAAACTTGAAAATCTTTTAAAAACTTGTCCAAAATATGAATGCTTATCTCGTCTATATAATGTAAAGGATTAATAGGATTATTATTAGTATTGAATATAATAATTGAATATCTTAACAATTTACAATAAGCGCTTATAGTAAATTGCTTATAATAAATTGTTTAGAGTAGATTATATATAATAAATTGGTTATAATAAATTATTATAATAAATTATTATATTAAAATATAAAGGATAGATTAGCAT
>JAVVUQ010000058.1:6804-10309 GCA_036653075.1 Clostridia bacterium | reverse complement strand
ATATAAAAATTGTATTGTCTTAGTTAATGCACTATATTAATAAAGCAAAAAGAATGCGTTTTTTTTATCAATGTAGTTGACATTATTGGTTACTATGGTATAATTGAAATGGCATTTGAGAAAAGCTTTTTTAACGTATGCTTTTTAACATAGGTTATTAGTTTGGTTTTTAGTTAGGTGCTTTATTATGAATATAATATTTGGAGGCTACAATAATGGCAAAATACAATCCGTATGACAATATGTTGGCGGTATTAGAGAGCGCAGCAAAAATGCTGAAACTTCCTGAAAACGAATATGAGTTTTTAAAATACCCTGAAAAGCAATTACAAGTTTCTTTACCAATCGTAATGGATAATGGTACAGTTAAGGTTTTTGAAGGTTATCGTGTTCAACACAATAGTTCAAGAGGGCCATACAAAGGTGGAATTCGTTATCATCAAGACAGTGATATGGACGAAGTTAAAGCATTGGCAGCTTGGATGGCGTTTAAATGCGCTATTGCTGACATTCCTTATGGCGGAGGCAAAGGTGGCATAAAGGTTGATCCAGGCACATTATCAATGGGTGAACTTGAAAGACTTACTCGTACTTATACAGCGGCTATCGCTCCTCTTATCGGACCAGACAAAGATATTCCAGCGCCAGACGTTAATACAAACGGACAAATTATGGCTTGGATAGTTGATACTTATGCAAAAGTTACGGGCAAATATCAACCTGCAGTAGTTACAGGCAAACCGCAAGCGATTGGCGGAAGCTTAGGACGTCCAGAAGCGACAGGCAGAGGCGTTATGATTGCAGCTCGTGAATTATTAAAGCGTGAAGGCAAAACATTTAAAGATGTTACAGTAGCAGTTCAAGGAAACGGAAACGTTGGTGGAACAGCTGCTAAATTTATCGCTGCTGAAGGCGCAACAATCGTTGCTATCAGCGACGTATCAGGCGGACTTTATTGCAAAGACGGTTTGAACATCGACGAAGTTTTGGCATTCTCAAAACAACGTAAATTACTTAAAGATTATAAGAAAGAAGGCGTAACATTTGTAGCTAATCCAGAAGGAAACCAAATGGTTCTTACAGCTGACGTTGATATGCTTGTTCCAGCAGCTTTGGAAAATCAACTTACAGCAGCTAACGCTGATAACATTAAAGCTAAATACATTGTTGAGGGCGCTAATGGTCCTACAACTGTTGAAGCTGACGAAATTTTCAGCAAGAAAGGTATTATCCTTGTTCCTGACGTTTTAGCAAATATCGGCGGTGTTGTTGTTAGCTATTTCGAATGGGTACAAAACCTTGCTAATTACTATTGGACAGAAGAAGATGTTAACGCTAAACTTGAACTTCAAATGCAGAAAGCGTTTGCGCAAGTTTATGACCTTTCAAAGAGTATGAACACAACAATGCGTTTAAGCGCATTTATGGTTGCTATCGGCCGTATATGTGAAGCTCGTAAACTTAAAGGTTACTTTATTGGTTAGTATACAAAAATTTCCTATAAAACAAAAATTATATAATAAACTAAGTTTATTTTAAAATCTAAGTTGATTTTATAGTATAATCCTCACAAATAACCTCTGTTATTTTAAAATTTGATTTGCAGAATGTTATTTGTGGGGTTTTTTTATATTTTATTATAAAAATATTAAAAAACACTTGAAATTTATTGCGTGATGTGTTACAATAGATTCATAATAGTATATGGATAATCGGCGATTCAATCAGATTGTAAATAGTTTTCCTATTATATGGTGTTTGAGTTGAATTTTTGTGAATATCTATATTTTGCAGTTAGTGAAGCTAACGTAAAATATAGATACGTGCGTTTATTAATTTAGCTAAAATAGTCAATTGATTGTCTATTATATAAAGGGAGTATCAAAACTCATCAAAGGAGATTTTTATGAAAACTAAAAGGATTATGATTTTCTTGTTGCTTTTAGTAGCGGCGCTGTTAGTGTTTAGCAGCTGCTCAACTGATGGAACGAAGTTATATTATAATGTCGTTTTCTATGACTGCAGCGGCAAAGTGTTCGATACAAAGGTTGTTTTGCGCCACGAAAAAGCTGAGTGCGAGCTTCCTGAAGCTCAATACGTAACAGTGGTTAATAGCGAAGGAATTGCATACACAGCGTTATACACGCCAATAGGTTGGAAAACAGATCTTAGCGATATTACTTGTGATATGATAGTTGAGCCTGCATATAGAGTTAGCGATGTTGAATTTAATAGCTTTGTTGTAACATTTTTAGATGCTAACGACAACGAAATAGAAAGACAAATTGTTAAACGTGGCGAAAATGCGGTTGCTCCAAACATTCAAATTGAAACGGGCGATGTTGTTTTGTGGGATAAAGATTTTACTAATATACAAAGCAATCTTGTAGTTAAAGCATCAATTACCAAAGAGTATGTTACTTGGATATTTGACGCTGGCGAAGGCGCTTTCCCTGACGGCGAAAAAGAAATTGTGTTTGAACATATCAAATATGACGAGGACAGACCTATTATTAGTATAGAAGGTATGCCTAAGTTTGCTCACCATAATTTTGTTGAATGGGTTTTATCTGTTGAGCAAAATGGTACTATCGTAAGATATACCGCTAAATTTGAAATTCATAAATTTATCGTGAGATTTGTAGACGAAAACGATAAAGAGATTAAGGTAATTGAAAATGTTCCGTATGGCGCAAGCTTATTAGCAACGCAAATTCCAACTATGGAAGATAAACCATTCTACAACTTTGCAGGGTGGGAAAACTTTGTAGAAGTTATAACAGAAAACGTTACCTTTAAAGCTAAATATATTGGCGTAGCCGTTAAATATATTTATCACGATATAGACGGTAAAGTATTTTTGGAAAAATTCTTTGCTTATGGCGATGTTCCATCAGATCCAATTGCGCCAGAAATAATCGGCAAAACTTTTAGCGAATGGAAATATGATACTTTTTATAGCAAAGACGACAATGGCGAATACTATCTTAATGCTTATGCGCAATATTTAGACGGAAAATGGTTTAAGATTGCATTTGTAATTAATGGCGTTTTAGCTAAAGGTCAATTAGTTGAAGAAGGTAAAAAAGCTGTTGAACCAACCGCTGAATCTTTAATCGGCTATATTCCTGAAGGCAAAGTTATTACAAGTTGGACATATGATTTTGTGGAAAAAGATGGAAAAATTACAATAAAAACATTTGATTTCGGAACGGATATTATTACGCAAAATATGACGCTTAAAGCAGTGTTTGGCGATAAATAATAAAAGTGTTTTTAAAATAAATAATTATTAAAAATAAAGACTGTTGCATTGTTTTTTGCAACAGTCTTATTTAATGTTTTAATTTAATGAATAAACGCAATGAGTATAAGCTACGTAATTAATACATTGTAATATAAATAGTATATATAACACATTAAATACAAGGTTTATATAATAATACGTTGAATATAAATTATATATTGTAATACATTGAATATTAGCTACGTTTTAATATAATAC
>JAVVUQ010000058.1:0-6704 GCA_036653075.1 Clostridia bacterium | reverse complement strand
AATATAAATTATATATTGTAATACATTGAATATTAGCTACGTTTTAATATAATACATTAATTAGCGCCATCGTCAATTTTTAGCATTACAACGCCTTGTTCTGCTTTGCAAAGCGGACATATCGTAAAAGCGTTTTTGCCTTCTTCTTCATATCCACAACCTGCGCATTTCCATTTAACTACTTCTGGTTTGGAATATAAAGTTTTGGTTTTCATTTGGTTGTATAAATCTTCAAAAAGCATTTTGTGACAGTTTTCTACTTGAATCATATTTTTGTATAAATCAGCTATTTCAGTAAATCCTTCTTGACGAGCTATTTTTTCATATTCAAAATAGATTTTTTCCGCTTCATTTTTTTCGTCTTCTGACGCTAATTTAAGATTATCAAGTATATCCCATTTTTCTTTAAAGGGATAACCAGACGAAATATCAATGTTTACAATTGTTTTCTCCGATGCGCTTTGAATAAACGTATAAAACATTCTTGCGTGGTTAAATTCTTGATAAACAACATCGTCAATCAATTCAGCGAGCGCTACATAGCCAGCTTTTCGCGCGCCATATTCCATAAATTTATAACGTACGTGCGCTTGACATTCTCCAGCATAAGATTTTGCTAAGTTTATAAAAGTTTTACTTTCTATTAATTTCATATTTGCCTCCTAACTTATCTTATTATTTTAAACATTAATTTAATTTTTATACTTGTATTAGCGTTTATTACTAATTAATTTTTATACCGATAACAAATATTAAGGTACAATTTATTAAAGGCATTTATTTAATCAAAAGTTAAACATTTATTGTTATACTTTTATATACAATCATTGTTATTAAACTTATTGACAATAAATTAACATAAGTATATAATGTATGTAAGATATGTGGCAATTTGATGAAATATTTATATAATTACAATGGTTTTAGATACCAAGCAACCGAATTTAACTATAATAAAAATTAGAGATGTAAAAGGATATTAATTATTTGGATATAAATAAATGAGCATAAATAATTGAACATAAATAATTGAATATAAATGACTATAAATGGATATTTAAATAAAGAAAATTTGTACAAAGGTGGGTATTAATGGCAGAGTTATTAGCGCCAGCAGGCGATATGGAAAAATTAAAAACAGCGGTTCATTTTGGCGCAAATGCAGTATACTTATCGGGTAAAAGTTTTGGACTTAGAGCTTTTGCGAGCAATTTTACTACAAACGAAATTGCGATTGCTGTGAAATATTGTCACGAGCGTGGCGTTAAGGTGTACGTTACCGTTAATATATACGCAAAAGAGGAAGATTTAATACAATTACCTCAATATTTAATGGATATTTATGCCGCAGACATAGACGCTGTTTTAGTTAGCGACCCTGGAATTATTCAATTAATACACGAATATGTACCTAAATTGACCATACATTTATCCACGCAAGCAAATACTACAAATAGCTATGCAGTAAAATTTTGGAGCGAGTGTGGAGTGAAACGCATTGTGCTTGCAAGAGAAACAAGCTTAGATGAAATGAAACAAATTACTGTTGCCGCGCATAAGGTTGGCGTCGAAACAGAAGCTTTTATTCACGGCGCAATGTGCATAAGCTATTCTGGCAGATGTTTAATGTCAGATTTTTTGACCGAACGAGGGAGCAATCACGGAGAATGTGTTCAAGCTTGCCGATGGGAATGGCAAATAACCGAGCCTACGCATACGCAGCAACCATTATTTTTACAAGAAGACGAAAGAGGAACATATATATTAAATTCAAAAGACTTAAATATGATAGAACATATAGCAGACTTAAATGAATGTGGAATTGATAGTTTCAAAATCGAAGGCAGAATGAAATCGCCATATTACGTAGCCACTGTTGTAAACGCTTATCGTAGAGCGATTGACGAATATAATTTCAATCACGAAATAAATGTAAATGCGGAATATATAAATGAATTATATAAGACAAGTCATCGTAGATACACAACGGGATTTTATTATAAGGCAGCTGCATCACGCCAATGCTACGAGTCAAGCAAAGCCGTTCAAGAAACCGAATTTATCGCTACCGTTAAATCGTACGAACAGGGCATCGCTACTATCGAAATGCGAAATAGATTCGCAGTTGGCAGCGAATTGGAAATCTTAAGCGCAGGCAAAAGCTTTAATAAACGATTTGTTGTGGAAAGTATAAAAAACTTAGAAGGAAAAAATGTGATGGACGCAAAACTTGTACAACAAATTTTAACTGTTCCGTGTCCGTATGTTTTATATGAAAATGATATCTTGAGAACAATATCTTTACGAGAATAAAAGTATAAAAATAGAAAAATAATTTAAATTATTAAATATACAATAATTATAAATGTGTTAGATTTAACGAATAAGGCAGTTAGCGCAATGAATAAGGCAGTTGGCGCAATGAATAAGGCAGTTGGCGCTATGAAGTAAGCGTTTGACGAAATAACGGTTGGAATTTTATGGTAAGAGTAGTAAATAGTAAAGGGCAAATAAATCAAAATTTAAAATTAATGTTGATATAATTTAAAAATTCGAGTAAAAATCAGATATTAAGGATAGCTATGCGACAAAGAACGGTAGAAATACTAAGTAGATTAGAAAAACTTTATTTAAACCCTAAGAGTGAATTGAAGTTTAAGAACAATTTTGAGCTTATTGTATCCGTTATATTATCAGCGCAGTGTACAGATAAGAGAGTAAACTTAGTGACGCCGAAGCTATTTGAAATAGCGCCTAACCCATATGTTTTATCGACTATGCCGATAAATGAGTTAGAAAAAATGATTTTTCCTTGTGGTTTTTATAGAATGAAATCCAAACATCTACACGAGATGAGTTGTCAACTTGTTGAGAAATTCAATGGTGAAGTGCCAGATGATTTTGATGTATTGCAAACATTGAGTGGAGTTGGGCGAAAAACTGCTAATGTTGTTTGCGCTGTTGGGTTTAATAAAGATGCGATAGCTGTGGATACGCACGTGTATCGAGTGTCGCATAGGTTGGGATTAGCGCAAAGTAAAGATGTTTTAAAAACGGAATTAGAGTTGCAAGAGAGTATTGACAAAACGATGTGGTCAAAATCACATCATTTACTACTTTTATTTGGAAGATATGTTTGTAAATCACAAACGCCAAAATGCAAAGAATGTACGTTGTATGATTTATGCGAATATAATGCAAAAACGCACAAAAACGATGTATAAGAACCAATAAAAAATATGAAAAACAAAAAAAATATAAAAAACAAATAAAATAATATATAAACAAATAAAAATATAAAAATAAACAAATAAAAATGTAAAAATAAACAAAAAAAAGACTAATATTTAAGCAATATAGTTGTCAAGGTAAAGCAAACATAAAGGCGGTACAAGTTGAAATTAAAATTATATTTAAATACAGGGTTAAATGTTTATGAAAATATAGCTATTGAAAAGACGTTATTTGACAATTGTGATAATGACAGTGTGATAATATATCTTTGGGCGAACGAAAACACTGTTGTTATTGGAAAAAATCAAAACATATATAGTGAAGTTAATTTAAACGCATTATTAGAAGATAATGGAGCGCCATCGAGGCGATTTACGGGAGGGGGAGCGGTTTATCACGATTTTCATAATTTGAATTTTACTTTTATAGCGCCAAATAAAATATATAATGAAAGTTTGCAAGCGGAAATAATATTATCGGCTGTTAAAATGTTTGGAGTTAAAGCTGAAAAAAACGGAAGAAATGATTTAACGACAGAGGGGAGAAAGTTTTCTGGAAACGCATTTTTACATACGCTAAGTAAGGGAATGCACCACGGAACTTTGCTTATAAACACAGATACAAACAAAATGATGAAATACTTAAATGTTGATAAAGAGAAATTATCGGCTAAGGGCGTAAAGAGCGTTCAAAGTAGAGTGGTTAATTTAAGTGAAATTGCTAATATTAATAGAGAAAATATGAGCGAAGCGATTTTACTATCGGCTGAAAAAGCGTATGGATTAAAATCTGAGTTGATTACAAAAAGCGATGTTAATAAAGACGTAGTTGATGGATATATAAAATTTTTATCGTCAAAAGAATGGTTATACAATAAAGTTGTTGATTTTGACAAAAAAGTTAAAGCTCGATTTAGTTGGGGTGGAGCTGAAGTTGCGTATAAATGTAGCGATGGTATAATTAAAAATGCAGTAGTATATACGGATAGTATAGATTGTGAAGCGTATTGTGATATAAATGAATTATTTATTGGTAAAAGCATTGAGCAATTGCGAAATAGCTTAGTAAAAAATCCAGAAATCGCCGACATTTTACAAATGGTTATAGAAGATATGGAAATATAAAAAAGCATACAATTAGATATTAATAAAAGCTAAATAATTAATAGCATTAAATATAAAAGGAGAAAAAATGAAAAGCAACGTTAAAAGTAACATATTAATAATTGTGTTGGTGTGTGTTATTATTGCCGTTTCGGTGACAATTGGAATTATATTGGTTAACGGAAACAATCAAGATCCAAAGGAAATCACATATAAAGTTACGGTTACGTGCGATGAAAAATACGGAACCGTAAAAGGTGGCGGGCAATATACAGAAAAAAGCAAAGTTACTGTCGAAGCGACTGGAAAAGAAAACGGGAGTGATAAATTTGTTGTTTATGCTTGGAAAATCGATAATAAAATCGTATCCGTTGATTCCAAGTATGTTTTTGAAATGGCGAAAGGAGATGTAACTATTACAGCGGAGTTTGCGAGAAAATTTCCAGCGGCTAATTTTCCTACTGTTATAATAAACAATTTAGAAAAAATAACAGACATTGAATCGATTGGCGATGTAAAAACGTTGGCAAAAATGGTAGACGGCATAACGATAGGACAACTGATTTTAGGCAACAAAAAATTGCCTTTGTCGGTTACTGAAACGGCGCAGTTTAAATTAGCTTATAATATTTCATTATCTAAAATACTTGAAGGTGATGAAACGGCAAAAAAGCAACTTACACAAGAAACTCCGATAGGTGTTTACGCTGATATGTTTTTTGCTAACGCTATGTATAAAACAGAAAAACTAAATTTAGTTATAAAAAATCTTTATGAATTGACAATTGCAGATGTGCAAGGAGCGGGAACAATTGGCGGCAGCACAAAATTAATCGCTGCGCTTGGAATGCTTAAATTTAAAGATATTTTTGATTCGTACGTACAAAATCCAGCTACTATAAACTTTTTGAAAGTTTATGAAACGTTGCAAGATATTGCAATAATCGATGTTTTAACCAATTCAGTTAAAGAGCCAGAAAAAGCAGCTATGAATGGTCTTAAAATTAAAGATGTTTTCGATTTTTATTATACAATGATAGGCGAACCTATACCTACTACTGAGATTTATAAGAATTTAATGAAAAATATCGGCAATAAAACCGTAGGCGAAATATTTGGCGACGGCAGTATGACTATTGAAAAATTGAAAGAACTACTTGGAAAGCTTGAAGGCATTACGGACAAAACTATCGGAGAACTTATCGAATCAAGCATTGAAATTCCACAAAGCATAAAAGACAAAGAATGGTATAAAAAAATTGCTAATAAGAAATTAATGGACGTTTTAAATGAAATATTAAATGGGTTGAAAAAAACGGTTAAACCGTAAAATCATTTGTATTCCAAAGGAGCTTATATAAGTTCCTTTGGAATAAATAGATAACTTAAATTCAAGTTGTAAATTAAACTAATCAAAAATTAGTACAAGGAAAAAAACCATTAAAATCAAGTAGCTAATATTTAATAGCGTTTTAATATAAAGCAATTTATCCATAAATAAGTGATTTTATGGTTCTATACAAGTGTAATGATTACAATTTTCATTAAACAACAACAAATGTTTTGTATATTATAAAAGAATTGTTGACAAAAAACATTTTAGGGTATAGTATGAATATACTATTATACTCATATTATATGAGAATGGAGGAAATATGAAAAATATAATCGATATTTACAAAAAGTTTTGGACAAACTATGTAAACTTTGGAGGAAAAGCAACTGTTCCAGAGTTTTGGTGGACATTCCTTGTTAACGTAGTTATTAACACGGGTTTCTTTGTATTAGGTCTAATTCCAGGAATTGCCTTTATTGCGTACATATTTAGCCTTGCTGTTTTAATTCCTGATTTAGCTATTATGGTACGTAGATTAAATGACGCAGGACATCGTTGGACAAACGTATTTTGGTTATTACTACCAATAGTTGGTTGGATTATACTTGTTATTAGATTAACTAAGCCAAGCATCGCACCAGTAGAAACAACAGAAAATAAATAATTAAAAACTTTTTTATTTAAAACGTCGATGTTTATGACATCGACGTTTTTTTGTTTACATAAATATTATTAAAATATTAAAATACTAATTTTTAAAACATTAAAAAATTAAAACATTAATTAACTCTGAGATGATAAGAGCGAAAGTGATTTTTAAATCTTTCAAACTTTTAATCTTTTAATCAAAAATTAAATTATGTCAAATAAAAATAAATCAAGTAGATTTAATAAAATAACCATCGGTTTAGCTTCGCCAGAATCTATTTTACAGGATTCAAGAGGGGAAGTTCTAAAACCGGAAACTATTAACTACAGAACGCACAAACCTGAAAGAGATGGTTTGTTCTGTGAAAAAATCTTCGGTCCTA
>JAVVUQ010000057.1:0-10487 GCA_036653075.1 Clostridia bacterium | reverse complement strand
AATATTTATATGGTTATTTATTATTTTATACTAATGTTTTTATAATTGTTTGTCATTTTTATTAATCTGAGGTGATAATTTCAATATCTTCGCCTTTTAAAAATTCTGGCAATTCTTCTTCATTAATCGTTAATTTTTGTTCGTCGTTTGTTTTCTTAATTGGATAATTAATTATATTATCTTTTTCTTTTTTCATTTCTTTTATTGTTGTCTTTTTTTCTACTTTTTTATTATTATCATCTTGTCCAAACGATTTATTTATAGTAGTATCTTTCTTTATTTCTATATTTGTATTAGCATCTTGCTTTGTTTCTATATTTGTATTATTTTGTTCAATTAAGTCGTTAGTTCTGTCCATTAAGTCAAATAAATTTGACTGATTATCGATATCGTTCATTGTTTTTATTCTGTCTAACAATGCGTCGTATGATGGCAGTTCGTTTAATGATGAAAGAGAAAAATGCTTTAAAAATTCGTCCGTTGTACAAAAAAGTAGCGGTTTTCCTATTGCTTCTTTGCGTCCGCTGACATAAATTAAATTTAGCTTTATAAGCATTTGCACTGCGTAATTACTGTCTACTCCTCTCAATTCTTCCATTTCTGTCTTTGTAATTGGTTGTTTATAGGCGATAATTGCAAGTGTTTCGAGCATAGATTTTGTCAATTCTTTTTCACGTATCGGATTAAGCACAAGCGACACATTTTCTATAAAATTAGGATTAGTAGAAAACTGAAGTTTATTATTAAATATTAATAAATTAATTCCGTTATCCTTATTAAATCTTTCTTTCAAAATATTTACAGCATTGTCAATCTCATCGTTTGTAGCTGCAAGTTTACTTTTAATTTCCGACAAATCCACTGCGTTACCTGCAACAAATAGTACCGATTCAATAATATCAGATAGTTTCGTCGTCATAATTAAACTCTCCGTCACCATTATATTCCATATTTTTTATAATCATAATATCGCCAAAAGCACTTTTTTGAGAAACTGTTATATATTGCAATTTCATTAATTCAAGCATTGCTGAAAAAGTAACAATTATTTCATTCTTTGTCACGTTTTTGTCGAATATTTCAAAAAAACTAACTTCTGCTTTATATTGCAAATAATCTATAATATATTTTATTTTTTCCGATATAGTGAATTTATCTCTACTAATATTTTTGTGAATGTTTAAGCCCTTATTATTAACTTCCATTCTCAAAAGTAATTGCGCAAAAGCGTTTAATAAATTTTCTATTGACATATCTTTAGCGATATAATTTACCTCTCCCGTATCCGTTGGAGGCTTATATAATCTATCTATATTTTCAATTTCTTTCAATCTTTCCGACGCTTCTTTTAACATTCTAAATTCGTCTAATCGTCTAATAATCTCCTGTTCGGGCGTTTCTTCTTCTTCGTATGGTAACTGTGGCAGCATCGAACGTGACTTGATTTCAAGTAATGTGGCTGTTATTTCCATATACTCACTATTTTCATCTACATCTAAATTTTTGCTTCTAATCGCCATATACTTTAAAAATTGGTCAGTTACATTTGATAAAAAAATATCTTTAATTTCAATTTTCGCTTCTTTAACTAAATATAAAAGTTGGTCAAGCGGTCCATTAAAGTTGTCTAATTCCAACTTTAATGAATCTTTGATATCACATTCATAATCAAAGATATGCTCAACCATCTATAACGCCGCCTAAATTAATACTTTCGATATCAAACAAAAATTACATTATTACACTAATTCTAATATTATACTGTTTAATTCTTTTTTACTTGATTTTATTATATTTTTTATCCTTTTTTCGTTTTTATATGATTTTTATCTTTTTTATTCGTTTTTATATGATTTTTATCTTTTTTATTTAATTATAATTACTTTTTGCTTTAATTTTTATTCATTTTTATTGCTTTGTATGTAGTTTATTAATATTTAAAATTAATATATTCTAAAAACCAAATTCCAAATCCATCTAAAGCCGTACAAAATCCATTCTGAAACATTAGAAAGATAAAAACTAAAAATATCAAAATACGGAGGTAGATTGAACATAGTCGCCAAGTATCCTATGCCGATTAAACCAAATAGAATAAATGTGCTGTATTGTGTCATAAAGCGCATAAATTTGCTGTTTGGATTACAATATATTTGCAAAATTCTGAACCCGTCTAACGGGAAAATTGGCAGTATATTAAATAAACAGAAAAATATGTTTAACATAGCGCCAAACTCAAAAAATATGTTTAGTAAGTAGAAAATTAAGTACACAAAAGAAGAAGATTGCAATACGCCTTGCATTAAAAGCGCAATCTTTATTTCTGCAAACAAAAGTCCTATAAATATAAATGATAGCAATATGTTTGTCGTTACGCCCGCAATTGACACTAAAAACATTCCTTTTCTGCCATTACGAAAATTATATGGATTAATAGGGACTGGTTTAGCCCAACCAAAACCTACTATTAGCATACATATTGTGCCAAATAAATCTAAGTGCTTTAATGGGTTTAATGATAACCTTCCAAGCGATTTAGCTGTATTATCACCACATTTGTACGCAACAAATCCGTGCGCAATTTCGTGCAATATCAACGCTGATAATATAGCTACTATAAATCCTATCGCAGCCAAAAATCCATCTGCAAGCGTTGCTGTCCGCCCTGCAATTATTGATATTTGCGTCGTTGGCGGGTCTGTAAAAAGTCTAATTATATTCATATTTTCTCCTAATTATAGTTAAAAACAACAATTTGTTCAACTTATATCTTGCTATTATACCTTATTATTAATTTTTTATCAACTGTTTTTTCAATATAAAAAACGCTAAACTCCATAGTTTGTTTGTTTTTATATTAAATAATCACAATTGTATTTATATTAACGCTTCAAATTCACTAATAATTACAAAATATATTCCTCTTTAAGCGCCGCTATGTATGGCAAATTGCGATATAAACCATTATAATCTAATCCAAACCCCACAACAAAACAAATAGGCGCCTCAAATCCATAATAATCAGGCTTTATTCCTGTATAATCATTCCTTTGCGGTTTATCTAACAATGTCACAATCTTGATGCTTTTTGCGCCTTTAAATTTTAAATCACAATAAACATCTGTCATTGTCAATCCCGTATCAATAATATCGTCTATTACAATAACATCTCTATCTTTTATATCGGTTTTTAAATTAAAAAACGTAGTAGTCTCACCACAACTTTTTGCGCCTGTATAACTTGACATATATATAAAATCTAATTCAATATCAATTGTCATATTTTTAATAAGTTCTGCTAAAAACGGAACACTTCCTCTTAAAAGTCCAATTACTACGGGTATCTTTCCTTCATAATCACCACTAAGTTGTTTTCCTAATTCCTTGCAGCGTTGCTGAATTTGCTCTTGCGTAAATAGTATTTTTGCAAATTTCTCCTCGTGCATACTGCTCTCCTATGTTTATGTTATACATTTATTTTCTATTTCTAATTCTATTACTAATCTTAATTCTATTTTTTATTCCCGAATCTATTTTATACTCTATTTTTAATTTGACTATTATTTTTTATTCAATTTTTAATTTTTGAGTTAATTATCCTTCTATATTATATAATAACAGTAGCTTTAAAATTAAAGGGTAGCGCATATAAGCTTAACGCTTAAATATTAGCACTTCCCTTTTATAATTCGTTGTTATTTATTATATAAATCTGTTAAATTCTTTAAATAATCATTCTTTTGTGGATAATTTTTTAAATTCAATTCTCGTTCAAGCATATCCAATTTTTCTTTTTGTTGGCGATTCAAATTCCTTGGTACTTCAATATTGACAGTAATATATAAATCGCCCACTCCATTTGAAATAGTTTTTATGCCCTTGCCTCTAAACCGAATGACTTCGCCATTACTGATTCCTTCGGGCAATTTATGTGTCATTACGCCTTGTAATGTTGGTATTTCTATTTCTCCGCCATTTGCCGCTGTAGCCAATGGAACTGGTACGGTTGCGTATAAGTCTAATCCATCTCGTTTGTATACTTTATTTCTTAAAACACTTATCACAAGTAATAATCTTCCATTTGCGCCGCCTGCGTATTTACTTGCATTTCCTTGTTCTGCTAACGTTCTTACATCGCCATTATCAATTCCTGCTGGAATATTGACGGTAATAACTTTCTTTTTATTGACAACGCCTTTACCATTGCAATCAGCGCATCTATCTATAATTATTTTACCTGTGCCATTACATTTATCGCAAACACCCTGTGTGACTTGTGTTCCAAATAATGTTTGACGCTGATATTGAACTCTACCTGTTCCTTTACATTTATCACAAGTACTTATTCCACTTGCGCTCTTTGCGCCGCTACCACCGCACGTAGTACATTTTTCTAAACGGTTGAATGTTATTTCTTTTGTACACCCTACTGCCGCTTCCATAAAAGTAAGGGACAGTTGATAGGTTAAATCTTCGCCAGCGGTATTGGTACGTGAATTACGTTTATTACCGCCCATTCCGAATATATCAAATATATCAGAAAAATCAAACCCTGCGCCCGAACTAAATCCACTGAACCCTTGACCTGCGCCAAAGCCTTGTCCGAAATCCATCTCGCCTCTATCGTATTTGCCACGCTTATCTGCGTCGCCTAACACTTCGTACGCTTCATTGACTTCTTTCATCTTCTCATTCGCCGTTTCATCATTTGGATTTAAATCAGGATGATATTTCTTCGCTAACTTTCTGTATGCAGACTTAACTTCATCTTGCGACGCAGTTTTACCCACTCCTAATATGTTGTAATAATCCTTCTGTGCCATCGCCTCTATCCAATCCTTATGCAAGAGAAGCTTTAAATGCTTCTCTTGATTTTCTTAATCGCTATTTATATGCGGAACGTTTTTATAATTAGTCTGCGTCTTTTACGTCATAATCTACGCCGTCTGAGCTTCCGCCTTGATGACTATCGTCGCCATTATTATCGCCGCTATTATTGTTATTAGCGCCATTTTCAGCGCCGCCTGCTTTACTGTACATCTTTTGGATAATTGGAGCGGTATTATTTGTAAATTCTTCGCTTGCCTTTTTTATAGCTTTATCGTCGCCTTTTTCAAGAACTTCTTTTGCTTTCTTAATTTCTTCTTCAAGTTTTGTCTTATCTTCAGCCTCGAATTTATCTCCGTTATCTCTAACAAGGTTTTCCATTTGTATAATCGTAGCGTCTAATTTGTTCTTTTCTTCAACAGACGCTTGTCTTGCCTTGTCTTCATTTGCATATTTTTCAGCGTCTTTTACCGCTTTATCAATTTCTTCTTCGCTTAAGTTGGTGCTTGCGGTAATATCTATTGATTGAGCTTTATTGGTGCCTTTATCAGTAGCCGTTACATGCACGATACCATTTGCGTCAATATCAAACTTAACTTCAATTTGTGGTATTCCTCTCCTTGCTGGCGGTATACCTGTTAAACTAAATCTTCCAAGCGTCTTGTTGTCGCTTGCCATTGGTCTTTCACCTTGCAACACGTGAATTTCAACGCTTGTTTGACTATCCGCTGCCGTTGAGAATACTTGAGATTTGCTCGATGGTATAGTCGTATTTCTATTTATTATCTTTGTGCAAACTCCGCCCAAAGTTTCAATGCCTAATGACAATGGTGTAACATCAAGTAAAATAACGTCGTTTACATCACCTGCTAAAATACCTGCTTGTATTGCAGCGCCCATAGCTACGCACTCGTCTGGATTTATTCCCTTGTACGGTTCTTTTCCCGTCAATTTCTTTACCGCTTCCACAACAGCTGGAATTCTTGTTGAACCACCTACTAATATAACACGGTTGATGTCATTATATGATAACTTCGCATCTGTCATAGCTAATTGTGCAGGCTTTATAGTCATATTAACTAAATCTTCTGTCAACTGATCAAACTTCGCTCTTGTTAAATCAATGTCAAGATGCTTTGGCCCTGTTGCGTCAGCTGTAATAAATGGTAAATTGATATTCGTCTTTTGTACGCTTGAAAGGTCGATTTTTGCCTTTTCAGCCGACTCTTTTAACCTTTGTGTAGCCATTTTATCTTTGCTTAAATCAATTCCGTTGGATTTTTTAAATTCTTCTACCATATAATTAATAATTCTTTGGTCAAAGTCATCGCCACCTAATCTTCCGTTTCCATTAGTCGCTAAAACTTCAAATACACCATCGCCTATATCCAATATCGATACATCAAATGTACCACCGCCAAGGTCATAAATCATTACTTTCTGATTCTTACCTTCCGCTTTATCCAATCCATATGCAAACGCCGCTGCTGTCGGTTCGTTTACTATTCTTAATACTTCTAATCCAGCTATTCTCCCCGCATCTTTCGTCGCTTGACGCTGACTATCACTAAAATATGCTGGCACTGTTATTACCGCTTGCGTTATCTTTTCACCTAAATACGCTTCCGCATCCTTTTTTAACTTGCCAAGTACCATAGCCGATATTTCTTGCGGCGTATACTTCTTACCATCTATATCTACTGTATGGTTCGTCCCCATTTCACGCTTAATTGATAACACAGTCCTGTCACTGTTTACTACCGCTTGACGCTTTGCTACTTGACCTACTAACCTTTCTCCCTCTTTCGTAAATGCCACTACCGATGGCGTCGTCCTTGTACCCTCGCTGTTCGCTATAACTGTCGGCTCTCCACCTTCAAGTATCGCTACACACGAATTTGTTGTCCCTAAATCGATACCTATAATTTTTGCCATAATAATTCTATTCTCTCCTTATATTTATGCTATAAACTTATATTCTTTATATTATTAAAATACTTTTAAAAAGTTTTTTAATTCCTGTTAATTTTCATTTTTATTGTTTCTTTTACTATTTATTTACTGTTTATTTCGTTTTCATCATCTTTTTTACTGTTTGTTTTGTTTTCATTATCTTTTTTACTGTTTACTCTGTTTTTTAATTCGATTTATTATATATAACTTTTAAATAACAATCATTTTTGTGTTTTTGGTTACCATAATTATTTTTTAATTTCTATTTTTGATTTATAATTTATACTCCGATTTATAATTTATACTCCCACCGCTACTTGCGGATATCTCAATATCTTATCGCCATATTTGTAACCTTTCGCAGTTACCATAAGCACTTTGCCCTTTTCTTCTTCTTTATCCGTATGTTGTTTAAATATAGCGTTTGATAAATTTGGATCAAATTCTTCACCAAGTACTTCTATCTCCTCAATACCAATACTTGATAGCAGCGCTTCAAATTGCTTTCTTATTAACTCTAAGGCGTTTATCGTGTTTTCATCTGTTACACTCAATTTAGCTCTGTCAAACGTGTCTAATATAGGAATCAGTTTTTCAATTACATAACCCTTTCCTTCATCAGTTGCAGCCTCTACTGCTGTTTTATTCCGTTGCTTTATCCTTTCATAATCGCCTTTCAACCCCGACAACTTCCCTAAATATTCGTCTGTTTTACTATTACTACTTTCAAGCTGCTGCTTTATTGAATTAACTTTTGCCTTAACTTCTTCCGCTTCTTTAACCAAATTTTCATTTTCTTCCGTCAACGCTTCAACTAAATCAATTAACTGTTCTTTGTTCATCTTCTTTAAATTAGTCTTTTCTGCGCTGTCATTAGTATTATCTTCTAATATTTCAACTACTTTAGCTTTCTTTTCATTTTTTTCATTCTTATCATTTCTGTCGTTCTTTTCTACCTTTTCACTTGCGCTATTATTCATTGCGTTTTCACGTTTCTTATCGTCATTGTTTATATCCATTATTTGCGCCACTCCTTGTAAACTTTCTTATTTTTACTGTTATTGATCGGACAACATCTTGTCTATCAACTGCCCTATATGCTCTAATACTGATACTATCTTTTTATAATCCATTCTTATTGGACCTATTACGCCTGCGCTGCCAACCATCTTATCTTTTACATTTATCTTCGCTGACACCATCGAACATCCTTCAGGCATATTATTTTGCTCTTGCCCAATTTTTATAACCATTTCAAAATCCCCTTTCGATGTATCAAATATCTCCATTAAATCACTTTTTGTTTCTAACTTTGTTAGAAAATCTTTAGCTTTGTCTATGTCATTATACTCAGGATAATCTAATATCTTACTGCTTCCCGACGTAGTGATTTCTTGCCCGCCTTTATTACACTTCTTTAAAATCTCCACTATCTTCTTGTATAACTCTCTATATAATGCAAAATCTATTGATATATCAGACATTATCACATCAATATTAGAAATTTCGCTTACTTTCTTTCCACAAAATACTCTGTTTAACCAATTGTTTGCCGTCTTTATTCCGTTTTCATCTAAATCTATTGGCAAATCTATAATACTGTCTTTAAGAACACTATTATCTGTAACTATTACAACTAATGCGCTCTTTTCATTCAATTCCACAACTGTTACTCTTCTAATATATTCCTCTTCGCCTTTATTTTTTACAACTACCGATGTGTAATTGGTTATATCACTTATTATCTTCGCCACATTCATAACTAATTCTTCAACGTTTCCCGCGCGCTGTTGAAAATATTTGTCGATAACTTCAATTTCTTCATTCGATAATGGCTTTACCGTCATAAGCTCATCAACATACATTCTAAAAGCCTTTTGCGACGGTATCCTTCCTGCTGATACGTGCGGCTGCACTAAATACCCCATACTCTCTAATGCGCTTAGCTCGTTGCGCACCGTTGCAGGCGAACAATCTGTTAGGTACTTATCACATATGTTCTTACTCGATACCGGCTCGGCTGATTCAATATAATCATCTACTACCGCTTTAAGTATCTTACGCTTTCGATCGCTTAACATCTTCTTTTCTCCTTTACTTTTTGGTTTGCAACACTCTTTTCAGCTCTAATACCTACTTCATTTCAAATTAACTATTATATTAACTATTATATTATTTATTATTAACATAGCACAATTAATTTATGACTGTTAGCACTCAAACTAATCGACTGCTAAAGGATACCACTATCCAAAATCTTTGTCAACTATTTTAACATTAATTTTTGCATTTTTTGAAAAATAATTTGTAATATAGAAATTTACTTTCTTTTAATAAAATAATAATATCGCCATAAAGCTAAACTAATAGATATATTTGCATAATCCATAACTATATGAAAACAAAAGGTAATTACAATAGTAAAAATATAATATTTATTGATAATTTCTTTTAAAACGTTTGACAAAAGTTAAAAAAGGTTATATAATAGCAAGGCTTATGAAAGAGTTGTAAGCAAATGGACCATTAGCTCAGCTGGATAGAGCGTCACGCTACGGACGTGAAGGTCGGGGATTCGAATTCCTCATGGTTCACCATCTAGGTATACACTTATGTCTTAATCGACACAAGTGTATATTTTTTTATCCAAATGAGTTTAGTAAGGATATTAATGAATTTGTCGAGGCTTACAATGAGTTTATAGAGATTATTCTCATATTTTACTACAGCCTCGCAATTCTCACTTTATCCAATATCAAGACAATAAACCGTTGATAGGCTATGTGTTATTGGTATAAATGATTGCAAAATATTAATATTGACTAGCAATGCAAATCGTGCTAAAATGATTATACAAACTAAGATATAAGTTAAAAAATATGTGTATTTTGTAAGGGAAAAAATTATGAATGAGGCAGGCAATCCAACAAATAGTTTGATATATAATATTGGTGATTTAGGAGAAAGCGAACTTTTAATGGAAGTACTAAGTGACAATCCGAGCAACAGGACTGCCGCTGTAATGGGCATTGCTGAAAGATTTGATGATGAGCAGGTTTTAGCAGTTTTATCAAGAATGAAAATTAAGGAAACAAACAAATATACCTTGAACGAAATTGAAAAAACAATCAGTAATATCTTAATGAAAAAAAATGTAGTTAACACAAATACTTATGATATGAAATTATACGATTTGCCTTTTAATAAAATTAAAAATGGCAGTAAGACCATAGAAATTAGGCTATTTGATGAAAAGAGAAAAAAACTTAAGGTGGGAGATTATATAAACTTTTCCAATTTGGAAAATGAAAAAGAAACAATGAAAGTAAGGATTTTAGCTTTGCATAAATACGATAGCTTTTTAGAATTGTATACTAATAATATTCCAGAAAAATTTGGGTGTAAAGGATATTCCATCGACCAACTTATGATGACAACTTACGGTATATATTCAAAAGAACAAGAACTTTATTATGGCGTACTAGGTATTGAAATTGAGTATCTAAAAGTTACTGAATAATTGAAATGTGTAAAAAGCATAGTCATAAATATTCACGCCAACAGCGCCATTATTACTACATTTTCTAGGTTTTCTCGCTATTTATTATAAAAAACATAGCAAAATACAAAAAAAAGAGTAACAAAAAGCATAAATAAAACACTAAAACAACCGAGTATTGCCACAAACTTTAGCGAAAAGTCTTAAA
>JAVVUQ010000056.1:0-10544 GCA_036653075.1 Clostridia bacterium | reverse complement strand
CTTATGATATGCCTAACTTTGATATTTGTAGAGGTTATATTTATGGACGGAGCGTATTGGGCAATAGGCGCTGCAACTATTACATTGCTAATAGGATTATATAAATTAAAATGTATGAACTTAGTGCAGTTTTATGAAGCAAACAATAGACCTTATTTTTCAAAAAAGTTGGATATGGTGATAACGCATGAGTAGGAAATTAGTTGTTTTAGGCGGAGGCGCAAGCGGATTAGCTGCAGCCATTACTGCGGGAAGATTGGGCGATAAAGTCACTGTTATTGAGAGAAATGAAAGAATTGGCAAAAAAATTCTTGTTACAGGAAACGGACGTTGTAATTTTGGAAATTTAGCGATAAATAATATGTGCTATAAAAACGATAAATTTGTGTCCGATGTACTGCTACGTTCAAAAGAAGGAGCTAATAAGCTACTATATGATATAGGTTTAATTAGTTACGCTGACAGCGAAGGCAGATTATATCCAATATCTGAAACGGCGACAAGCGTATTGGATTGTTTAAGATTTGAATGTGAACGATTGAATATAAACTTTATTTTAGGACAAGCAGCAGAAACTATTTATAAAAGAAATGATTGCATCGCCACGACCTTAAGTAATGGCGAAATTATAACTGCCGATAGAGTAATTATTGCAATAGGCGGAAAAGCGCAATCAACTATATATAATTTGGATAAATTAGTAGAAAATAGAGTGCTAATTCCCTTTCATCCAGCTTTAACTTGCATAAAAGTAAATCCTACAACTAAACTATTAACAGGCTTACGAGTAAAATGCGACGTAAGTTTGCGAAAAGATGGAAAACTTGTGCATACGGAAAGCGGCGAAGTACAGTTTAAAGAAAATGCGCTAAGCGGTATTGTAGTAATGAATATGTCCTCTATTATTTCAAGAGATTTCGATAACCTAAAAAAGTATACAATTAGCTTAGACTTAATGCCTACAATTAGCGAAGACGACTTATCCCCTCTTTTTAAAGAAAGATATAACAACTTTGGCTCACAACATCTAATGACAGGTATTTATCATAACAAAATAGCAGATGAACTTAAACAACGCGCCATAGATTATGGCAAAAACGATATAGATGGTTTATGCCACGTTATAAAACATTTCGATTATGATGTTTTAGGCTTGGGCAGTTTTGAGCAAGCGCAAGTTATGACGGGCGGCATTGATACAAAAACACTTAAAACAACCTTAGAGTTTAGAAAAACTGAAGGACTTTACGCTTGCGGCGAAGCAATCGACGTCGACGGATTGTGCGGCGGATATAATCTCCATTGGGCGTTTTCAAGCGGAATCGTCGCAGGAAAATCAGAGTAATGCTTAAACCGACTGCATAATTAAAACAGTCGGTTTTATATTGATTTATTTCGTTAAATCCATATTTAATAAATATATCACGTAACAACAAAATAACAAGGAGTACAATTTGAAATATACAATAAGCAATTTAATTATGGATTTAGGCGATGAAGATTATATAAGCGCAATAGGATTAAAACTGAGAATAAAAAGAAGTAGTATCTCTAACTTGCAATTATTAAAAAAATCTGTTGACGCAAGACACGGCGTTAAATTTACTTTGACAATAGCCTTTGATTGCGATGCTGACTTATCTAACAAAGCAGTCGAACCATTTAAAGAAAAAATCAATATAATTGATAATATTCAAAAAAGTGATAACAATTTAAAAGTTTGCATTGTAGGCAGCGGCCCAGCAGGACTGTTTTGCGCCTACGCTCTTGCTAAAGCAGGTATTAAAACTGTCATTATAGAAAGAGGCGACGATTTAAAAGAACGGAAAATTTCAGTACAAAACTTTTGGGATAATAAAATTTTAAACGAAAACTCTAACGTTCAATTTGGTTTGGGCGGAGCGGGAACATTTTCAGATGGTAAATTAACTTCTGGTATAAATAATGAAAATATTTATACCATATTTAATACATTTAATAAATTCGGCGCTCACGATGACATTATGTATTCTTCAACGCCTCACATTGGAACGGACGTATTGGAAACTGTAATTTCAAATTTTAGAGATGAATTGAGTAGTTTGGGCGTAGAATGGAGATTTAAGAGTACTATGACAGACATAGTAGTTAATAATAGTAAGATAAGTGGCATTGAAGTAATGGAAAGTGGCATCATCAAAACTATTATGTGTGACAAAGTAGTATTAGCGATTGGTCATAGTTCAAGAGACACTTTTGAGATGTTAAAGCGAAGGGGCGTACAGATGGAGCGAAAGGCGTTTGCTATGGGAGTTAGGATAGAGCATAGTAAAGAGATGATTGATTTAGAAAGGTACGGAATTTATCATACGCACCGAGATTTAAATGCTGCGGATTATAAAATGTACGAGCATTTAGATGGAGGTAGGACGGTTTATACATTTTGTATGTGTCCAGGCGGAGATGTGATAGCGGCGTCGAGTGAAAAGGAAACGGTTGTAACGAATGGAATGAGTAACAGTAGGCGAGATGGAAATAGCAGTAACAGCGCTTTGCTTGTAAATGTAAATCCAACTGATTTTGAAAGTGATGATGTGCTTGCTGGAATAGAGTTTCAAAGAAAATGGGAACAAAAGGCGTATAAAATGCACAATAATTATGTAGCGCCTTGTCAAAATACATTAGATTTTATGGAAAACAGAATAGGTAATCATTTTGATATAACGCCTACTTACAGTTGTTTAGTTAAGCAGTCGAATTTAAGAGATTGTTTGCCTGATTTTATAACAGCTGGATTACTTGAGGGTATAAAAAAGTTTGGTAAAAAGATAAAAGGTTTTGATAGTAGCGGAGTGTTAACCGCTATTGAAAGTAGAAGTTCGTCGCCGGTAAGAATACTTAGAAATGAAAGTAGAGAAAGCAACATCAATGGATTATATCCTTGTGGTGAGGGCGCAGGTTATGCGGGCGGAATAGTATCGGCGGCATCGGACGGATTGACTACGGCGTTGCAGATATGTAAAATGGTGAAATAGCGGCGCATTTAATGCTTTTAAGCTATTTTGTTATAAAAGAGTGAAAAATAATGATTAAAAAGCTAATACGCATTTAATAAAATAATAAATAAATAATATTAATTATAAAAAGTATAACCAAAAATAGGTTTTTATATGTAAAAGGAATTTGAAAAAAATATATTAAAATAGTGGACATAAACCATTGAAATTTAATTGAAAAAGTGTTATATTATCTAATGGCTACATTAGATTATTAACAGCAATAATATACTGTATAACAAGCGAAGAAGATGCCATTATAATAACGTGAGGTAAAGATTATGAAAATGGATGCATTAGTAAAAAAATACGCAGCACCGGGATTGGATCTTGAGCGCGTAGAAGTACCCGTATTAAAAGCGGGAGAGGCGTTGATTAAAATTCACAAGACGGCGATATGTGGAACAGACTTGCATATTTACAATTGGGATGAATGGAGTCAACAAACAATAAAGACGCCGATGACTATTGGGCACGAATTTGTTGGAGAAGTAGTTGAAATCAACGGACAGTCAGATTCATTTAAAGTTGGGGATATTGTAAGCGCAGAAGGGCACGTAGTATGTGGGAAATGCCGTAATTGTCGTGGTGGAACAAGACATTTATGTCCAAACACGCAAGGAATCGGCGTAAACAGAACGGGAATATTTGCTGAATACGCAGCTATACCATTAACGAACCTTTGGCTTTGTGATAAAAACCTAAGCGAAGATATACTATCAATATTTGATCCGTTTGGAAATGCTACGCATACGGCGTTATCTTATAATATGGTAGGAGAAGACGTATTAATAACTGGAGCTGGACCAATAGGAATAATGGCGGCTGCAATAGCAAGACACGTAGGGGCAAGAAATGTAGTGTTAACTGACGTAGTAGATTATAGATTGGAGTTGGCAAAACAAGTATGCCCTACGGTTAAGACAGTTAATACAATGAATGAAAAACTTGCTGATGTTCAAAAAGAAGTAGGAATGGAAGAAGGATTTGATATTGGTTTAGAGATGAGCGGTAGCGCAATTGCTTTAAACGATATGATAGCTAATATGATAAACGGTGGAAAAATCGCATTACTTGGAATACAAAAATTAGACACAAAAGTAGATTGGACAAAGATTATTTTCGGCAGTTTACAACTTAAAGGAATCTATGGTAGAGAAATGTTTGAAACTTGGCATAAAATGACTACAATGCTTCAAAGCGGATTAGATATTAGTAAAGTTATCACACATAGATTTGATTATAAAGATTATTTGACTGGTTTTGAACTTATGAAGAGCGGTAAAAGCGGAAAAGTAATTTTAAATTGGCAAAAATAGGAATTTGTTAATTAAAATTTAATAAAATAGTATTAATATAAGTTATGTTATTATGCAAAATTGTTGCTATTGGTTACAGTTTTGCATAATAAATGGTTAAAACTTTTAAATATTAGGTTTAATACGATATAGGAGAGCATAAAATGTATAATAAAGGAAAAGCGGTATATACTGAATTACTTAGTGACATAAAAAAACAAGGATTATGGAAGACAGAAAGAATTATTACAACGCAACAGTCAAATGTTATCGACACAACTAAAGCGGCGAATGTAATTAATTTTTGCGCAAATAACTATTTGGGGTTAGCTAACAATAAAGAGGTAATTGAAGCTGCGAAAGATAGTTATGATAAATATGGTTATGGAATGAGTAGCGTTAGATTCATATGCGGAACTCAAAGCGTTCATAAGGAGTTAGAGGAAAAAGTAAGTGAATTTTTAGGAATGGAAGATACGATATTATATTCCAGTTGCTTTGATGCTAACGGCGGATTATTTGAGACGATAACCACAGCTGAAGATGCTATAATATCAGATGAACTTAATCACGCAAGCATAATCGATGGCGTAAGATTATCAAAAGCTAAAAGGTATAGGTATCACAATAGCGATATGGCTGACCTTGAAGAACAGTTAAAGAAAGCGGACGCAGAAGGAGCGAGATTAAAGTTAATTGTTACCGATGGCGTATTTAGTATGGATGGCATAATAGCAAATCTTAAAGGCGTATGTGATTTAGCTGATAAGTACGGAGCTATGGTAGCGGTTGATGATAGTCACGCAACAGGATTTGTAGGCGAAAACGGACGTGGAACAGCGGAATATTGCGCAGTTATGGGTAGAGTTGATATTACTACATCTACATTTGGTAAAGCAATGGGTGGAGCGTCAGGCGGATTTACGAGTGGTAGGAAAGAGATTATTGATTTACTTAGACAAAGAAGCAGACCATATTTATTTTCTAATACATTAGCGCCGTCAATTTGCGGAGCTACGCTAAAAGTTTTGGAAATAGTAAATAGGGATAGCAGTTTAAGAAAAAAAGTTATGGAAAATGCAAAATATTTCCGCGCTGAAATGGCTAAACATGGATTTGATTTAATAGGTAAAGACCACGCAATTGTACCAGTTATGTTATATGACAGTGTATTGGCTCAAAAAGTAGCTGATTTATTATTACAAAAGGGAATTTATGTAACAGGATTCTTTTATCCAGTTGTTCCTAATGGTAAAGCAAGAATACGTACGCAAATGTCAGCGGCGCATACTAAAGCGGATATCGATAAATGTATAAATGCTTTTGTTGAAGCGAAAAAAGAAATAGGATTTTAATAATCTATAATTGAGTTTTTACTCAGTTGTGTATATAGGGGTATTTTCTAAATAATAAAAAATACCCCTATCAATTAAATAATGAATGTGACTGTATAAAATGTACAAATTTATGATAATATATTAATAAATTGATACAAAGACAGAAATAAGATTTATTAGATATTTTATTAATTAAATATTATAATTAGTAGTGAAATATAAAGTTGTTTATAATACATTGAGAGATTTACAGATAAATATTACTGTATACTTATTATAGTAAATTGCATAAATGTTTTAAATATAAAAAGAAAAAAAGCAATAAAGACACTATTTTATATAGTTTGTTTTAAAAATAATGAAGTTAGGTAGTTTATAAAATATGATTAAGTACAATAATAATTATTTTACTTTTTGTGCGCAAAGTAGAAAAGTTTATGCGCAAAGTAGAAACAAAGTATGAAAATTAGATTGAAAAATACTATTTCGATAGGATTTGCTTTTCTGTCTATAATGATTTTGTGGCAGGGGTACAATTGGTTTGTTCCCTTATTTCTTAATGGAAAATTAGAAAAAATTTTTATTGATATTGTAGGCGATACAGGAGCAGCTAAGTTTATAGTGGGAGCTATAATGGGTTTGGACAATTTAGTAGCGTTATTTATGATACCATTAGTATCAAAGCTATCAGATAGAACAAACACTAAAATTGGTAAGAGAGTTCCTTTTATAATAGTAGGATTATCGATAGCTTTATTGGGATTTGCCGCCGTGCCTTTTGTAGCAGATGGAAGTTTAGTGTTATTAATCTTAGTATTAATGTTAATAATGGTGGCGATGAATGTATATCGTTCTCCAGCAGTTGCATTAATGCCTGATATAACACCTAAACCATTGAGAGCGAGAAGTAATGCAATTATTAATATTATGGGTGGCGTAGGCACAGGATTAGGATATTTGACTTGTTATATATGCAGTGAAAAGATTTTGAATATGCCAGATACAGTACCAATATTATTTATATCATTTGTTATGTTTATATGTTTACTACTTATTTTGTTGACTATTAAAGAAGATATCTTTAAAAGACAAATGCATCTTGACGTAATGGAATATTGTAAGAAAACAAATAAAAATCCATTAGATTATACCGATACTAACGAAGAAAAAGACGTTGAAAAACAGTTAAAAAAATCGAAAGCGACAAAACGTGATAAAAAGAATTTGCGATTTATGTTGATGTCCATATTTTTCTATTACATGGCGGCGAATGCAGTTGAAACATTTATATCATTATACAGCGATGAGGTTTTAGGCGATTTAGCTCACGGATTGGAAATGTTGGCAGCTTTAGCGGTGGGCAATTTTGGATTTATGATACCAGCAGCAATGATCGCTGAAAAAATCGGTAGACGAAATACAATGCTTATTGGTAGCGGATTAATGCTTACGGGAAATTTTATTCTTACGTTTGTTAATTCATTTAGCTATTTCTTAATCATACCATTCTTTATATTTGGAATAGGAATGGCGCTTATGGTTACGAATATGTATCCAACAGTTGTAGGTTTTTGTGGTAAAGGCGATTATGCAAGATATACAGGTTTGTATTATTCAGCAACGATGATAGCGCAGTCTATAACACCAGCGTTAGCAGGTTTATTTATGAGTCAATTTTTTGGCGGCAATACAATAAATTTAATGCCATATTCAGCAGTGTTTACGTTGCTTTGTTTGGTAGCGCTATTATTTATAGATAAAAATCAAAAAGCGGAACGAAAGAATGAGAATAAGGAGAAATTATGAAAAAAGTATTAGACAGATTTTTAAAATATGTGGCAATTGACACAGAATCTGACCCAAAAAGCGAGAGTTATCCAAGTTCGCAAAAACAAAAGAATTTATTAAAAGAATTGGTATTAGAGTTATTGGAATTAGGAATTGAAAATGCAAGAATGGATGAAAATGGTTACGTGTACGCAAGTATTCCCGCTACGATTAAAGATGGCGTAAAATTAGGTTTTTTAGCCCACGTAGATACTTCGAGCGCAGTTTCAGGCAAAAATATCCAAACTAAAATCGTGTATAATTACGATGGAAAAGATATAGTCTTAAACGAAAAATTAAATATTGTTATGAGTCCTAATGTTTATCCAGTTTTAAAAGATTGCATCAATCAAGATTTGATTGTTACTGATGGCACTACTTTATTAGGCGCTGACGATAAAGCAGGCATCGCTGAAATAATGGCTATGGCTGAGTATTATATGTCGCATAAGGAGATACCGCACGGAGAAATTCTAATCGCTTTTACGCCAGATGAAGAAGTAGGAAGCGGTGTAAAATATTTTAATTTAAATGAATTTAAAGCGGATTATGCTTATACAATAGACGGCGGCGCGTTGGGCGAAATTGAGTATGAAAACTTCAACGCAGCTTCGATGGAAGTTCTTGCTCACGGCGCAAGTATACACCCTGGTACGGCTAAAGATAGAATGATTAACGCAATAGAAGTACTATACGATTTTCATAATTTGCTTCCTTGTCAAATGCGTCCGCAATATACTGAAAAATACGAAGGCTTCTACCACTTAGATGAAATTTGTGGAAAAGTACAAGAAGCTAACGCTAATTACATAATTCGTGACCACGATTGGACAAAATTCCAAGAAAAGAAAGAATACGCAAAGAAAGCTTGCAATTTAATTAACGAAAAATACGGGAAATGCGTATTAGAAGTCAACATAAAAGATTCATATTATAATATGAAAGAAAAAGTTTTACCGCATATGCACTTGATTAAAAATGCAGAGATAGCGATGACAAAATTAGGCGTTGTTGCTCAGGTGATGCCAATTAGAGGCGGCACAGACGGAGCGCATTTATCATTTAAAGGGTTGGTTTGCCCAAA
The DNA here is from genome assembly GCA_036653075.1 of Clostridia bacterium. Taxonomy (GTDB): domain Bacteria; phylum Bacillota; class Clostridia; order Christensenellales; family CAG-314; genus JAVVUQ01. The sequence goes on along the minus strand of JAVVUQ010000056.1, from coordinate 1,963 downwards.
CCTTTGCACAGGCGGATATAATTTCCACGGTATTTATGAATTTATACCAATACAATCAATGGAAAAAATTGTCGACATTTTAATAGAAATTGTAAAGTTATACACAAATGTATAATTACTTATATTAGCGTCGAATTTCATACTTGTTTATAAAATGTAATTATGTTATTTCATACTTGTTTATAAAATGTAATTATGTTATATCATACTTGTTTATAAAGTATAATTATTTTATATTATAAAGCGATAGCTAATATAAACATCTATATTATTGATTTTAACTTAAAAAAAGGGGAGATTTAAACAAATCTCCTCTTTTTTATGTTTTAAAGTTTAAAATGTATTGAATATATAATTATTTATAGTTATAAATTAGGTTATTTTTTAATTTTTTTGGGAAGCGGAGTAGCTTCTCCCGATTTAAATAATGCCCATTTCAAACAAATAGGTCCAAATATTTCCGAAACAAAAACAGCGCCAAGTACAACTATTCGTAAAAGCATACCATCTAACAGTACTCCGTTGTAAGTAGATAAATTAGCAATTTTTGGATCCAAAACTGTCATTACAGCAAGCGATAGTCCTATCGCTATTCCGCCTTGAGGTAAAAGTCCGTACCCTAAATATTTTTGTACAACGGGGTTTGCGTGAGATATTTTACCGCCAACCCAAGTGCCAGCAATTTTACCTGCAATTCTAAAAATTAAGTATATTGCGAGTACAATTAAAGCGACGATGGACATTGATTCTAATCTCAAATCAGCGCCTGAAATTACAAAGAATATAATAACAAGCGGCGGTGTAATTCTATCAACAAGCGGAACAACTTCTTCACAAACATTCGATGAAACGTTTGTAAAGATTGCTGCCATTGTCATACAAGAAAGCAAACTTGAAAGGCTAAAACCAAACTTATCTTTTAATAGGAATTCAATTCCAATAATCATAAAAATACAAGCGATTACAAAGCTTGTGCGATTACCTCGTCCTTTAAACCATTTTGTGCCTAAGGAAATCAAAACGCCCATAATAAGTCCTAAAACAAGCGATGCAATAATTTCTAAAATTGGCATTAAAATCGTCATTAATAAACTTCCGGCAGTAGGTAAAACTAATGATTCAACAATAGCCATACAAACGCCAAAATAAATCAAAGTACTTGCATCATCAATTGCAACAACAGATAGCGTAGTTTTAGTAAGCAAGCCTTTGGATTTATACTGTTTAATAACCATAATAGTGGCGGCAGGAGCAGTTGCGCCTCCAACAGCGCCTAAGCTTAAAGCAAAATATAGAGGAAAATTAAACATCAAAAGCCCTAATGTAATAAATATTACAGCGGCGAGTGATTCTAAAAAAGCGATAATAACCGAGCTTGCGCCTACTTCTTTAAAATAACTAAGTTTAAATTCGCTTCCGATTCCAAAAGCAATGAAGCCAAGTTCAATCGTAGCGAATACTTTTAATGATTCAAGAAGATCTCCGTTTAGAATTCCAGAATAAGAGGGGAAGATAAGGCTAATAAGCGACGGGCCAATAAGGCACCCGCCAATTAAATACAACGTAACGTTTGGTACGTGTATTACTTTGGAAAGCTTTCCCAAAAGTAACCCAGTGAATAAAACAATCGACAGACCAAGTATGATTTCTTTTACCATAGCATAACAATTACCTTTGCAGTATTTTATACCAATAGAACTATAAAAGTGATAAAAAAATTTTGCTTAATCTTTATAGAGTTTTTAATTTTAATGTAATACCTTAGAAATTTTTGCAATAATTATACAGTGTGTTTTTAAAAAAACATTAATTATAAAAAATATGTCAACAGTTTAAAATTTGGTAAATAATGACCAATGTATGTATTAAATTGACAATAAAATTTAGAAATAATCATAAGTACACTGTACGATTAAGCGCATTACTCGATTCAGTAGCGCAATAGGCTTCAAAATCGAAAAAA
>JAVVUQ010000055.1:0-10696 GCA_036653075.1 Clostridia bacterium | reverse complement strand
AGATGCCAAAAGAGATGATGATGAATTTTCCTAATAATGTCAAGATGTTTGGTGACAAATTTTCGAGTATAGAAATAGGGAAAGGGGTAGTATTGACGGCGGCGGAAAGGCCGACAATGGAAGATTGGAAGGGATTGAAATTAGCGGAGGGCAAATTTAATATAGTTATGGCGCATGCGGCGCCGTTGTTATATGGAAGTGATGATGAATATGCAGTTAACGTACAGTGGTTGCAAGACAAGGCGTGTGATTATTTAGCGTTAGGGCATTATCATACATATAATAGTGGAAAAGCTGGGCGAGGCGAGTGGGTAATGTGTGGTACGCCGTGCGCAAGAGGGTTTGATGAAACGGGAGAAAAGGGATATGTTGAATTAGAAATAGAAGATGGAAAGTGCTTAACAAGTTTTAGGAAGATTGAAGGGCATAGATTTTATGATATAAGCGTTGATATAAGTAAAAATGCTAAGAGTTTAGTTGAAGTAGTAATAGAAGCGGCTAAAAAAGAGGGAGCGGGAGTTAATGATGCGGTTAAGGTTACATTAAAGGGTGTAAGTGGAGATGCGCATATTGACACTGAGTTTGCGCAAAAGCAAATAATGAAGGATAAAATCTTTTTTTATATTAAAATTGAAGATGAAACAAAGTTTGCGACTACATTTTCGAAATTGTCGTTATACAGTGAATTTGAAAAATTGGTTAAAGCGTCATTGTTACCGCAATCGGACAAGGATGAAATTTTAAGATATGGATATTTGGCGTTGTCGGGTCAAGAGGTGGACAAATGAAAATCGATAAGATAGATATAGTAGGATTTGGTAAGCTTAGAGATTATAAAATGCAATTTAATGATGGTTTTAATACAATTATGCAGCCTAACGGATATGGAAAGACAACGATAGCGGCGTTTATAACGGCAATGTTTTACGGTATGCCAGTAAGTAGAAAAAGTGATTTAGAAGAAAATCCGAGAAAAAAATATGAGCCTTGGTCAAAGTGTAATTATGGCGGGTCGTTGGTATTTGAAAAAGACGAAGAAACGTACAGAATAGAGAGAAAATTTGGTAAAGGGATAACTGAGGATAAAGTTGTCGTATACAATGTTAAAAACAACGAAAAAACGGACAAGTTCGGCGATGAAATTGGCGAAAATTTATTTGGAATAGATAGCGACGCTTTTTATAGGTGCGTGTATGTTCCACAAAATAATGTAAAAATTATAAATACCGATAGTATTTCACGTAAACTTACAGAAATGCTTAGCGACGTGGATAGTATAAAAGCGGACGCCGCCATAAAGAAGTTGGACTTATATAGACAAACAATGTTTAAGACGGGGAAAAGAGGATACATTGACGAACTTAAAACTCAACTGAGCGAGATTATATACAAAAAAGAAGGGACGGAAAAAGCATTATACGAAATTGATGAAATGGCGGTTGCGTTAAATCAATTAAAACAGCAACAGTCAACCTTAATAGAAAAAAGAAAATGCGCTCAAAAAGCCATAGAAGTTCAAAAAGCGGTTGAATTAGAAATAGAAGCGCAAAATGAAATACAAAAATTGTTAAAAATTAAAGAGGAAATGAATGATAATAAGATTAAGATTAAGCAATTAATTACTGAAAAAGAACATCAAGAAGCAAAATCGGTAGAGTTGTTATCTGTTATGGAAAAACAAGAACAGAAAAAAGAGTATTTGCCAATATTAAATGAAGTGGAAAGACTGCAAAATGAAATAAAAATTCAAAGCGAAAAATATAAAAATTATCCTACCGAATATAAAGTAATTCCGTCTTTTGAAACACTAAACGAAATTGACAATTTATTTGAACAGAAAGATAAATGCGATGATAAAATTAAAGAAATGAACGAATCTGTGACGCAATTACAAACACAAACAACAGAATTGAAAATGCCGATAAAACAGAAAAAAACTAAATGGTTTGTAGCTTTAGCGGTCGCAATCACAACGTTAGTTTGCTTTATTATAATGATAATGAATCTTACGGCTTTATGGATAACTTTAACTGTTGTTTTTGCAATTGGTTTTATTGTAATTACATTATTTATTGTCAAAGAATCAAAAGTTTACAGCGAAAAGCTATTTTATTATGACGAAAAAAATGGCGAATTAAAAATGAAAGAAGAAATATTAGAATCATCAATAAAAAAATTAGAAGAAATTGCGTTAAACTCAACTATGGAAATAATCGCAAAGTATAAAAATATAGGTATTGAAGTCAATGATAGTAAGAATTTATATAATAGCGAAAATAATACAAGCGTTACAGAGGGTAAATTGTTAGATATCAATGATTTTAAAGGGTTAAGTAACAGTATAAGAGTGCAAATATCGATACAAAAAGAGTTAAAAAATAGTGTAATTGAAGCTGAAAAAAACTATGATGAGTACAAAGAGTCTATGATAAACGAAATTGAGCAAGCGAGTAGTTTCAATCGGAAGTTTTACGAAGAAATAAAGGATAAAATTGATGAATTTAGAGAAGAAGGCAAGCAATTAGAATTAAAGATAATGCAAGCGCAGACGCAAATTGAAGAAGAAAAGAAGTTAATTGAAGGGAAAGAGCAATGGATTCAAGAAAACTTTATAGTTAAAAGTAATGTGTCGGAGTTTTTAAAAAATGATGTAGATGAAAGGGAAAGTGTTGCTGATAAGGTAGCTGAATTAAATAATATAGATACAATTATTAGAAATACAGAAAATAATGTGACAGCGTTAAAGACGGAAATAAGGGAAAAGCGTAAATCAATAGCAGATATAGCTGAAATCATTGAAACTGAAACGCAACTAAGGGAAAAGATAAAGCAAACGAGTAGGAAGCTTGAAAATACGATTAAGACGATGGAATTTTTAAAGCAGGCGGAAACGATACTTGCTGGAAATTATATGCCGCAAATGCGGGATAGTTTTACTGCTTATTTAGAGGAAACATCGCCCAATGTCTATCCATCGATTAATTTAGACAAAAATTTTAAATTGGAGTTAACGCAAGAGGGTTTGAGCAGAGATTTAAATTATTTTAGCAATGGCACAAAAGAATTAATGTATTTTGGATTGAGATTGAGTTTAATGGAAAGTATGTTCAAAGACAAATTACCTTTTATAATTTTAGATGATTGTTTTACCGAATTAGACGACGAAAAATATAGCGCTATAAAAAAGCTTTTAATGGAAATGAGCGATTCAACTCAAATAATTTATTTAACTTGTTATAGACAATAAAGTTTATCAAATCATAAATATGGATGAAGAAATTATATTATATATAACGATTATAGACAAAGCGTTGAATATAATTGACTTACTATCTATAATGATGTAGTATTATACGATAGCGATTTAGGAGAGTAATTATGGCGGAGAAAAAATTAAGTCAAGAAAAAACGACGTGGCAGTCAGTTAAGGACTTTATTCCTTATTATAAGCCGTATAAAGGGATTTTTTTATTTGATTTATTCTGTGTAGTTTTAGCGACAGCGTCTGAATTGGTATTTCCTCGAATGGTAGGAATAATTACAGGAGAATATTTGCCATCGGGAAATTTTACGCCGATATTATGGATAGGGCTGTTGTTAATTATTTTCAAGTTAGTTGAAGTATTAAGTAAATATTTTATAACAAAATATGGACATATTATGGGCGCAAAAATTGAACGAGATTTGCGTAGTAATTTGTTTAGACATTTAACTACAATGCCGCATAGATATTTTGATAATGTAAAAGTAGGCTCTTTAATGAGCCGATTGACAACAGATTTGTTTGATATAACAGAATTTTCACATCATTGCCCAGAAGAGTTTTTTGTGGCTGGACTTAAAATATTAGGCTCATTAGTAATACTTTTAGTATTTCATACGCAATATTGGATGTTGACGCTATGTTTATTTGTAATGCTACCTGTTATGATGATTTTCGGTGTAAAATACAACGTTAAAATGCGTACTATTTTTAAGCAAAGCCGTGCGCAGATGGCAGAAATAAACGCTCAAGCCGAAGATACCTTAGGTGGAATAAGGGTAGTAAAGAGTTTCAATAACGAATATATTGAACAAAGAAAATTTGATAAAGGAAACGAAAAGTTTTTAAGTATTAAAAAGCGAAATTATCATTTTATGGCATTTTTCCAAGGCGGAATGAGATTTTTCGAAGCGTTGATTTATGTAACTATTGTTATTTTTGGTAGTTATTTAAAATTGGACGCATCAGTGTTTATCGAGTATTTGCTTTACGCTACTACTTTAATTACATCAGTACGTATGGTTGCGGAATATGCTGAGCAATTCCAACAGGGAATTACAGCGTTTGAGAGATATCAAGATATAATCGATACTCCGCCAATTCTCGAAAATAAACCAAATGCGAAAGAACTTGAAAATGTGAAGGGCGAAATCGAATTAAACAATATAACATTTAAATACGCTCAAGATTCGGCAAATGTATTATCGAATATAAAAATCAAAGTGCATCAGGGCGAAACCGTTGCAATAGTCGGCCCGAGCGGAAGCGGAAAATCAACAATTGCTAACTTAATTCCAAGATTTTATGATATAAGCGACGGAACAATAACTATCGATGGAAATGATATCAGAGATTTAACTATGGAAAGTTTGCGTAAAAATATAGGTATGGTACAACAAGATGTGTTTATGTTTTGGGGTACAATTGCTGAAAATATTGAATATGGTAAAATAGGCGCAACTTTTGAAGAAATAAAAAGGGCTGCGGTAATGGCAGGCGCTAATGAGTTTATTGAAAAAATGCCAAACGGATACAATAGCTATGTGGGCGAAAGAGGCGTAAAATTATCAGGCGGTCAAAAACAGAGAATATCAATTGCTCGTGTATTTTTAAAAAATCCGCCTATATTAATTTTAGACGAAGCGACAAGCTCGCTTGACAACGAAAGCGAAATGTTAGTGCAAGAATCTTTGGATAAATTAGCGCACGGTAGAACAGCAATTGTTATCGCTCATCGTCTATCAACTATTAGAAACGCAAACAATATCATCGTTTTAACAGAAAACGGCGTAATTGAAAGCGGTAGTCACGCACAATTAATAGAAAAAGGCGGTCTATATAAAAAATTGTACGATTTAAGCATTTCAATTGGTAGACTTAATTAATATAAAAATTTAAAATTGTTTAGGTGTTTATAGTAGATGGTAAAAATTAAAGAATTTTTAAAAGTGAAAAAAAATAGAATAACTATATACGCCATAGTTATGTTTATTATAACAGCGGTTATATTATGTTTGATAACAGCTGGAGTTTTTCAAAGAGATTTTGACTATAAATACGTAAAAGGCGGAGAAAACAGCCAATACTCAAAAGATTTAGTTAAATTTATATCAAAAGTAGATGGCTGGAAAGCAACAGAAATTAAATACAAACAAATATACGAAGACGAAAAAACAATTGAAAATACTATTTTAATTGAGGGCAAAAAGTACGACAATTTTAAAATGCAACATTACCATATAGTGAATGGCGATGGCTATTACGAAAAAAATTGGTACGTAAATAAAAAGTTGTACACAGAAAAAAATAGCGGAGAAAATATAAAAGTCGTTACAGATATAAAAAATTCATTTGATTTTGCTCAAATGAAAACAAACTATATTGGCGATTATAATAAGTATTTAGTTGCTTTTAAAGCGACGATGTTTGAAAAGCTAATGATAAAACAACAGAATAAAATACTATATTATAAAGTTGTTTTTACTCCATCACAATCTGTTTCGGTGTTGGGTCACGATGCCTATGGCTTGGAAATAATCGCCGAAACAATAGATGATGAACTCCTTTCGCTAACATTAAAATATAATCGCTCTACTAATATAAGCGTAAATGAAATAGCGTCATCTTCCTCGCTTGTTTTTAGCAAATTATCTCAACCTATAAATTTTCCAGATTTTACTACATTTAATTGAAATTTAAAAACAATAATGATCAAAAATAAATCAAAATAAACAAGAAATTAAAATGTGACATCAAAACATAATTATACGACATAATAAATCAATATGTGAATAAATGAATTAATCAAAAAAAAGTATAAAAGATTAAGTAAAAGCAATAAATTTAAAAAAATTAGTTGTTTATTCTTGATTTTATTTTAGATATAGTATATAATGAATATACAAGAGAGTTTGTAGGCGAAAAGCTATATAGATTCAACTGATAATTTGAATTATAGAGGTGTTTTTTATGAAGTTGTTCAAAAATATGAAAGTATCAATGTTATATCAACCTAAAGAAACTGCCATTGAGAAACTTTCGGGCATTTTATTTGAAGATGAAGAAGTAATAGGCTACTTTGAAAGCAGTCGTGCAAAATTGGCGTTTACTTCAAAACGTATCATATACATAAAAGGTATAGACGTACCGAAAGCTCGTTATTACTATTCATATCGTAACGTTGCTGCTTATGGCGAAAAAGGCAACACGCTTACTTTATCACTTGTGAATACGCCGGAATATGCGCGTTTTGTTTTACGCATTAAAGATGTAAAACCGACAGTGAACGAAAATAACGAAACTACTGACGTAGGTATTGTAGCTGCTGAGAAATTAGAAGAATTATGTCGCTTTTTGGGCAATTTGATTTGGTAATCAATTATTGATGCCATTGTAACTGTAAAAAAGCAATTATTATAGTTTGTAGTTATGCGTCAATGCGCATTTATTGTTGCGCATACAAATAGAGCAAGGAGATATTATGAAAAAATTCAGAGTTTTAATATTAATATTATTAGCTGTGACTTTGATGTTGTGCTTAGTAGGATGCGGTGAGGAAATGTACAATAAAAAAGATTATGTGTACGTAATCGTTCGCCAAAATTCAAAAACCATAAACACTCAAGTTGTTAAAATTGGAGAAAAAGCTAATGTTCCAGTTGGTTTAGAAGCTAAAAATATCCACGTGTCCACAAGCGAAGAATCAGAATTATTTGATTTTTCAAAACCAATCACAAAAAGAGTTACAATCTATTATGTAGTTCCAGCAAAATAAACTGTATAGCAATAAAATCGCATATACAAATTGATATACATATTAAGTACAATTATATCAATTGATAGAAATCTTGTGTAGTTATTACTATACAAAGTTGTTGTTGCAATAAAATCACTGAATATTTATAAACCGCTTATTATATAGAATAAGCGGTTTTTTATTTTTAATATAAAATTAGTTTTGATATTTTTAATATAAAATTAGTTTTGATATTTTTAATATAAAATTAGTTTTGATAGGTATATTGTTCAAGTAATAGTATAATAATTATTCGCCGCTATTAGTTTCAGTTTGGTGTATAAATGCGCTACGTTCTTTATCGTAGTTGCGTTTCATATCGTATTCGTGTTTATTTACGTACGCAGATGCTATTTCATTGGCAGATACGCCATATCTAAGCAAGGTATCTACATAATACATCATAATGTCGGACATTTCTTCGACGAATTTTGCTCTCACTTCTTTGTCGTTCATAATAGCGTTATCGCCTTTCTTTTTGATAATAGAAATTGTTTCGCCTACTTCTTCAATCATCCATAGTATAAAGTTTCTGCCGTACTGCGCTTCCATTGGCGACCATTTATCTTTATGTAATTCGAACAATTCTTTTTGCATTATCATCATATCGTTAAAGTTGATATCCATATTATCTCCTATGTTTTCACGTATAAACAATTATTATAATTTGCATATATAATATTAAATTCAACGAGCAATATCATCACGTTTTCGCATTAAAGTAATTGCGTTAATATGCAATATTTCAATAATTATAATAGTTTATTTCTGTTATTTATTAATTGATTGTAAAGTTAGGGCTTTATGTATAATGGGCGTGCTTGTTAAAATGGACAATAAAATGCCATTTATTAGTAAAACAAAGAGTTGAGTTGGAAGGCGCGCGCCAAGATAAACCCAAAATGTTTTTCCTTTAGAATAAGTCATCCATAATGTCAAGGTATTGATTCCAGACGTACATATAATTAGTACAAATACAAGGCTTATCCAAAGTAAGATATTGCGTTTAAGTATAGGTCTTTTGTTTTCATTATTTTTCTTATTAAACAAATAAAAAAGAATTCCTGGAATAACGCCAATTAAAGAAGATGCTAAGATAATTAATGGTAGCCAAGCGCCCTTAGGGGCAATTAGGCAACCAAGAACGTCTCCGATAGCGCCCACAAAGAAAGCGGCGGGAACGCCAAGGTATATTCCAGCTAAAAAGCAAGGAATGTAAGTAAAAGACAAAAAGTTTGAAGACGAACCACTAATTGGAATGGAATATATATTAGCTAATGCGCAAAGCGCTGTTAATATAGCGGTATAAGCGATAAATTTCCCAGTGAATTTTACTTTAAACATAGATATTACTCCCCATTTAATGATAATTAACAAAACACACATTCATAGTTGTTAAGTATAGGTTATTTTGATGTTTATCAATAAATCTCGATATAAGTTGATAAATTTGTAAAATATTTTGCGTAATGAAATGTTATCAAAGAAACAAAATTCAATATAGCGATGAATTATTAACGAGGTTAAGATAATCAAATTTTTAACTTCAAAATGTATTGTTTGTTATTACATATAACGATACATATTATATAACATAAACACGTATATGTAAACTATTTTTGAGCCAAACTACTAATAATATGTTGACAGTATTTATTAGGGCGATTATCGTCTATGTTGTAATAGTAGCTATATTTAGAATGATGGGTAAGCGACAAATCGGTGAGATGGAGCCGTATGAGTTGGTTATTACTTTAATTATTGCAGAAGTTGCTTGTGTGCCGATGGGAGATAAGTCAATACCATTATCATCGGGATTGATTTCTGCATTAACACTGTTTATTTTGCATCAAATTACTGTTTTGATAACCAAAAATGGTAAGATTCAAAAGGTATTATCAGGCAAGCCCGTATTAGTTGTGGATAAAGAAGGTATTAATTATAATAATTTAAAAAGTTTAAATATGCGAGCGTCCGATTTACTTCAAGCGATGCGAGCGGCGGGATATTTTAGTTTAGAAGAAATAAACTACGCATTATTTGAAACAAACGGACAGCTTACTGTTGTGGGAAATCCAATTAAACAAAAAGAAGACAATAAAAGTGGCGAATTTCCTGTTCCTGTTATTGTTGATGGCGAATGGTCAAGCGAGGAGTTAAACAATAAAATTAATCGTCAATTTATAGAAACTAAAATAAACCAGATGAATCTTACTGTTGCGGATATTATTTTAATGACAGTAGACGGAAGTAATCACGCAGTTATGCAAGCTAAAAATCAAAAAGTAAAAACATTTAATTTTAAAAATGAAGTTATAAAAGTTGAAGGAGGTAACAGTTTATGAAAAAAAATATAATATCACTAATTATTGCTGTTTTAATTGTTTTTGTATTTGGATTTGCCGAATTAGCAATTGTAATCAACGGATATGCAGAGCTGACTAAGCAACTAAGCGATTTGCTTGTTTTGGCGGATAATGAAACTATTACCGAAACGGAAATACAAACTTGCTACAATTATTGGGAGCATTTAAGAGAAATAAGTGAATTTTGGCTAAATCATAACGATATAAACGAAATAAATATGAGAATGGCGGAGTGTATGAGTTATGTTAGAAAAAAAGATTTTTCTCAAGTACGTATGCAGATTAACGTAATGTTATTTTTTGCCGAGTTTATTCCTAAAGCCCTTCAACCAACTCTTGAAAATATCTTTTAATCTATTCTCCTTGACAAAATTATAAAATATCATTATCATTAATTTATAATATATCATTATCGTTAATTTATAAAATATCATTATCGTTAATGATAAATTGAAATAACTATAATTTGTCGTAAATAGGAGCATAATTATGCAATTAAAATGTCCTATATGTAATAACCCTTTAATTAAATCGCAAAAGCAATACGTATGTATTAATAAACATTCTTATGATATATCCAAAGAAGGTTATGTTAATTTATTAATGTCACAGCAATCAAATTCACGAAATCACGGCGATAACGCTGAAATGATTAAAGCAAGACATCAATTTTTACAAAAAGGCTACTATCAACCCCTTCGAGAGAAGTTGGCAGAAATCGCATTGAAATTATTGCATAATAACGAAGTTATGTTAGACGCAGGTTGCGGCGAATTTTGGTATACTGAATTTATAATAAATAAATTTATAGAAAATAATCTCAATATTGATGTAATCGGCGCCGATATTTCTAAAGATGCTTTACAATATAGCGCTAAAAGACAACATAATAGCGCGCTTGTTGTTGCATCAAATAATAAATTACCTTTAATGAACGATTCTTGTGATTTAGTACTTAATATTTTCGCCCCTATTTATAAAGACGAAATGCTAAGAATAATCAAAAGCGGTGGACATATACTTAATGTTTCGCCTCTTGAAAATCATCTAATGTCACTTAAAAACATTATTTATGATAATCCATACATTAACGCTATCGATAAATGGCAATGCGATGGATTTATTGAAACGGAGAACATAGAAGTGAAAAATAAAATAACGGTTGTTGGTAATGATATTATGAACTTATTTAAAATGACACCGTATTACCATAAAACAAGCCAACAGGATAAAAATAAACTTATTCCATTAGAATCTTTAGAAATTGAAACG
>JAVVUQ010000054.1:2895-10706 GCA_036653075.1 Clostridia bacterium | reverse complement strand
ACTTATACGCTTTTGCGACAAGCGAGCGATAGCCGTAGGCTGAGCGAGCGATAGCTGCAAGGCGATAAAAAAATACAACGAGGCGAGAAGTAACAAGGAGAAAAAAACAAAAAATACAGGAATCGACAAGCGGCGAAAAAAACGAGCGATAGCGAGTAAACGGAACAATTACAGCTATGGTACTTACGCGCTTTAGCGACAAGCGAGCGATAGCCGTAGGCTGAGCGAGCGATAGCAAGTAACGAGGGGAAGAAAGCAGCAAAATAAATGTTTTTTTGCTTTTTTGTGTTTCTATACATAATTTTATTATTAAAAGCTTGAATTTTATCATTAAGAGCTGAATTTTATTATTAAAAGCTTGAATTTTATTGTTAAAAGCTTGAATTTTATCATTAAGAGCTTGAATTTTATTTTTGAATTTCCTTATGTTCGTTATTAAACTTACTTGAAGGTAAAATTATCCTTTAAATCATTGTTTTTTTGAAATAATAAATAAAATTAATATATTTTACTTGAATTTAAAGGAGTTTTACAATTTATGTGTAATTATATATATGTAAAGATGTTTATAACTTACGTTTGTATGTATTGCTTTTTATTTATGGTTTCGTATAGTAAGCGCTTATTTATATCTATGTTCTATATTTATACAATAAATAGATAAATATATTACATTATATATCTTTATATGATATGGTTTATCTCTTTTACGAAAATTTATGAAAAACCGAGTTAAGTCAAATAGTTATAATTAAGCCAGGAAGTATTTAAATATATTATATTTAATATTTGCTCAAACCATTAACTAATTGCATAAAAGGGAATAAATATGCTAAAACCATTAACTAATTGTATAAAAGGGAATCAATTTACTCAAATCATTAACTAAAATTACAAAATTACAAAAGAAAATCAGGAGTTAACGTGGCTGACTGGCAAAAATTTATTGAAGAATTGAAAGGAAAAAATGACATAGTAGATGTTATTGGCAGTTATGTATCTGTAATGCAGAAAGGGCGCAGTTATTGGGCGGCGTGTCCTTTTCATCACGAAAAAACTCCATCTTTTTCTATATCTCGTAATGGTCAATTTTACAAATGCTTTGGATGCGGCGTATCAGGTGACGTAATAAAATTTGTTATGGAATTTGAATCTGTTTCGTTTATTGAAGCTGTTACAATTTTATCAAAGAGAGTAGGTATGGTCGTTCCTTTATCAGAACATACTCAACTTGATGAAAAAAAAATTGTAGATGATAAAGCTCATTATTCCATATTGAAAGAAATTTTAAAGCAAACCGCTAAATTTTACCGCAACGTATTAGTATCCGAAAACGGAAAAGAAGGGCTTGATTATTTACATAATAGAGGATTTAGCGATAAAACCATCAAAACATTTGGATTAGGAATATCTCCAGATTTTGATTCTTTACAGTCTTATTTAACGAATATTGGATACGGATTGCCCGATGCAAAAGAAGCAGGGGTTTTAGATGTAAACAAAAATGGTAAGTACTATGATTCGCTGTTTAAACGATTAATCATACCAATAATCAATTCTATGGGAGAAGTGGTCGCTTTTGGAGGACGAACTCTTGTAACTAAACCAGATTTTGCCAAGTACAAGAACACTTCTGAAACTCCAATATTTAGTAAAAGTAAAAATATTTATAATATAAATACTATTAAAAAAATAAAGCAAGCTTCCATTTTGAAATATGTCATTATCACTGAAGGTTATATGGATGTAATATCATTATTTAATGTTGGCATAAACAATGTAGTAGCAAGTATGGGAACAAGTTTAACAATTGAGCAAGCCAAGTTGTTGCATCGTTATGTAAATGACGTATATATATGTTATGATGGCGATTATGCGGGGAAAGCGGCAACAATTAGAGGGCTTGACATACTTAAAGGCGAAGGATTGACTGTTAAAGTTATGTCTATGCCAGATGGACTTGACCCTGATGAAGTTATCAAAAATTATGGCGTTGAACGATTTAATAATCTTGTACAGAATGCTCAACCATTAATTGATTACAAGCTAACGCAAATTGCCAAAGAATTTGATTTAAATGATGTTAATCCAAATAAACGAAATGAAAATAGGCTGAATTTTACTCGTGAAGCGGTGAAAATTTTAAGTAGTATAACTGATGCTGTCGAAAGGCGCACGTACATAAATAAAATTTCTTATTTAAGTGGATTTACTGACGATTTTCTGGAGAGCGCCGCATCATCAAACATAAAAATTGATTTTGTTCCGCCACAAATAAAACTTAATAAATATGAAAAAGCTGTTTCATACATCGCAGCTTGTATGTTAACAAAAAAGTTTTATGTGGATTGGACTTTTTATCCTACTTGTGAAAAAGGATCAACCGCCTATAAAATATTTGAATATATCAAACAATCTCGCCAAAATGGTGAAACTCCAAAAATGTCAAAACTTTTTTCCATTATAGGCGAAGCTGATAATATGATTGAAGCAATTATCAATGTAGAATTTAGTGATAAGCCATTTGAAAAAGATTATTATCGTGATTGCGTAAATATGCTAAAGCGTGACGAGATAGATACACAAATAACCACAATGAAAAACACTTTAAACTCAGCTAATGCTTCAATGCAATTAGAAATAATGGCAGAAATTGCAAAATTGGTTAAACAAAGAAATCTTTTAAGCTAATTGGTATTGTAAATTATAGCTTTACAAGGAAAATATTAGTAAATAATAGCAAATTTTAGCGTTTTTATAAAGTATAATTAATATTAAAAATATAACAATTCTTTGCAATTTGTTTGCAAAATTATACTTATTGCACAAAACAGTTTTAGATAAATTAAAAAATCGCTATAAAAAACTTTTAAATAATGATTACATCACTAAATCACTAACCGAGGGAACACATCATGGATATTAAATTAAATGAACAGTTTCTCCAAAAGCTTTATGAACAATTTAAAGCTTTAAGCGATCAAAAAGGTTTTATAACGGAGGACGAAGTTTCTTTATATATAGACAAAGACTTTCCCGAGTTGACGTTAGAACAAATAGCGGAAATATTTAAGTATTTATACGATACCGATTTGCAAATGTACGGCGTAACTATACCATCAGACGACGAAATTCTAACACAAGGCATATCCGAAGTTGGAATGGATCCAATTAAACTGTATTTAAAAGAAATAGGCAAAGTACAACTTTTATCTGAAGACGAAGAACGTGACCTTGCAAAAAGAATGACCGACGGAGATAAAGATGCTAAACAACAATTATCTGAAGCTAATTTAAGATTGGTTGTTTCCATTGCAAAAAGATATGTCGGACAAGGTATGCAATTTTTAGATTTAATTCAAGAAGGCAATTTAGGATTAATTAAAGCGGTTGAAAAGTTTGATTATACAAAAGGCTTTAAATTTTCCACTTACGCTACTTGGTGGATACGACAAGCAATTACTCGCTCCATAGCCGACCAATCTCGTACAATACGTATCCCCGTACACGTCGGGGAAATAATTCATAACTTGATTCGAACACAACGAGCTCTTACTCAAGAATTAGGGCGTGACCCCCTTTCAGAAGAAATAGCTGCTAAAATGGGCGTTTCTGTTCGAAAAGTTGAAGAAATTAAAAAAATTGCACAAGATACTATAAGCTTAGGCACTCCTATAGGAGAAGAAGAAGATAGCCAACTTAGCGATTTTATTGAAGATGTTAACGCCTTAGCGCCTTCCGACGTTGCCGCTTCAACTATGTTACGAGATCAACTTATCACTATTTTACACAAACTGACCCCACGTGAAGAAGTCGTTTTACGCCTTCGCTTTGGGATAGACGACGGCAAAGCTCGCACGTTGGAAGAAGTAGGAAATGAATTTAACGTCACAAGAGAACGAATTCGTCAAATTGAAGCTAAAGCGCTTCGTAAACTTCGCCACCCTCTACGCAGCAAAAAATTAAAAGACTTTTTAGAATAGATTATAATATATGTGTAATTACTACGTTATTAATAATGAATTAATAATATATTAATAAACTTACAATTAAAATATTTTAAAATCAAATAACATAAAATAAACAATATTTAAAAAAATAAACGTATATAATTATAAACCAACTATACTTTTAGAGGAAATATTATGGATATAGAATTAAATGATAAGTTTCTAATGCGATTATATGAACAATTTAAAACAATCAGTGAATTAAAAGGCTTTATAACTGAGGATGAAGTGTCTATTCGCCTTGAAAAAGACTACCCTGATTTAATGCCCGACCAATTAGCGGAAATATTTAAATATTTGTATGACACTAATTTACAGATGTATGGCGTATCAATTCCCACTGATGATGAATTGTTAACTCGAGGAGTATCCGAAGTCAGTCCCGATGACCCTGTGAAAATGTACCTTAAAGATATCGGAAAAGTACAGCTTCTATCGGAAGAAGATGAAAAAAGCATCGCTAAAAGAATGTTAGAAGGAGATGAAGATGCTAAGCAACGTCTTGCAGAAGCTAATTTGCGATTAGTCGTATCTATCGCTAAACGGTATGTTGGACGTGGTATGCAATTTTTGGATTTAATTCAAGAAGGAAATCTTGGATTAATTAAAGCTGTTGAGAAATTTGATTATACCAAAGGATTTAAATTCTCTACTTACGCTACTTGGTGGATTCGCCAATCGATAACTCGCTCCATAGCCGATCAAGCTCGCACTATAAGAATACCCGTTCATATGGTGGAAACAATAAATAGACAAATACGTGTTCAACGTACTTTAACACAAGAGTTAGGACGTGAACCCCTTCCTGAAGAAGTTGCTACTCGTATGGGCGTATCCGTTGAAAAAGTTGTCGAAATTCAAAAAATTGCTCAAGATCCCGTCAGTTTGGAAACACCAATCGGCGAAGAAGAAGATAGCCATTTAGGCGATTTTATAGAAGATGACAACGCCTCTGCGCCAAGCGACGTAGCTGCTTCATCAATGCTACGTGAACAACTCATCGGAGTATTGCATAAATTAACCCCTCGTGAAGAAATGGTTTTACGCCTTAGATACGGAATCGACGACGGCCGCCCTCGCACCCTTGAAGAAGTTGGTAAAGAATTTAACGTCACAAGAGAACGTATTCGTCAAATTGAAGCTAAAGCGCTTCGCAAACTTCGCCATCCATCTCGCAGTAAAAAATTAAAGGACTTTTTAGAATAAAAACATCTCAATGTTTTGTTATCCTTACTATAAATTCCTATTTATACCATAGCTGCTATTGTTTGCTGTTTATGGATTAATTTTGCTATAAATTTAGTTTTAAATAAAAACACGCTTTAAAACAATCAAATTCTATTTTAAAATATTAACAAATATTGATAACAAAGTTTGTATAAATTACGATTGTTTATCGCTAAGGAATAAATGAATAAAAGAATGACTGTAATATGTAAAACTATCGGGAATAGTTCTATTGTCGCCGATGTCGGTTGCGACCACGGAAAAATTGGAGCATTTTTGCTTGAAAACAATAAAGCGAATAAAGTTTTTTTTTGCGATATATCTAAACAAAGTTTGCAAAAAGCTAAAATATTATGCGAAAAATTTGGCGATAGAGCTGAGTTTTACGAACAAGACGGATTGCAATCACTTTGCGTAGATACCGCAATTATCGCAGGTATGGGCGCAATGGAAATATTACATATTATTAAAAATGCAAAATTGCAACCTAAAAATCTTTTACTGCAACCTATGCATAGCAGCGAAGTTTTACGTCAAGAATTATCAACGATGTATAAGTTTGAAAAGGATTTTTTAATATACGACGGCTCTAAACATTATGACATTATGAAATTATCTTGCGGCAACGATACGTTCAATCAAGTTGAATTAATGTTTGGAAAAACTAACGTAACGGAACATTCTGCAGATTTTAATAAATATATTAAAAAAGAATATGCAAAATGCCAAGCAGTGCTTTCTACTACGTACGTTGAAAATATAGCCGTACGCTTAAAATTAATAAAGGAGTTATTATGATAGAACAATTATTGAAATACCAAACCTTGGACCTCAGCCAACGAGCTGTTAAAAATGAAATCAACTCCACCGATGAATTTAAAAAAACTCATCAAGCAAAACGATTTTTAAAAGATGCGGAAGATGCGCTAAAAAAAATGGACACGCAAGTAAATGAGTTAAACAAAGTATTGAATAACTTATCAATAGAATTTGAAAAAAATAATAAAATTATCGGCGAATATGAAATGCAAGTGGATAATTCAGAAGACATTGGCGAATTGAATTATTTAGAAAAGAAAGCCTCACAACTAACTAAACTTATTGAATCACAAGAAAAAGATATATCTTTAATTGTTATCGAAGTAGAACAGCTAATGCAGAGTTTTGAAGATTTTCGCGCTAAAGTACCCGCTTATAAAAAATTATATAAAGAAAATAGAGAAAAATATGACGCAATCGTTATTCAACGCTCACGTGAATTGGACGCAATAAAAAATGAAATGACAGCGCTTGAACATAAAATTCATCCAAAATTATTAGATGCCTATAAAAAACTTTCAGCCGAAGCAATTATGCCAGCTGCCGTCCCCTTAAAAGGTTCAGACCGATGCAGCGGCTGCAATATGAACATTCCACTTGGAACAGTTTCTAAAATAGACGAATTTGGCTTCATCGTTTGCGAAAATTGCCGTCGAATTGTTTATAAAACGTAATAATTCAAACTAAATTGCTTTAAAACGTAATTGTTAAGCTAAATTACTTATAAAACGTGATTGTTAAGCTAAATTACTTATAAAATAAATTACAAATAATAATAGGAGTCATATGCCGTTAAATAAAAGATTTAATAGAAGCGAATTGCTAATTGGCAATAAAATGAACAATTTATACCATTCAAAAGTAATTATCTTCGGAATCGGCGGCGTAGGCGGATATTGCGCCGAAGGCTTAGCGAGAAGCGGAATAAACGAAATTACTCTTGTAGATAACGACATCATCTCAGAAAGCAACATCAATCGCCAAATTATTGCCTTAAATTCAACCATAGGAAAATACAAAACAGAAGTAATGCGCAACAGAATTCAAGACATTAACCCCGATTGCCAAGTTACAATATTAAACTCCTTTTTAACAGCGGATAATATTGAGGATTTTAAATTGGAACGCTTTAATTATATTGCCGATTGCATCGACACAATAACAAGCAAAATAGCATTAGCGGTTTATTGCGATAGAAACAATCTACCTTTAATTTCTGCTATGGGCGCTGGCAACAAACTTAACGCAGAAAACTTCAAAACCTGTGATATTTATGAAACATCGGGCTGCCCTTTAGCAAAAGTAATGCGCCACGAATTAAAAAAACGTAACGTTCACTCTTTGAAAGTTGTTTATTCTCCTGATTTGCCGCTATCGCCTCATTCGAACTTGATAATAAATGCACCAAATATTGAAAAAATTGACCAATTATCTTGTTCAACATCTGAAGATGTTTATTATGAAAATACTCAAAACGTACAACTTGTAAATGAATCACAATTACCACCGCCTTTAGATAGACACCAAATTTTAGGTAGCGTTTCTTTCGTTCCATCAGTTTGCGGTATGCTAATGTGCGGCTCAATTGTTCGTGATTTAATAAAGGATAAATAATTTATAATATTCAAACAATTATATACGTAATTTAAATATAAAATATAATAAAATATTAAATATTAATTGCAAAATTATAAGATTGTTAAAATATTAAATATTAATTGCAAAATTATAAGATTGTTAAAATATTAAATATTA
>JAVVUQ010000054.1:0-2795 GCA_036653075.1 Clostridia bacterium | reverse complement strand
ATTGCAAAATTATAAGATTGTTAAAATGTTAAAACATAAATTAGAAAATAAAAAGAATTCTAAACAAAAATAATAAAATATTAAATATTATTTGTAATAATAAGATATTAAATATTATTTGTAATAAAAAAACAATAATCGCCTCCTTAAAATAAGGAGGCGATTAAAATATAATTAAATATAATTTTTATTTAAGTTTAATGCCATAACCTTCGCAATATTCTTTTAAGACGTTGTTATAGACATTGATTTTTTTAGCAGTTTCATATTCTTTATAAACTGTATCCATTTTCTTTGAATAAACGGTATTTTTAATTGCTTCGTAGTAAAGTTTATAAAATCTATAAGCTGGAGTGCCTGCGCCTGTTTGGTTGGATAATTTTGTAGCCCAATCAAAAGAGTCAGCGACAACGTCGCCAGCGTAGAAGATAATATGCACGCCATAATCAGTTAAAGCGTAACCTATACCACCGATTTTTCCGCCTTGGTCATTAGCAAGTCTGCGAGCAACTGTTGCAAACTCTTTAACCCATTTGTCTTTAGTGCCAGTAGCGTCAGGTGTTTGTTTAGCGATAACATAATCATAAGTTGAGTTATGTTGAGCAGTATCAGTGTTATAACGGAACATCAACTCTACGAATTTTTCAGCGGAAATATCTATTAATTTATCTTCAAAAAAAGTTGATCCGATAACTTCAATGCCTTCAACAGTAAATCCAGCAAGCGCTTTATCTTCATCTTCCGCTTTTGGAGCGTCAATAAAATCTGTAACTTTGATTTCTTGAGATAATTGCGCGCGTTTGCTTAAATATTCAGAACTTGTTACGCCATACATTGTTTTATACGCAGTTAATGTTGTGGTTTGATCAGCGCTAAATGGTAAAAGCATATTCTTAACAAATCCATATTGATGTTCATATTGCGCAGGAACAGCGTAAATAAATGAATCTTTGGTTAATCCCGTAACAAATGTTTCAAAAGATTTTGCATTTAAATCATAACCTTCTTTCGCTTGTTTAACTAAATTATCTAATTTTGTTTGTAAAGCTTCATTAACTTTATCCGTTTCAACTGAAGCAAAAATCTCATTTTGATAATCTTGATAAATTTGTTGACGAATAAGTAATTCTACACGTGTTATGAAATAAGAATTTATATCTTCATAATTTGATATAATGAGCTTTCTAATAAACTCTTGTTCAGCAGAAAATTGAGCGTCCATAAACATTTCAACAGTAATATCGCTTTTCTTTTCGTTGGTTTTACGATCATTAAGCTTTTTTACAGCGTCAATTAAACGAGCGTCCGTTTTGTCAGTGAATATATAATCAACGTGATTAGTATCCGATTGCTTTTTATGAATATCAAGTTTTTTATCCAATGCCTTCATATCGAATGCCGTAGCCCTTGAAGTCCAAGTTAAATTTGATTGAATTATAATTTCTGTATGTTCAGGACGAGCGTCACCTTTATCTTCACTAAAAATGTAACCGTCATTTTTAAATTCGGTTTCCACAAGCGTATCCATATTAGTCATAAGGTCGTTTTGAACTTGTTTTTCAAAATACAGTAAATCGCTATCTTTTAAATATCCGCCATCTGTGTATTTTTTATTACGATCGCCATCATATTTAGGCTCTTTAAAATTTGCTTTATATTGGTCTAAACCTATAATTTGAGCAATATATTGCGGAAATAATGCGTCCCAAACCGTCTGAGCGTCATATCCGTAGTTTATATAATTTGCTCCATTGACATCGAAAAAGTCCATAATATCTTTTAACGATACTTCTTGATTACCGATTTTCGCTGCAATTTGCGCGCGATAACGCTTTTGATTTCTTGCGAACATCGAACAGCCAGTTAAAACGGTAAAGGCTAAAACCACCGCTAAAACCACACCTATAAATTTTACATATCTTTGCATAGCTATTGCTCCTTTTTATAAATCACATTCGCTTACCTTAACGAATGAAAATTATCATTAGTAGGTATTTTGCTTTCATTAAATTACTTATAATGCAAATTCTAAGCTTAACACACTAATTTAAATATAATATTAGATTATTTTAACCTAATTGCCCTATTTACAACATTATTTCTCTTTAAGCCATTCTTACGCTATCCGTTAAAGCATAGTTACAACAACGGACTGTAACTTATTATACTAAATTTTGCTATAAAGCGCAATTGTTTTAACTAACTTTTTTAAATTAAATTTATAATAGTACCGATTTTTAAACCTTTCCACCTCTCCACCTGTATATTTAACACGATTTTTTGCTTTCCACCTAAATAAATCTAACATTCCTATATTTTATAATAGATTTAACTTTTTGTCAAGATTAAATTTTATCAATATTAATTACATTAATCTTTAATTTTATCAATAATAGATAAATCACTCAATTGCGTTACATAGCGCTTTACTTATCACAATTTATAATATTTGTATCCGCCACGCTTTGTATTTGCTTTTTATATTATAAAATATATAAAAATTTTTTATCAATTGTTACAATCGGTAGACTATTAGGAAAATTTATAGTAAAATAAGAGAATGAAAAGTTTTTCAAATGCGTATAGCTGATTTCAATAACTTAAAATATACAATTATCTGTAAATTATTCCTATCAAAAAACATTGTTTATACGCTTTTTAAAACTTGATATTTAAAATATTGACAAACCATAGAAAAATAAAAATTTGCATAAAAAATATTGAAACAATATACATTCATAGACAATATACATTCATAAACAAATTAATTAATAGACAATATACATTCATAAACA
>JAVVUQ010000053.1:0-11195 GCA_036653075.1 Clostridia bacterium | reverse complement strand
ACGTTTTCAATTTTTGTTTTTAACGCTTTGTCTAAATCAACAAATAACATACCACCGCCTCTATAACATTATAATTATAAACAATGCTAATAATTTTTAATTATACCATATTCAATATCAAATGTAAAGCGACCGAGTACCTTTCCGCTGAATATTTTATTTCCAACAGCATACTTATTAGTCATAATATTTGTTTTAAAAATTCTATCCGCTGCGTAAATGTTTTGGTTACAAATAATCACATCAAATTTTAAAGATAATTTCTCGTTGAGTTTTCCCATTTCAATCTCATCAATATTATTATCTAAAAATAAAACATTTTTTTCTCTATCTAATTTTACTAAAAGAGCGGAATATTTCTTATTTTTACTATTTTGATATTGTATATCTACCACAAACCCTTTAAATGTATCATATTGAAATTTTGTAAATAATATTTTTTCAGAACGTAAACAAGCCATTGCTTCATTTTCTTTAATAGGCAAATCATTCAAAGAATATACCGCTTTAAGGTTAATTTTTGACGATTTCATAAGATATTCAAAAGCATTTTTATCGCTTTTATTTATTTCTGTAACGCATATAGATATTTCTGCATTTTTGTAACAATATAATTCATTTTCAATTCCATACGCATTATATATATTTTCAACATTAGATAATACTAATATTTCATTTCTACTATTTGACACATAAGAAAAATCATAATTTGTAACAGTTACAATATTTTTACAATTTACTGGAGCGGCGTAAGACATTCCGATAAAAACAATTATTATAGATAATGCAACAATTGAAGCGATTTTAGCAATACCTTTAATGTTTATCATACCAGACATAAGTAACATTAAAAAAATCCAAACAACAAGTCCCCAGCCAATGTTTGTAACCGAAATAGTAGCAAAAGGTAATGAAGCGATTACGTTTACTATTTTATTTATAAAACTAATTATCATTGACGGAATAATTAAAAAGGCGTGCATAAATGGTAACATTGCAAAAATAATCATAAAAAATGCGTAGGTCATTAATGAAACGGCTATTAAATTTGCTATTACTGATAATACTGAAATCTCGCCATAATACATCACAACAAATGGTAATGTTCCAATGGTTGCGCCTACGCAAAGAGATACGCTTTCACATAATTTTTTAATAAATTTATTTTTAATATAACGTTTTATGTATACATTTATTTGTTTTGTTATTGTACCCATTCCATAAACAGCGGCAAAACTCATTTGACACCCGCCATCAAATAGAAGCGAAGGATTAAAAACCAATAAAAATATCAAAGAAATTGACGCGCATATAGATAAATCCATATTTCTGTATGGCCGCAATATTAAATACACCATAGACATAACTACCGACCTAATAGCGGTAGGCGGAAACCCACATATATAGGAATAAAAGGTTGCGACAGTAAATGTTATTATTACGCTTATCCATTTATTTTTTTTAATTATACTATTTAATATAACGCCCATTAACATAGTAATAAAGCCAACGTGAAGTCCGCTTACAGAATAAATATGCGACAATCCCGATTTACGATAAGCGTCAGCTAAATCGTTTTCTAATAAGCTTACATCTCCTAATACCATTCCAATAGCGACACTTGCTGTTTCCTGACCCATATATAAAATTAGCGTATCTTTAATAAAAATTCTTATTTTTTCTTTAAAATCAGCATCACCTTTAATTAATGTAATATCATTTTTAATATTTTCAATATAGTAATAAGCGTTATTTTTAATCATAGTAGCATTTACGCCATCTTTATATGGATAATTATCTCCGATATTGCAATTAAAAATAATCGTATCCCCTACGTCAACGTTTTTCATTTCATTATTTGAAATAATTGTTCTTATGTAAACGAAACCATCTAACTCTATTTCTTTTTCATTGTTTATAATAATAGGATTTTTTAAGTATCCATAAATATATCCATTTTTTAAAATAGTTGTATCTGATATAGTTGCTTTTACTTTTACATTCTCTCTATAACCTATTCTTTTGTTGTAAATAAAATTAAATTGAAAATTAAAAACTAATAATCCTAAAATAAAAAACACTAAACAAGCTATGATAAGTTTTAACCAAGAGTATTTTTTTTTAATTATTAATAAAATTATAATTGTAAAAAATAATAAAAAAACAGCGTATGGCAATTGGTGAATTTCCACCATATAGCCATAAGCGCATAAAATTCCTATAATTAATGCAGCGCATATCCAAACGATATATCTTATAGACATATATTTTTGATTTTCAAAACTGCATAATTGCATATTAATCGACATTTTTAGTTATTACTATGTCTGCGTTTAAATTGCATACATTATCAATAACTTTATCGCCTATTACTGTTGGACTTTTGTATTCTATCTCTTTTATAACATCTAAAACTTCTACAATTTTAGATTTTGGTATAGCCTTACTCGTTTTAACAGGCGCAACTTTTCCATTTTTAAGCTTTACAAGCGTGGTTACAATTCTCATCGGAGAAACAAATTCTTGTTTACCATATTTTTCTCCCCTATTGCAAGTGTTTCCACTAATAATTATTTCATTATCCTTTTCTTCAGCGGTTAAATTACAACCCATTGGACACATAATACAAGTCATATTCTTTATCATTTTGTTACCTATCCTATTATATAAATATTACTCGTAATATTTACATCAGTTCTACAATAATATCTTCATTAATATCTTCTTTTTTTATTATAAATGATTCCATTTCACCTGGCGTCATTATCATTGACTTTCTATATGCGATTTGCTTATCGCCACATCTAACAACTGCTTTTGGCGCTTTGTAAATATTATCCGTTCTAAAAAATAATTTTACATCTCCATTTGCGCCGTTAATTATTTGTGGCAAAACATATCTCACGCCTTTTCCAGCGATAACTTTTAATTGACGTTTAATCTCATTTGTATCGCCTATAACATATTTTCCTGCATTTTCGCCTGCGATTAAAGCTTCCTCCGAAACATTATCCACTAAATCGTGCACGTGCAAAACATTTCCACAAGAAAAAATACCATTAATGGACGTTTGTCTATATTCATCTACAATTGCGCCTCCTGTAATAGCGCTCATTTCCATTCCTATATCGTTTACTAAATCATTTTCGGGTAACAATCCAACCGATAGTAATAGCGTATCACATTCAACAAACCGTTCTGTTTCTTTTTTAACCTTTCGTTTTTCATCTACTGTTGCAATAAAAACGCCTTCTACACGTTTATCTCCAACAACTTTCGTTATTGTTGTAGAAAAATATAATGGTATATCAAAATCATTTAAACATTGTACAATATTACGTTTCAATCCGCCAGAATAAGGCATCAATTCGCATACCATTTTAACTTTTGCGCCTTCAAAAGTCATTCTCCTCGCCATTATTAATCCAATATCGCCACTACCTAATATGACAATATTTCTTCCTATCATTTTACCTTCAATATTACATAAACGTTGAGCCATTCCAGCTGTCCATATTCCAGATGGTCGCAAGCCCGGTATACCTATTGCGCCAGCAGTTCGTTCACGACAACCCATTGCTAATACTATCGCCTGAGCTTCAATTTCAACAACTCCCCTATCGGCGCTAACTACAAATAATTTTTTATCGGCATTAATATTTAATACAAATGAATTCAACATTATATCTATATTTTCGCCTTTAATTTCATCAATAAATCTTTGCGCATATTCTGGTCCCGTTAGTTCTTCCTTAAAATAATGTAATCCAAAACCATTATGGATACATTGATTAAGTATTCCGCCGAGGCTATTGTCTCTTTCTATTATTATAACATTTGCGTTTTGTTTTTTTGCCGACAAAGCTGCCGCCATTCCAGCAGGCCCGCCTCCTATTACAGCAACATCGTATTTCAACTTTTTATTCCTCCGACAACAATTTCGCTACCCTTTCCGCATTTTGTTACATCTTCAAGCGGAATATTATAAAATTTTGAAAAAATTTCCATTACTCTTGGCGAACAAAATCCACCTTGGCACCTTCCCATTCCCGTACGAACACGTCGCTTTAATGCATCTAACGACTTTGGTGGCAAAGGTCCATTTAAACAATCATTTATTTCACCTTCGGTTATTTTTTCACATCTACATACAATATGCGCATAATCGCTTCTACTTTCTATTAACATTGCCCATTCTTGTTTGGATAAGTTTCTTGTAATTATACGTTTTGGCAAACTTTTAAATTCATTTTTCGCAACTAACGTTACTTGTGTATTTTTCATCAAATTTTCTACAACGTATTTTGCTATCGATGGCGCTGATGTAAGTCCCGGCGAACATATTCCTTGTAATTTAATAAAATTAGGATTCTTTCCATTTTTAATAATAAAATCATTTCCGCATATGCTCCTAACTCCTGCAAATACTCTTATGACTTTTTTAAAATTTAAGTTTTTTACCATCGATACAGCTTTAGTTTTTATTAGTTCCAATGCGTCTTCTTCAACTGCTGTATCATCGCCCCTTTCAACAGTTATATTTGTAGGTCCAACAATTATATTACCCTCAGCAGTTGGAGAAACTAAAATCCCCTTACCTTTTTCATCGGGTAATGGAAAACATACATGTTTGAATTTATCGCCTTCAGCGCTGTCTAATATAAAATAATCGCCTCTTTTATATGTTGTTTTTTCAGATTGCTCACCTATTAATGCGCACATTTTCTCTGATGCGTATCCAGCAGAATTAATAACCACCAAACTTTCATATTCATTTCCTATATTATCTATAATAACAAAATTCTTACCATTCCATACAATATCTACAATTTCTCTACCAAGTAATATTTCAGATTCATTGACAATAGCTTGCTGCGCTAACGCTACCGTTAATTCATACGGAGATACAATTGCAGCTGTTGGCGCATATAATGCGTATTCAATTTCATCTGCTACATTCGGCTCAATTTTAATAATCTCTTGCCTATTTAATATTTCCATTCCCACTATACCGTTTTTTAACCCACGATTGTATAATTTTTTTATTTCATCTAATTTATCGCTATTTGATAAAACAAGCGACCCAATTTGCTTAAATGGAACGTTTAATTCATTACATAATGCTTTATACATTTCGTTGCCCGCTAAATTAAATTTAGCTTTCAACGTTCCTTCTTCCGCATCATACCCAGCGTGCACAATACCACTATTTGCTTTTGAACTTCCACACCCAACATCTTCTTGTTTTTCTATAAGTAACGATTTAATTTTATATCGTGACAACTCTCTAAGTATTGCGCAACCAACTACGCCTCCGCCAATTACAATAATATCATACATTTTTTAAACTCTCCGTTGCAATAATAGATATTTTTATTTATAAAATTTATAACTTTTTTTATTTGTAAATTTATAACTTTTTTTATTTGCAAAATTACAACATTATATTAAATAATTCATACTAATTTCTAATAATAAAAATGTTTTTACGACTATTTAAAAATCGATTTATAGGTAATCGTACAAAAGTTGCTTAATTTCTATTTAAAATTACCTTATTATTATACCACATACTAACGTTTTTTACAATCAAATAACATTCATTATAAAATTTTCATTAACTTTTTATGTTTATTTGCATACCAACAGTCGATGCTTTATTTAATAGCATAACAAATAGAATTAGTATAATTAAATATTAATTTTTATTATATAATAACTACATATTTTAATCAAAAATATGTATAACATTCAAAATATAAGAAAAAAATAATGTAATGAAAAATCAAATTATATTTATAGATACAACTCTACATTAATTATAAAATATAAAGAATTTAAGAGTGTTATCATATTAGATATTCAAGGTTTATTATGTATAATTATAGAGATATTTATGATTTGTTTTTTTTATCATCAATTACATTGTTAGAACTTTTAGAACCTTTTTTAACGTGTATATGCTCTAATATGTTACTGATTTTTATAGGCTTTTTAAGATTAAACCACAGTATTGTCATAATTTGTAATGGCAATCCAATAATAAATATTAACCACATATTCTCATATGGAAAAGTTAAAAAAACTGAACTAAGCGTGCCCCATATGAATATTGATATAAATATTGTTGTCAGCCATTTTTTGCCCCACAATAAACTAAAAATAATCATGACTATCATAGATATCGGCACAGCATAAATAAATACAAGCCATATTTTGTCAAGTGTTGGCATTGTGATTTTAATTGTAACAAAAATAATTACGGATATCAACCATACAAACCCTGCGATAATCATTGTTATTATACGCTTATTAAGCTTAGGTATCGGTTCTTTTCTTTTTGGAGCGTAATTAATCAAATCGGCTATTTGAATATCAAATATTTCAGCAAGCAACGTTAAAGTATAAAGGTCAGGTATACCTTCCGCCCTTTCCCACTTAGATATAGACTTATCAGAATAATTTAATTTATCCGCTAACTCTAACTGCGTCATATTTGCGCGTCTTCTATAATATATTAAATTATCGGCAACTGTCTGCCTAACTATTCTTTCATCCATTTTACTATATTACTATAATTAGTAGTATTTGTCAACCTTTTGAGCACTCTATTGTGGGTAGAGTGAGAATATATTTCTCTATCTTTCATTATACTACAAGTTTACACGCACACTTTATTAGTAGGTTGCAATAATATATAAAATATGCTAATATTACAATATTAAACTTGTTTGATAAAATATTAAATGTAATTATTAAAATTATATTTGTTTATTTAAATGGCAAGTCGATAAAAGATAATACGTTATGATTTAAAAGTTTGCGATGTTTAAATAGAAAGCAAATCGGATATTTTGAGTTGATGTTTAAAATGATAATATAATAGCAATACTCTAATATTAGCAAAAGCAATTATTGGGTTTAAAACGCATTAGATATATCAAAAATGTCTAAATTATTAAAAATAAGGAGATTTATGCTTTACAATTATGAGATTTTTACTGATTCATCGGCAAACTTACCCGATAAAGTGATAGATCAATATAACATTAATATCATTTCATTAACATTTGTTATTCAAAATAAAGAATACATCAGTTATGTTAAGGGCGCTGATAACGGATTGCAAAAATTTTATGAACTTCTTCGAACAAAAGAATCTCTTTCTACCTCTTGCATTAATGAAGAAATTTTCATCAACTCATTTGAACCTGTACTAAAAAGTGGAAAAGATATATTATATATAGGATTTTCTTCTGCTTTAAGTGGTACTTATTGTTCTGGTGAAAGCGCTTCTGTTAAATTACGTAAACTCTATCCCAAACGTAAAATACTATGTATTAATACGTTAGGCGCTTCGCTTGGCGAAGGTCTTTTAGTCCTTTACGCTGCGCGTCAACGTCAAGAAGGTAAATCTATTGAAGAATTATACGCTTGGCAAGAGAATAATAGATTAAAAATGTGTCATATTTTTACTGTTGATGATTTATTTTATCTTTTTAGAGGCGGACGTGTTAAGAAATCTAATTATTTAATAGGTAATTTGATTAATCTTAAACCTATTCTTCATATGGATGATTTTGGTAGATTGATTCCTATCGGAAAAGTTATAGGACGTAAAAAATCTCTAATTACGTTAGCAGAAATCACATTTCAAAATATTGTTGAACCTGAAAATCAAACCCTTTGTATTACGCACGGCGACTGTATTGAGGACGTTAATTTTTTAATTTCTAAAATTGAATCTAAATTAAAAGTGAAAGAATGGATAGTAAACTATGTTGATCCTGTTATTGGAGCGCATAGCGGCCCTGGCACTATTTCTATTTTCTTTTTAGGATCAAAACGATAATTGAATAATTGCAGATATTTTTGAGTTATCAAAATTTACCAAAATAAATCTAACTTTATAATGTAATAATTTATAAAATTGCAAAGGATAATACTATGAATAAATTTGAAATTTTTACAGATTCGTCTTGTGATTTAACAGACGGAATTATCACAAAATATAATATCAATGTTGTTTCTCTTACTTTTATGGTACAAAATGAGGAATATAATTGTTATTCTAAAGGTAATGTTGGCGATGTTAAAATGTTCTATGATTTACTACGTAAAAAGGAAAATCTTACTACTTCTTGCGTAAATTCTGACACATTTATAACTGCTTTTACCAAAACTCTTATAGAGGGATATGATATTTTATATATCGGTTTTTCGTCGGGATTAAGCGGCACTTATGCTGCAGCTGAACTTGCTGCTTCAAAATTACGTTCAAAATTCCCTAAACAAAAAATTCTTTGTGTAGATAGTCGTGGCGGTTGTTTAGGTGAAGGTCTTCTTGTCCTTTACGCTGCTATACAGCGTGAAAAAGGTAAAACTTTAGCCGAAGCATATAAATGGCAAATGGATAATCTATTGATGATTTCACATTTATTTACTGTGGACGATTTATTTTTTATATTTAGAGGCGGTCGACTAAATCGCGCTAAATATATGATTGGAAATTTAATTAATATCAAGCCTATATTGTACGCTGACGAAACGGGCGTTATTATGCAGCAACGCAAAGTAATTGGTCGAAAAAAGTCAATTCTTACCATTGCCGATTTATTAGTTCAAACTATCGATAAATCTGAAGAACAAATTGTCGCTATTGCGCACGCCGATTGCCTTGAGGACGCAATGCTTTTAAAAGATAAAATAGGTGATAAAATAAAAGTTAAAGAGTGGATTATAAATTACATCGATCCAGTTATGGGCACACACGGTGGGCCTGGTACGCTTGCTGTTTTCTTTAAATCAGCAACTTCTCGTTAATGCAACTTTATATCCACATAATGTTTTATACAATTTAAAAGTTTAACTTTTTAAAGTTTTAATTAATATAGAAAAAGCTAATTGTCATCAATTAGCTTTTTTGTTGTAAATATTATTTATTTTATAACTTTGAATATTTCATATATTATTATATAATTATAATTTTGAATATGTCATATATTATTATATAATTATAATTTTGAATATGTCATATATTATATATCAAGACATTTTTATTTTTCAAAAGGCTCAACATTTACGCTTACAGCGATTGATGAATTTTCAGCCAATTCGTTTATGCACATCTTTTTAAATTCGTCCATACATTCTCTTATTTTTTCTTTTGCTGCTTCTGTATTATGTATAGTTTCAACAGCTGTCTGTTTTCCTTCTAACGCCTTATAGACGGAGAAAAAGTGCATCATTTCTTGTGTAATATGTCTTGGCAACTGCATAATTGAAGTATAACTATTATATGCTGGATCGCCAAATGGAATAGCGATAATTTTTTCATCTGCGCTTTGCTGGTCTTTCATTGTTATCATTCCTATAGGATAACATCTAACTAATGTGTTTGTTTCAATTAATTCACTGCACAAAACCAATACGTCTAAGTGGTCGCCATCTGCTGCTAATGTTCTTGGAATCAATCCATAACTTGATGGATAATGCGTTGAAGTATATAATATCCTATCTAATATCATATATCCCGTTTCTTTATCTAACTCATATTTTTTCTTGCTTCCCTTCGGTATCTCAATAAGTACCACAAAATCATCTGGGGTTATTCTTTTAGTGTCAATTTTGTCAATGACTGTAATCATACTTTACTCCCTTATTTTATTGTAATTTAAATATTATATGCCATAACATCGAAATTTAAATTAATTAATATCCTATAATTATTATCTTTCTTGTTTTAATCATTATTATTATTTAATATTAAAATCGATGAAATTTTATAATTTTTTTATAAAAAGTTCAAATTGTATACATTTCGCCATTAACATATGTATACACATTGAAATAATCTGCAATTTAAACTATTCGATTAATTTAGATGCAAATTAATAAAAATCTATATAATTTTTGAACTATTTATGTTGTCTATATTCTTATTTTTCTATATTATCGTCGTTTTTATAATTATTTTTGTTATCGAGTTCTTTAATATCTTCATTTATAATGTTAACCTTTTCGCTGTTTTTAATTAATTTAATACGTTTTATATATTTATATAAATTATAAATTCCAAACGCCAAAACAAAAATACTTATAAATTGCGATGTGGATAAAATTAAAATTTCACCCCTGTTATCATCTCTAAAAAATTCTACAATAAATCTATATATTGGATAAGCAATCAAATATATAATTGATATTAATCCAACGTATTTACTATCTGAAACTTTATCATTCTTGTTAGTCAATCCTTTTCTATATACAACAAAATATACAATAATAATAGCTATAAAGAGTATTATATTAAATGCAACTTCAAATAATTGTGTCGGTAAAACTTTTCCCGTGCTATATCCGTAAGGAAATTCCACGCCGATGCAACTATCAGTATGCATTCCATAGCAACACCCTGCCAAAAAACACCCAACTCTGCCTAATGCGTGAGCTAAAGGCAATGCGCAAATAACTAAATCAGCTGTCAATAAAAATGGTACATCTTCTTTTTTTGAAAAAAGCCAAGCACCAAACATACCACCAATAAACCCGCCATAATACATTAAAGCGCTAAATAAAACAATTACAGAAGTATAAAACTCCTTCCAGCTATTTAAATTAACTTCTCCTAATCTAAACAATAAAGAAAAAAGATGCGCACCCAATAGTCCGAAAACAATCACATAACCAGCAAGCCAAAGTACTTGAGTTTTCTTAAAATTAAATTTTTTATATAGGCATAGTATTATTATAACGCCTGTAATTATTGCTAAAATCATCATTGCAAGATATGCTGGAACACCAATTACGCCTTCAACTCCGAATACATTTTTCATAAAATCGCCGAACCAGCTTTTAAAAAACCAAGCATGCATATATTAACTTCCTTTATTTCCTTAGTTTATTACCTAAGCATAGCAGTAATTGTTATATAAGTCAAATATTTAACAATGCTATTGTCTATTTTTTAAATTATTTTTATAAAACATCACTGTGATATTTATAATCTATAAATTTTATTATTTTATATTATAAAATCTAACAAATTATAATCGCACAATAAAACACAACTATTGGATTTTATTATTTTATATTATAAAATCTAACAAATTATAATCGCACAATAAAACACAACTATTGGATTTTATTATTTTATATTATAAAATCTAACAAATTATAATCGCACAATAAAACAC
>JAVVUQ010000052.1:1429-11243 GCA_036653075.1 Clostridia bacterium | reverse complement strand
TAATATAATTTATCATTATTTAATATAATTTATTGTTATTTAATGTCCTTTGATATTATTTAATACTTTATTATTATTTGTAATATTAGTCATAATTTAACAAAAATTACTATTTTTTACGCTCTTTTATAAAAAGGCATTTTAACGACTTCAGCTTTTAATTTTTTGCCTCTAACTTCGATTTCAACTTCAGTTCCGTCAAAATCTTTTTCTATTCTAACCATAGCTATTGCAGCGTTTAAGGTAGGTGACTGAGTACCTGTTGTAACAAACCCGATTTCTCTATCGCCGCTAAACACTTTGCAACCTTCACGAGCGATGCCTCTGTCTATAAGTTTAACGCCTTTTCTTTTAAATTTAGCTACATTATCAAGCAGCGCTTGTTTTCCAATAAAGGTTTCTTTATCCATTTTAACAAACATACCCAACGCAACTTCGTTAGCGCGATATTCTTCGCTTAGTTCGTGTCCATATAGTGGTAGGCAAGCTTCAAATCTCAAAGTATCTCTGCAACCCAATCCGCATAATTGCAAATCATATTCTTTTCCAGCATCAATTACGGCTTCAAAAATTTCAGCAATATCTTCAGTTTTTGTGTATATTTCAAAACCATCTTCGCCTGTATATCCTGTTCTGGATACAAGCGCGTCAATTGTTCCGATTTTGCCCGTTACGAATGTGTAATATTTCTCAGGAATTGTGTCTGTCAATTTCTTTAAAACATTTTCAGCATTTCTGCCTTGTAAAGCAATTTGTCCAACTTTTTCCGCTATATTTTTAAATACGCTTTCGCCTATCATATGTTTTTCAATCCAAAGCGCATCTTTATCGCAATTGCTTGCGTTTACAACGAGAAAATACTTTTCATCGCTCATTTTATAAACAAGCAAATCGTCCACAATTGCGCCATTATCATTGAGCATCAAAGTGTATTTGACCTGTCCATTCGACATAACTGTAATATCATTGCTTATTAGGTTGTTTACGCATTTTGTAGCGTCTAAACCTTCAATAATAAACTCGCCCATATGCGAAACGTCAAACATTCCAACATTGGTTCTAACAGCTTTATGTTCGGCAACTATTCCAGCTTCATATTGAATTGGCAAATAATAACCAGCAAATTCTACAACTTTTCCACCGTGTTTAATATGGTTTTCATATAACGGTGTCTTTTTGATTTCCATATCGTTTCTCCTTATTCAAATAAAAACATTCCCTTGCCTTAATAAAAAGCAAGGTTTTTAACTATAAATTAAAGTGATTTTTTATTACATTACTCTATTAAACATACTATTCTCGCTTATAAATTTAGCTTAATAATATGCGTTTCCTTTATATTTTTGTTATTACAATTGCATACGTTTCTATTGTAATTCTCTTATTAAAGTTTGTCAATTACTTGTATTAGCAATTTAAAATTATCTATTCTATAACGTTATCACAATAGCATAAAAATCAATTTGTTTATATTATAACTATTGATAACGCAATAATTTAAGTTTATTTTACATTCATAATTTCACATAATCCCGTAAGTTTAAAAATGCCGTGTATATCAGCGTTAATGTTTATTATTTCGATTGTCCGATTGTTCAAAATTTCTTGTTTTTGCGTTGATAATAACACCCTAAGTCCTGCGCTGGATATATTCTGCACATCAGTAAAATCTATCACCAATTTTTTGAAATCGGCAGTTTCATATTGAATCAAATAATCTCGCAACAATGGCGCTCCTATTGAATCAAGATTGCCTATCGCATACAAAGTCATCGTACCGTTTTCAATTTTTGAAGTCATTTCCATAGCTAATATTCCTCCGTTTTGTATTAGAGTTCTATTTTCCTATTTACCAAATCTTTATCTTTTATTGATAAAATATACCAATTTTCAATATTATAATCGGTTTAATTCAAAAACTTTTATCTCTAACAAATCATTGATTTGTCTTCTATCCATAATCAATCGCTAATCTTTTGATTTTGTAATGCTAAAATTATTTTTTCAGCAACTTTTTCAGCTGAGATATCAGTAGTATCAATTATAAGGTCATAGTTTTTCATATCTATAAGGTCTGCATTATATAATTTTAAAAATCGTTCTCGTTCAAAAGAGCTCCTAACAAGTAACGCTTGCTGCGCTTGGGTCACAGTTTCATATTCTTCACCTATTCTGTACCCACCTTTAAAAACACGGACAGCAGCGACATAAGAGTCTACTTTTAAATAAACTTTTAAACTTTTTGGTACAAAAAACCAAGCCATTCTGGAATCGAAAACAACTTTTTCATTCAATTTTTCTTCAGCGATACGTTTAGTTTCATTATCTATCAAATCATCAACGTTATTTTTTTCACGTGTTATATATTCGTTAAACTCTAAAGCTGTCATTCCTTGTTTTTTAGAAAGATTGCGTAAAATTATACCTGTTGTAAACACAGAAAAATCATACTTCTCATTTAATATCCTACAAACAGTACTTTTACCGCTTCCAAGTTGGCCTGTAATTGTAATAAACATCATTTTCCTCTTGTTTTGCTTTTATTTGTTCTTGTATTTATATATTATATTATCTGCTTTCTTTTAATTTTAAATTTTAATGAAAGTAACTATTAATAATATTTATTTCACTCGTTATCTTTAACGATTATCTTTTTTTAATTGCTAAAAGCCACGTTGTCAACGTGCAACCCATTAAAATTACAGCAATTATGCCTATAAGGAGCCAAATTGAAGGCGCTGTTGGAATAATTGGTTTTATTGGTTTATCGTCAATTGGCGGTTTTTCTGGATCGATAACTATTGGTTTATCTGTTTCGCTAACAATGGCGTAGTTTGAAAGGTGTTCAATATCAAAAATTAAATAATTATCTACTACGATGGAGTCGATTGCGGTAATCTCGTTATTTTCGTTTACAAATACAATCTTTAATTTTTTTGCAATCTCCGATAATTCAGTTGGAATACGAATTTTCATTTGAGCTTTGCCGTTCAAGATAATTTCTGTTGGAGAAGATGTATCCATTAATTTTATGCCATACACTTGTTTTACGACGTAATTTCCTAATTTTTTTGCTAAGCTTTGGTTTATGTCGTGTTCGGTTTTAGAAATGTCGATAGTTTGAACTACAAGCGTAGCGTTGGGGTCAATGCCGTTATTGACGCTTAAAATAACTTGTGGTGGTTGTCCTTCTATGTTTTCGCTATCAATTGAGGCGGCTTTGACAACAAAGTAACGTTCTGTAACAGAAATAAGATTATAGTTTTCGCTATTATATAACGATGTGCATATTGTATAATAACCCGCTTCAAAAATCATTGACATTGAGTTATCGCCCGTTGCGACAATTTTACCATCTTTAAGAATTTGAATTTTTATTGTAACGCTGTCATCGTCTAAGACGCCATTGGTGATTGTATTTATGTCAATTTCGTTATTTGCGATAAATTCTCCGTCAAAGTCTGTGGTAAAGTCCACAGTTATATTTTTCTTAGTAATAAGCATATTTGCCTGCATAGATTTAACTGACTCGTAATTTTCAGGTTTATCCATAACAAAGTTTGCTATTACGGTATATAAACCTGCTCGAACGGCTCCGTTACCAACATATGATACGCTTATTCCGTCGGGTAAAACGCCATCTATTTTAATATCGTGTGGTTGGCGATCGTAACAAAATTCTTTATTTGCAAAAGTAATATTTGTTAATATATACTGCGCTTTTTTGACGTTTACCGTGATAGACAGTGGGAAATTTTCATAATTTATCTCATCTGCATTGTAATATGCTTGAAATTGTTGATTTTCGCCTGCGTTTAATAATTGCTTGGGAACATTCCAAAAATAATTTTCTTTAAGTTGCAATTTTGATAATGTCAAACCAATCTCGTAAGTAGTAGTTAAAGTGTTATGTATTTTATTTGAATAAGTCGCTTTAGAGATATTTACCGTAACCATAACGTCAATATCGAAGTAGTTGGCTTTATCTCTATTATATTTTGCCTTATAACTTTGTCCGTCGCCTGCGTGAATTGAATTAACGGCATAAAACAAATAATTTTCTTTAAGTTTCTTTTGCAAGTCGTTAAGCATAATCAAATCAAAATACTGTATATTTATAGGCGTATGCGCCACTTCTTCTGGAACGTAACTTGCTTTTGTAACTTGTATATTAGAAAGTATAACAATAAATTCTATATTTGTTGAAAGAACAATTTTAATATCTCTATAAACGGTGTTAATTGATGGACTATCGCATAAAAACCAATTTACGCCAATAGGATTATTCACATATTCAATGCGATAATCAAAAGTTTGTTCAATAACGCCATTATTGAATACTTTTGAAACAATCATACCTTCGGTGTTAAACTGTTCAAACGCTAAATAGGACATTTTAGTTGGTTGGCTCGAAATAATAATGCTTTCTAAATTAACTGCATATACAAACAATTTAACCTTGCCAATAGCGTTATAATAATTATCTTTATCCGTAGGCGTAAATGCCCAATCATATGTACTTTCCACTCCAACAACGGCAACTTGCCCCGCTCTTAAAGAGCAAATACCCGATGTATCGCCATCTTTAAGCGCAAAAACGACCAAATCCATATCTACGTTCGCATACAATTTGCCTTTATAATAAGGATGCACAATTGATTGCGCTCGATCTACCGTTACGATAATAGTTAACTTAAAGTCGTTGTAATTATTTTCGTCGGCGTTATACAAAGCGTCAAATCGTTGTTCTTTGCCAGCAAACACTAATTGTTCCGTATTTTCCCATCTAAAACAACCGTTTAATGAATTGGATAAATCTGAAAGTTTTAGACATTCTTTATATGTAGTGGTTAAAGGTATATGTGTAATATTGTCATAATTAGCTTTTTTTACTATTACAATCGCTTTATCTGTTATAGTTTTATAATTTGAAGTATCTAAAGGAGTAAAAACAAAATTGTACTTATTCCCTGCATCCGTTGTCGCATATAAAGCAGTTGAGCCATTGCTCCATTTATAACCTAAATCTAACGTAATATGATTTAAGGTTATGCCAGGAAAATAAAACACAGGCGTGATTTTAGGCAAGACGTATGTTGGATCAATAGCTTGCAAAATTCTAACGTCCAATTCGTTACTTTTAGCTGTCGCAGTGTTTTTGCCCGATTCAGTTTCATCAGTTACTATAACTCTACAATAGTACTTGCCGCTTTCCGCCACATTAGAAATAGTAAGAGTTTTGTCTTTTCCCAACGGGTTGTTGTTGTTTGTTTTGTACCAAGTATATTCTATGTTAGACGCGCCGTGTTCGACATTGGCGGTTAAGGTAATAACTTCGCCATACACCGCTTCCGTTTTAGACGCAGAAACAACTACCTTAGCATCGTTAAAAACCCAAATAGCGTATAATATAATATTTTCCGTTATTTGTGTAGTATTAAAGATAAATTTGCCATTTTTATTAGTTCTATCTAAACTCCAATGCGAAAAACTGTATCCGTTACGTTGTGGACGAGTAGGTTCAACGGCAAACTCGCCATCTCGTATATTTTGAGTTTTTGGAGGAGTATTTTTTGATCCGTTTAAATTAAACTCCACATTATAAACTCCAGGTAATACCGTTACGCTAATTGCGGGAATGGTTTTAAGCCCTTTCAATTGCGGATAATAATGCTTTGTATCTATATCGTTTGCAGGTTTATTAAACACCCAAAACTCACTTGTCAATCCCATCATTCCCATCGGTTGAGCTTGAGCGTAAAGCGTTACCATTTTTGACGCCGATAGTTTATTGTCCTCTTCAGTTCTAATTGAATAGCCAACTGCCGATGTAGGAGCAGACGCTGCCGTAATTATTAATGTGTCTTTATTATAATACGTATTTCTAACGATAACTTTAGTCGTTCTATTAAAATAATTCTTACCTACTATTGCGCCGTGCGTACTTGATGCGCTAACTCCGCCAATATTGTAACATTCAGTAACTTCGCCATCGTTTCCGCCTACTATTCCACCTACAATAACCGCTTTAGAACAAGCTACCATACCAGCGTTATAACAGTTTCGAACAATTGATTTCAAACCATTATCCGTTCCATCAACAAATCCAGTTATGCCGCCTGCATAGCTACCCGTAGCGTTTACAATTGCTTTATTACAGCTGCTTTCAACAACGCTTCCGCCATACAATGCGCCAGCTATTGCGCCAACATATTGTAAACCAGATATAAATCCGCTTGATACGCATACATTTTTTATAGTTGCGCCTTGACACCATCCAAAAACACCACAGTATGACTTTGCGTTAGATATATATATATTACGTATTTCAAATCCATTACCATCGAATTTGCCTTTAAAGCAGTTCGCTTCATTCCATCCTATTGGTAAAAACGAAACTCCGCTCCAACCGCCACTCTCCATAGAATCAGGATTATATACGCCACCCATATCAATATCAGCTGTTAAAATATAACTCTTATCCGCATAAGCGCTCCTTTTTTCAACATCACCAACATAAGATGATAATTT
Source organism: Clostridia bacterium (assembly GCA_036653075.1). Taxonomy (GTDB): domain Bacteria; phylum Bacillota; class Clostridia; order Christensenellales; family CAG-314; genus JAVVUQ01. The sequence continues at coordinate 4,712 of JAVVUQ010000052.1, read as the reverse complement.
TTCCATATCTTCTTTGCTTTTAATTTTATACGGATCATTATCTGTTCCGCTACCATCAAAATTAGAACTTTCAATAACAAAAAAGTCCGCTGAGGCAAAACCTACCCCATACGGCGAACAAATTGTTACCATTACAGCAAACACGCACAAAACCGCTACAAATAAAATTGCTATGCGCTTATTCAAAATATCGTTCATCTCGTCCCCTTGGTATAGTTTTGAGCCATCCCCAACTCAAAACATTTTAATCCTACTACTTCAGGTCGCTTTATTGTACCATACATTAAATCCATATGTCAAGCGATAATAATTGTTAAATTTTTTCAATATCAGATTTTCAAATTAAAAAAAAGCGCATAACAATCTAACTTTATTTTCTACAATAATATATTAATCTAATACACTATCTAAAGTAAGTCTTTTATTTAAAATTTTGTTTAGCGCAAATAGGCAAACGCTACCTGAAATTATTGCTGAAAGTATATCCGCAATTGGTTCGGAAAAGAAAGTGCCTTTTGCGCCCCAAAAAATAGGCAAAATTATAATTAACGAAGTCATTATCAACATTTTTCGTGTTAAAGATAATGAGATTGCAGTTTTTGCTTGACCTAACGCCGTAAGCGAGTCAACGCACGCATACTGCACCGCAAGGAAAATAATACCAGAAGTATACACTCTTATCGCCCAAACAGCAAGCTGTAATGTTGCCGCATCAGATGTAAATATACCTACGAATAAATGTGGAATAGTCATTGAAATTATAAACATAATAGATGTAAAACAAATACAAATAATGTTCATTCCCCAAAATGCTTTTTTAACTCTATCAATTTTCTTTGCGCCATAATTATAACTTAAAATTGGTTGACAGCCCATTGTAATTCCGCCCATTGGCATAGTAATTAGCTGCATATAGCTAATTACAATAGTTGCTACGGTTACGTAAAAATCGCCAAATTCAATTCCACCGTATTTTTGTAAAATAACATTGAATAATATCAAAACGATACTATCCGTTGCAATTATCATAAAAGGCGAAAACCCCAACGCCATAATTTTTTTCATTATTTTAAAAGAAAGATTTTTTATATTAAGTTTAACTTGCGATCTCTTAGAAAGCAAAAAAATAATTACCCATAAACAAGACACCGCTTGAGATAAAACCGTTGCCCACGCAGCGCCTTTAACGCCCATATTAAAGGTAAAAATAAATAACGGATCTAACGCAATATTTAAAACAGCGCCAATAAGCACCGTACACATACTAACTTTTGAAAATCCTTGACATATAATAAAACTGTTTAATCCTACTGTCAATAAAGCAAATATATTGCCCAATATATAAATAGTTAAATAATCATTCGCATAGGTTATAGTCTTTGCGCTTGCTCCAAAAATCATTAACATCGGTTTTTTTATAATCAAAAATACCACGGTTAAAATTACAGAAATCACCAAAAGCATAAAAAAGCTGTTCGATATTACCTTTTGCGCTTCTTGCGGTCGTTTTTCGCCTAAACGCATTGAAACAAGCGGCGATCCGCCTAAGCCTACTAAAAAGCTAAATGATGTAATAAGCGTAATTATCGGGGCGCACACCCCTACTCCCGCTAATGCGACTCCGCCAATTGAAGGAATATTTCCAATATAAATCCTATCTACAATTCCATACAAAACATTGACAAATTGCGCCAACATTGATGGAATCGCTAATTTCAAAATAAGTTTACTTATCTTGTCATTTCCTAAATCATTTTCGTGTTTTCTATGTTTAATTAAACTCATTTCAACCCCTACTTTTTTCAATAATTGCAATAATACTCAATTCTTTTTATGTAAAAAGAATTGCTTTCGACGTTAAAATTCATTGCTAAACACCATTTCAGTTTTCTATATTACAAATGTATAAAAAATAAATTTATTTTGCAAAATACTTGCGTCTATTTATTTGTTAATAATGTTTTGCTTTTTTGCTGTTTTTAGGAAACCATAAAAATTAACAATAATAACCATTCAATTATTTATCGAATATCACGCCAATTATTTATCGTTTTATTTATCACACTATTCCTTTTTAAAGTTTAAAGCTTTTTATCTATAATACATTTCTTTCCGTATTAAAAAAATATAAGTATAAATATGAATTGTATGATTCCCACATTTGCATCAATGAATTTAATTGCAATTAAATTGCAAAAACCATCAATTTAATACCTTCTCTTTTTTTATTATTTAACAAACAAGCCGATAACTCAAATAAAGATTAAGTATTTTTTTCTTTTTCGTCCATTAAATTATAGCATACATAAATAAAAAATCCTAATAAAAATAGGCTTATAAACTATCCACATTCTTTATCATAGCAATATAGCAATATAGCAATATGACTTGCTAATAATATCTACTTATATTGTAACAACGATAAAACTTTAAGTTAGGTATTACTTTAATCTTAAATTAATTAATACTTAAACCTAAATTAACTACTACTTAAACCTAAATTAACTACTACTTAGATATTAAATTTAACTATTACTAAACCTAAATTAACTACTACTTTAATCTTGAATTGAACTTTAATTTTTAAAACAGCTATACTAAAATATTAAATTGAACTTTAACTTTAATTTTTATTTTTACTTCAACCTTATCAAAATTACAATATTCAAAAATAATCAACTTGGAAATTTAACAAATGACAAAAAAACGTTTGACAAAAAAGCAACCTGTGTTTATAATAGATACGCTATTGCTTTGGATAATTTGACCTTTATTATTATAATAAAAAAGCAAAAAGTAGAAAAATAACAAACAATAAAAATTTAAACGTAAAATATAATTGTAAATGTTTAATAAAAAATTTAAACGTAAAATATAATTGTAAATGTTTAATAAAAATAATAATTTATATTATTGGGGTATCGCCAAGCGGTAAGGCAACGGACTCTGACTCCGTTATTCGCAAGTTCAAATCTTGCTACCCTAGCCATAGGACGTTAGATTCAAAAGCAATTGAATCTAACGTTTTTTTATGATTAAAGGTAGCAAGATTAGTTTTTATAAAATATAGTATCAAGAAATATTAAAACTTTACATCTCCAATAATTGACATACATTTTTGATCGACGTCATTTTCCATTTCGTATATTTTTGTTTTAATAGATTGAACAAAATCTTCATCTTTTATTGCAGAGAGGTTTATTTTAACATTATAAATTCCGCTCCAAAAAGCAGTATTAAGACAACGAATACCTACGCAAGCGTCAGAAAGCGCATTTTTATC
>JAVVUQ010000052.1:0-1419 GCA_036653075.1 Clostridia bacterium | reverse complement strand
AACATAACTGCGCCGCAATCTATTAAATCATACGCCATCATAGCCACTGTTAACGGCGGCATAACAGCAGTTTTATACGATTCTTGAATGGCTGCCGACCTAATCAATTTTTCATCGCTATTTGTTTTTGGAAGTTTCATAGCCGCCATAACTTTATTAAACGCTGCGGAATCTTTTTCAATTAACTCAATTAGTTCCTCTTGCGCATTTTTACATTTAATAATTGCGTTGCTAACTTCATAATCAATTTCTACTTCGTTTTTAACCGCTTTACGAGCTGTCATATTGCCAACCATTTGTATAAGACTTGCCCCTAACGCTGCATTTAACGCCGCAACGCTTCCACCACCTGGCACAGGTATGTCCGCAGCTACATCGTTACAAAATTCCATTACGCTTCTTTCATATAATTTCATATATTATTCCTCCTACTATTTACTTAATTTATTTTATTAAAACATTTTTATAGTTTAAGTATACTAAAAATACTTTTTCTTGTCAAGAATAAAAAAACATCAAATTATAAACCTACAAGGTTTAATTATTATAGCTATTATTACAAAAATAACGCAATTTTCAACTTTATATACACGTAAACATAAATCTATATAAACTCAGTACGCTTCCAAGCATAAATCTAATATGTACTTAAGTATGATTTCCAAACATAAATCTAATATATACTTAAGTATGATTTTAAAACATAAAAACGGTATTTTAATCAAAAATTCTAAAATTTAACAATTCGACGGAAATAGTAGGTAAAAGTTGTTGTCAAAAAATAAAATTTGTGTTATCATAAGCAAGCTTACGAGGTGTAGCGCAGTTTGGTAGCGCGCATGGTTCGGGACCATGAGGCCGCAAGTTCAAGTCTTGTCACCTCGACCACGATAGTACATTCATAATTGAAATTTTGAATGTACTTTTTTATTCCAATTGATTTAAAATTTGCCATAAAACTACTATGGACTTGCATATTATCTTTGGTTTTTGTCAAAAATAGAATGATTAAATATGTAAATGATAATGATTAGATTAAAATGATAATGATTAGATATGTAAATGATAATGATTAGATTATAAATGATAAAGATTAGATATGTAAATGATAATGATTAGATATATAGATAAATTATTGATTATCTTGTTGATAATAATTACTACTTATATGCCTAATATAGCTTAAATTTTTATATTTATGATGATTAGTAAGTTTTTTAATCCCAAAATAGAAGTTAAAAAAATAAAAATGTAAAAATGTAAAATATCTATGTTTTTTTTCTGAAAAACGTTTGACATTATCTTTGTTAAATGGTATTATGTTTAGGCACTTGAAACCAAGCTTATGTTTTTGGCGGAGAGTTTTATCGTGGGGGTGTAGCTCAGCTGGGAGAGCACCTGCCTTGCAAGCAGGGGGTC
>JAVVUQ010000051.1:0-11444 GCA_036653075.1 Clostridia bacterium | reverse complement strand
TAATTAATTGTTTATATTTATATAATTACTTAATTATATATAATCTATAAATTTTGTATTTATTTATCATTTTCTTTTTCATAAAAGCTAACGCAATTTTTTCCTGATTTTTTGGATTTATATAAAGCGATATCGGCATTATGGTAAAGTTCATTAAAGCTTTTTCCATTAGCCGAATACAAAGCAATGCCAACGCTTGCTGTTGTTTCAACGTGAATTTCTTTATTTTTTACCAAGTAATGGGTTGATTCTTTGCATATTTCTTTAGCTTTTTGTGTTATTGTGTCCACATTTTCGAAATCTTTTATAAATACTATAAATTCATCTCCACCAACACGACCGACGATATCGTTTACTTTAAATATATTCTTTAGTTTATTTGCAAATTCTACCAAAAACTCATCGCCCTTAGTGTGTCCTAATATATCATTGACATTTTTAAATCCGTCAATATCAATCATAAATAAAGCGTGTTGCCCCGTCAATCCCTCCAATTTAATAAAGTTATCAATTTCGTATTCTGTTGTTGTTTTATTTAATAATTGTGTCAATGAATCTAAGCTTGCTAATTTTTTTAATTCAGCTTGTTGGATATGTTGTTCTTTGGTTCGAAACAGTATTATAATTATTAAAAGTATTACCATACTTGTAACTACGCCAATTACAAGTCTTGACGCATATGTTTTTATAATATTAGAATGTTCCGCTAACGTTCCTTTATCTGCTGCCGCTGCAATAAACCAATCATTTATACCAACGGGCGCATATGAAACGTATCTTGTTTTATTTTCATTTGTATATATTATATATCCCGATTTTTTATTCATTAAGTCTTGTTTTATTATGTCTGCCGAACCTTTAGTAAAATTCACATCATCTCTATAATAAAAATTAAATAAATTATCTTTAAAATTCGAAGGGTACTTAAGCGCGCCGCTACGTGACAATATTGTGCCATTTGAAGTTGCCATACAAATTGCACAGTTACCCTGCATAAAATTATTCATAAATAATGTTTCAAAATTTTTAATATCATAATTTCCGATTAAAATGCCAAATCGCTCTCCGTTTATGTATAATGGCGTTGCTATTTCAATAATCGTGCGCTTCAACGTCATTGAGTATCTTGGTTTTGAAATACCATAATCTTTACGATTTAAAGCTTCTGCATAGTCATTTGGATTGTATTTTTTTACGCTTCCATCTAAACTTGAATAAAGGTATCCGTCCATATTCATAATGTTTACTCTTGGCATAAATTGTGGGTTGGGAAAACTCTTTAGTACTTCTATTATTTCCTTTTCTGTCATAGCACCTAAAACACTATATGTTTTCGCTTGATTTTTTAGATACAAAATAACCGTTTCAATTTCCATATTTAATATTAATATAGCGTTTTGTCGTATTTCTTCCAAATCTGATTGCATTTCACTTTCAACATTTGCATCAATATGACTGCTGAACACTGTCAACATAATTATAATACTAACAATTGTTAAAATAACAGAAATTATTCCTACCCCTTTGCTCTTTAGCGAATTATTCAATTCAATACCCCTTTAACTCATACACAACATTAAATAAGTTTTTTCAATATTTACTTTTATATTTCTGTTTCTTTATCTAATAACTGATTTAACTTTTTAGTTTTATTCGAATTTTTTTGACTTTATTTATATGATTTTATATAATTTATTTGTTTATTCAAAATTTTATTTTATGTTTGTAATATAGTATTTTAAACATTTACTTTAAACATTCATTGCTAAAATTTATTTTTACATTTATTTCTGACATTTATTTTTAACATTTTTACTTATTTAAATAAATTTATCGCTTGATTCATTGGCATAGGACGAGCATAATAGTACCCTTGAATGGCGTCACAGGATAATTCGCATAAAATATCCGCTTGTTCTTTTTGTTCAACGCCCTCGGATATAATTATCTTTTTCAATCTTTTAAACATTGGTATTAATGCGCTTATAACAATATTATCTTTAACTATATTGTCTATAATGCTCTTGTCTAACTTTACAAAAGTAAAGGGTAAATTTATTAAATATGATATATTAGAATAACCTTGTCCATAATCGTCTAAAGCAAAATTAATTCCAAAATCATTTAGCTGTTCCATTGCCAATTTAATATCAGATAAACTATCCGCAATCACGCTTTCGGTAATTTCAATTTTAATTAAATTAGGTTTTACATTATAACTTTCAATAATTGACTTAATTTTTTCCACCATATTGTTTTGCATAAATTGTACAATTGAAAAGTTGACAGAAATAGAGATATTGTTTTTTAAGACATCTTCATTGCTCTTTAAAAATTCGCATACTTTTTCCAATACAAAGTACGTAATTCCTACGATTTGTCCTGATTCTTCCGCAACGGGGATAAACTCAGCTGGCGAAATCGATCCAAGTTTTTCGTCATTTAAGCGTAATAAAGCCTCCGCAAATGCAAATCTTTTAAGTTCCGTATGATAAATCGGTTGCAAGTACACTTCAAACGATTTATTCTCAATAGCTCGTTTAATTGCTTCGGATATTTCATTTTTACGTTTAAATTTTCTAACCAATTCTTCGTTAAAAAAGGCAAGTTGTCCTTTCCCTCTCCTTTTAGCTTGATAAAGCGCAAAGTCCAACGCTGAAATTATAGATTGATTTTTGTCCAACGATTTACCTGGATATTCCACAACGCCCAAGCACACCGATGCGGAATAATTTGCTCCATCTACGATAAATGGTTGTTCAAATCTATCTAACACTAAATGCGCAAGGTCACTCGCCTCTTTTTCAGTTGCTTTCTTTAAAATCAACGTAAAAATATCCCCGCCATATCGATAAGCGGTTCTATTAGGCGAAATAGAAATTAAATATTCCGAAACTGTACAAAGCAGTTTATCGCCGTTTTTCTGTCCGAATGTTTGATTGAACAATTTAAAATCGTCCAACGCTACAATTAAAATAAATCCGTGTTCATTGCTTAATGACAACCTTTCAATTGTACTTGAAAAGGAATTTCTGTTATCAATACCTGTTAAACTATCTCTTGTTGCCTTTCGATTTTGTAAAAATAGATAAGTAATCAATAGTACCAAGGTAAAGGCTGCGCCAAATATTAAATAACCTTTTAATGTTTCTTGTAATACTACGCTTACTCCAGTTATAATAGGAAAGATTGTAAGTACTATACTCGTTGTACGTTCTGTTTTTTTATAATTACAACAGGCTAAAATTATCGTAGCTACGCTATAACCATAAAATAATATGTATAATATGTTAAATAATACGCCTCTACCATATGTATTATCTCCCGCAAGCGAAAACATCCAATTTGTCAATGGATTCGATAAACATATTAAAACATACAAAATGTATGGTATAGTCGTTATTTTAAAGGCTAAATTTCTCTTTTTTGTTGGTTTATATACTACCGATGTGGCATACATATGCCATAGCATTGATAGCAACGGCGTTAAAATGAAGTATATAATTAAACTATATTCAGTAAATGCCCATGATAATCTCGTCGGATTATTCATTGCATAACTGGAAATAATATCACTTGCAATTGCCAATACCGTAAATATTGCCAATGCGCCAAATAATTTATCCCTAAGCGTCTTTAATGTCCCTGTTTTAAAAATATCGAACATTATTACAATCATAAAAGTTATCGATATTATTTCCGCATCAATATGCCACATTTTAGCACCTTATCCTTAGTTGTTACAGCATTTCCTATTGCGTTTTTGTAATTATTGACCTTTTTTTGCTTTGCCTTTTACTTAATAAAATAGTAACCCTCTCATTAAAACTATTACTTGCCCTGTCTAATTGCATAATTCTCCATTAAAATAGACATTCGCACTCTATAAATGTATTATACAATAAATTTGCAAAAATCTCAACACTTTCACAATAATATATTTATAAAATTTAAACTTTAATCAACTTAACACTTTTTTTGATTAAATCTTTATCTACTTTTATTAACGTTTAATTACTAAAATATATCACTATTCGCTTCACAAAAATAATTAATATTAAATTCTAATTGCTAAAAATAAATAATTTATACTGAAATCAAATTGCTAAAAATAAATAATTTATACTGAAATCTAATTGTTAAAAAAAATAATTCATACTGAAATCGTCGATTAATTTACAAAATAGTACATATGAATTTTGAATTGTTGTATACAAAAAAAATTATACTTTTATCGCAATAAACGCTATTTATGTAGTTGTTTAATGATTTGATTAGCTCCCGTTGCGGAAAGTCCGCTTGCGCAACCTATAATCATTGCCATTACTATATTATCTGTTAAAATAATACTTGGAGCAATATAAAATGCAGCCATACCTAAAATAGCGCCTAAAAATCCTGCGATTAATGGTATAAATCTTTTAACCATTTCATTTTGTTTTGTAAGCAGTTTTAATATATCCATTGCGTAATATACGAATAAACAAATTATTGGCGCGCAAGCTATGTTTAAAAATTCTTCCATATTTAACTCCTACGATTATAATATATTTTTATTATATTTTACTATTTGTTCTATTTATTATATTTATTCAATTTATTATATTTGTTCTCTTTGTTCTATTAATATTTGATTATTATTTGCGAAATATTTCTATATTAATACACTATTTTATTCAAAAGTTTCAATTTAATTCTAAATTTCAACTATTTGCATATACATAATAAATGTCAAAAGGATAAACGGAGAAAATTATGGAAAAATTTAATATCGGAATAATAGGTTATGGTAATTTAGGAAAAGCTCTTTATCGTAAAATTACAATTTGCAATAATATGCGTGTTTCTGTTGTGTTTTCTCGGCGAAAAGCTGACGAGATTGAAGTTTCGGGTAATACTATAATAGATAATGTAGCTAATATTGAACAATATTATGGCAAATTAGATGCTGTGGCGGTAACAGTAGGAAGCGCAACAGATTTGATTCCTACAACAATAAAAGTAGCTAAATTATTTAATACTATTGATAGTTTTGATAATCATAACCGTATTGGTGATTACTTTAATATTTTACAACCTATTTGTAATGAAAGTAAAAAAATTTCGCTTATTTCTTGTGGCTGGGACCCGGGAATAATGTCTATTATGCGCGCTTTTTTTGCTGTTATGTTTCCTTATGGCGAAACTACAAATTTTTGGGGAAAAGGGGTAAGCTCTGGACACACACAAGCGCTCAAGCAAATTGAAGGGGTTTGTGACGCTTTGCAGTTTACTATTCCAAATAAACGCAAACAAAACGCAGCTTTAAAGGGAAAAAATATTGAAAATTCGCTATCGCTACATACTCGAATGTGTTATGTTTCTTTAAATTTAAGCGCAGATAAAAAACGTGTATATCACGAAATCGTATCAATGCCCGATTATTTTGAACCATACAAAACTAAAATTAAGTTTGTAAGCGAGGAAACTATACATTTGATGAAAAAAAATCTCTCGCATCAAGGAATGGTAATACGTAATATTTTTGAACCGCAATCACAACTACTTTTTAAACTCAAAACTGAAAACAATTCAGATTTTACCGCAAGTATAATGGCAGCATTTTTACCCGCTATTATCCGCTTGAATCGTGAAGGACAAATAGGCGCTAAAACTATTTACGATATCCCTTTAAATTATCTTTTAAATAACAGCCTTAACTATCTCTAATCGCAAAATAATAAAATCTTAAGTTGATTTCAAAAGTTTAATTTAACAATTTATCACGAACTTGCAAGTTGGTTTCATTAAGTCGGCTGTTGGTAACGCCAACTCTAACATTGGTGACACATTTACAATAATTATTATTGCGCAAGGTATTGCATTTTGCAATTAATAATGTATATATTGCGTTATGTGATTTCATATCGTATCGATTTGTTGCATTTTGCAATTTATATCGTATAGAAAAATTGTGTATAATTATAGATAAGATTAAGTAGTACAGCTCGAAATAATTGACAAAATGCAAGAATTATGTTACTTTATTTATATACATTTATAAAGAGGTAAAAAAATGGATAATGTCACAATTTTTTCGCATCCGCTTATTAATCACAAAGTTGCATATTTGCGTGATAAAAACACCGATACGAAGTTATTTAGAGAGCTTGTCACTGAAATTACAATGTTGATGGCGTATGAAACGCTTAATGATTTGCCAACACGTACAGTAACGGTAGAAACGCCGCTTGAGATGTGTGAGCAAACTGTTATTAAAGAAGACGCTTTGGCAATTGTGCCTGTTTTACGCGCTGGATTAGGTATGGTAAACGGAATATTGACATTATACCCTAACTCGAGAGTTGGGCATATCGGAGTTTATCGTGACCACGATACTCTTGAGCCTAAAGAGTATTATTGCAAGTTACCTGATGGAATAGCAAATAAAGTCGCTATAATAGTTGACCCTATGTTAGCTACGGGTGGCTCGGCAATCGCCGCTATAAATATATTAAAAAAAGCTGGGTGTAAACGAATTAAGCTTATGAATATAATATGCGCTCCTGAAGGCGTTTTGAATGTGCATAGAGCGCATCCTGACGTACAAATATATTGCGCTCACCAAGACCGTTGTTTAAATGAAAATGGATATATTTTACCAGGACTTGGCGATGCAGGCGACCGTCTATTTGGAACAAAATAATTTATGCGCAGTAATATGGAAACTTGTTTGTTTCCATTTTTTTCAATCGCTAATTTATTAAATATAATAAATTAGCATCAATATATATTTATAATAAATCAATATATTTATATATTTATAAAAATTAATATCTTTATATATTTATAAAAATTAATATTTTTATATATTTATAAAAATTAATATCTTTATATATTTATAAAAAATTAATATCCGTATATATATTTTTTAAAAAAATAAACCGCTTAACTACATAACAATAGCGAAGCGGTTTTTAATTATTCAAATTTAAATTTTAAATATAAACTTAGTTTTTCTCGTCTATCTTTTTTTCTTCAACGACGTAAGCGACAAGTGTTTCTACTATTTTATCATCTTTGCCTTCAACTTTTTCAAAATTCGCAACATATATTTTGCTGTTTGCCGAGCTAACAAAGAAAACGTCAGTTCCGATAACATCATATGAAACGGTAGTTGCTGTCATTGTTGTAGTATGGAGAGCTTTTCCTTCGCTAATTTTTTCTTCGTTAAGTTCCGCTTTATACAAAATATTAGAATTTACATAATAAGCGTAATTATCAACGATAAACTTTGGAGTCCAGCTACTTGTATAAATCATTTTTGTTGATGTTGTAACCTTTGTTTCTTCGTTATAAGTAATATAACAAACAAAGCTACCATTAACCATCAAAAATCCTTCTTTATACGGTAATATGGAAGTATTGGCTGTTTGGCTTAAGCGTTTTTCTTTTGTGTCGTAAACAAAAGTTCCAGCGTAAGCTTCAACTGCGCCCGTTGCCGTATAATAAATTTTACCATCAGCTGCTGTAACAAGCGCATACATAATATCAGGAACATTAGCAACCGCTTTACTTCCGTCTAAAAGCTCAACTACTTTGCCGCCTATGCTGAATTTTAAAAGCTTGTTGTATGTTTCGTCCATATCTTCGTCTTGAGCATTTTTATATTTAATTTTTTGTGTCATATAAACGTCTTTACCGTCTATTTTAATAGCGGTAATATCTTTAGCAAGTTCTGTCGCCTTAGCATTCTTTTGCAATTGCGCGCCCATAACTTTATCGCCATTAAGATAAACACAATAAACACCTTCGCCGCTATCCATAAGATATACTGCAATAGTATTGACTGGAATAGAAAGATATACTTCAACGCCACTGCCATCAAATTTTGCTGACATAACTTGTAATTCAGAATTTTTAATTTCACCATTATTGTTTTTTTCAACGCTTGGCGTAGTAAAATAAATTCTGTCTTTCTTCACAAATAAGCCTGTCGACGACACTTCGCCTTGATAGCAAATCTTTGGAACAACGATTTCTACTAATGGCTTTTCTTTCATAATATCATCGGTTTTAATGCGGCAAATTGCGCCTTCGGTTACTTTATTATAAGTATTATCGCCAGTAGCGGCAACTACGCCGTTTACGAAATAGGTATATTCTCCGATACGTACAACGAGGCCGCCGTTGTTGACAACTGCGCTGCCTGTGGGCATTGTAAGAGGTTTAAAACTGTTGTAATTCTCACCTGTGCAAGCGCAAACTAAAACGAGCGCAAGTACGGTTAAGATAATGAGGATTGTTTTTTTTGTCATATTGTGAAACTCCTAATTATTATTCGTCCGTCAGCCGTATTTCTACGTAATAAAGAAATCTTTGCTGCATTTTTCTCTAAAAATGTATATAGGCAGACAGTAAGTTACATACCGCTATATTATACAGTAGAAAAATTGAAAATGCAAGCAATTATAAGATAAAAAAATAAAATTTAGCGAAATAGCATTTAGATCATCATTTTATACTGTTCTATTTATAATTAAACTCATAAAAACACTGTTATTTGACGTTAATGCTAATTCATTATATATATTATTACTTCTATTACCTTTTTTGCTTGCTTTATGTGTCCTATTTATTGTTTTGTTTTATTATCGTATTTTTTATATATAAATTTGCATTATATTCGATATAATACTTATTAATATAACATTCAATATACCTATTTAATATACTATCATACATATAAGATGATGTATTTAATATTAAATATCCGCTGTTTCTTTTTCTGTTTTAGCGCCTGATTTTTTTGCAGATACTTTTACGCCGTCAATCATAACCCTTTTAGATTTTCTTTCGTTATCGGTATACGTCTTTTTAGTCGATTTCTTTCCGTCTACCGTATAATTCTTTTTAGGCGCTCTTTTTTCGTCAACGCTAAATCTCTTATCAAACGGTTTTTTATCATTAATGGAATATTTCTTTTCAAAGGGTATAGTTTCGATTAAAAGTTGTTTTTCCATTGTTTTATTCTCTTTTGAATAGTTATTTTCAAACGATCTTTCATTAATGGAATATTTTTCAAACGGTTTAGTTTCGATACTATATTTTTTGTTTGGCGTATCGTTACTCCTTTTGGAAAATTTACCTTTATTGTCCGACGTTTTTTTACCTGTCGCTAATTCAACGTTGAGTTTACGTTTACCTATATTAGCGCCAATCAGTGACAGCATATCGGTATTGAAACCATTTACAATTTCAGCAAAAGAGCACATATCTAATACTTTGATTGCAATGATATCATCGGCGCAAATGTTTGTTTTGGATACGATTGCTTTAGAAATATCCGATTCATTTAATCCATCTTTTGAGCCAACGTTTAAAAAATAACGAGTAGAATCATCGCTTAGATTGCGTGAACCTCTACTTGACTTACTTGACGTTTTTTCCGCTTTCGAGTTGTTTGAATCTTTTGTCGTCGTTTCCTCATACGAGGAGCTTTCTAATTTCAATAGCGCGCCGCATAATTCTAATAATCCAATCGACGAAGAATTTTGTTCGTTATATATCTCTAATTTTTCTTTTACTAACTTTGTAAAAGGAGCGATGTTTCCATTAGCCGATTTAAAAGCCGCTTGCAGTTTTCTTTCTTCAATAGCAAATCCGTCTTTATTAGGATCTAAAATCTCTGTCATTTTATTTTTTGTAAATCTTTCAATTTCCTTAATTCTATTTGAACCTCTTGATTCTATAAACGAATAAGAAATGCCTGATTTATTCGCTCTTGCCGTTCTACCGACACGATGAACATAATACTCTAATTCTCGTGGAAGGTCATAATTGAAAACTGCTTCAATTCCCTCAACGTCAATACCTCGAGCCGCGACATCGGTAGCTACTAAGATATTAATATCACCGCTACGAAACCGTTTCATAATTGAATCTCGTTCACGTTGCCTTAAATCACCGTGAAGCGCTTCAGCTACATAATCGCAAGAATTGAGAATATCATTAAGTTCATCCACTTTACGCTTGGTATTGCAAAAAACCAAAACTAAATGAAAATCATTTTCTTTCATCAATGCAAGTAACGCATCGGCTTTTCTACTCTCAGAAACCTTTAAATAATACTGCGTAATAGGCGGCATATCATTTTCGTGTAAAGTTGTTTTGATATTAATAGGATTATTTTGGTATAATTTTGATATTTCCAAAATTTCTTTTGGTATAGTAGCTGAAAACAAAATAGTTTGGTGTTGAGTCACTGTTGAAGATAAAATTACGTCAATATCCTCTCTAAAGCCCATATTCAACATTTCATCTGCTTCATCAAGCACTAATGTTTTAACTCCGCCCAACTTTAAAGTTCTTCTGCGCAAGTGATCCATAATTCTACCAGTTGTTCCCACAACGATTTGTGGACGTCTGCGTAATCCAACTAACTGTTTTTCGATATTTTGACCGCCATATATAGCTAAAATCTTAATGTTACGTATATATTTAGCTACTTTATTTAGTTCAGCTTCTGTTTGCATTACAAGTTCTCTTGTTGGACACATAATTAAAACTTGTATGTCTTGGTTATCGACTTCAATTTTACTTAAAATTGGTATGCCGAATGCGCACGTTTTTCCCGTTCCCGTCGGCGCTTGCGCTAAGCAATCTCGCCCATCGTATACATACGGAATAACTTCCGATTGTATATCCGTTGGCTCAGTAAAGCCCATATCTGTCAACGCTGACAGAATTTCTGGTTTTAAATTCAGTTCTTCAAATGTTTTATTCAAAATTTTCTCCTAATTGTTTTTTTAAATTTTTATGACTATGGCAGATTTCCGAACTGATTAAGACCATAATTACTGCAGCTTTATGCAACTGATGACATTATCAACAGCTACTTAAATCAATCTCGATTATTATATGCGACGGTTTTGCATTTTTTATTTAATGAAAAAGCGATATCATAATTGATAATACTTGTTATATAAATTATAATGTGACTTTATTATAACGTTATTTTAATAATAAACTATCAAATTATGCTTATTTGCGACCCTTTCTCAATATAACGTTACTTTTAATAGTAATTCAAAATAATTGCAAGTTATCACATACACAAAAGTAAATTCATTTAGATAATACTTTATATAATATTATCAAAATTGCTTTGTGTACATTCGTACTCTGTAATCGATTAAAACCGATTAAAATTCAGTAGAAATCTTAAATTTGTTCTTACATAACAGCGTGGACGAAAAAAAAGGGAACGCTTTCGCATTCCCTAAGAAATCTTATTAATAATTTCTTTCTCTTCCACTACGTTGTTGTTGTTTTCTATTACGACGACAATCCGGACATCTAACCGGATCGGTGTCAAAACCTTTCTGCTTAAAGAACTCTTGTTCTCCAGCTGTAAAAACAAACTCTTTTCCGCAATCTTTGCACACTAAAGTTCTGTCTTCCAT
>JAVVUQ010000050.1:5559-11451 GCA_036653075.1 Clostridia bacterium | reverse complement strand
TGCAATACGAAATACGAATGTAACTGATGGCGAAGCGGGTGGAATCACTCAGCATATTGGCGCGTATCAAGTTACGATAAACAATGAATTAATTACATTTATAGATACGCCAGGACACGAAGCGTTTACAGCGATGAGAGCGAGAGGCGCTCAAGTTACAGACGTTGCTATTATAGTAGTGGCGGCGGACGATGGAATTATGCCTCAAACAATTGAAGCTATTAACCACGCAAAAGCAGCGAATGTTCCGATTATTGTCGCTATAAATAAAATGGATAAGCCATCGGCTGATCCAGCTAATGTTATGACACAATTAACCTCGCAAGGAATACTTGCCGAAGAATGGGGCGGCGATACCGTTGTTGTTAAAGTTTCGGCTAAGACAGGAATGGGTATAAAAGAATTACTTGAGTCAATAATTTTAGTAGCTGAAATGCGAGAATTAAAAGCTAATCCTGAAAAACGAGCAACTGGAACGGTTGTTGAAGCAAAATTAGATAAAGGTAGAGGCCCTGTCGCTACTGTTTTAGTACAAAATGGAACGTTGCACGTTGGCGATTATGTAATAGCGGGAACGGCAGTTGGTAAAGTAAGAGCTATGTTTGATTCTAAAAGCACAAGCGTAAAAATAGCAAATCCTTCTACGCCAGTTGAAATATTAGGATTTTCAGATGTGCCCAACGCTGGCGATATTATGTTCTCGGTAGACGAAAAACTTGCAAAACAAGTTGCTGACGAACGTAAAAATAAAGAAAAGGTTGCAAGAGCAAGCAGCTCATCGTTAGTATCACTTGACGAATTATATTCTAAGATAAGTGAAGGCGATATAAAAGCGCTTAATATTATTATCAAATCTGATGTTCAAGGCAGCTTGGAAGCGTTAAAAGTTTCACTCACAAAAATTTCCAACGAAGAAGTTAAAGTTACTCCAATTCACGGCGGCGTAGGCGCTATAACCGAAACTGACGTTATGCTTGCAAAGGCAAGTAACGCCATTATTATAGGATTTAACGTTCGAGCGGATAGCAACGCAAAAGCTTCAGCAGACGCTGAAGGCGTGGATATAAGATTATACAGAATTATTTATGACGCAGTTGACGACATAACCGCAGCTATGAAGGGTATGCTTGCTCCTAAATTTAAAGAAATTGTCTTAGGACAGGTGGAAGTTAGAGAGGTATTTAAACTTTCCAACGCAGGCACTGTCGCAGGCTCATATGTCAAATCAGGCAAAATTGTTAGAAATGCAAAAATTAGACTGTATAGAGATAATGTCGTCGTTTGCGATTGCGATATAGCGGCGCTTAAGAGATTTAAAGATGACGTTAAAGAAGTCACGGCTGGATTTGAATGCGGCGTATCATTAGTTAATTATTCAGATATTAAAAACGGCGATGTGTTCGAAGTATATAGCGTAGAAGTTATTGCGAATTAAAGTTTTAGATAATATTAAAGTTTTTAATATATTATAAAATAATATGAACATATTTAATGATTTTGAATTTTGATTTGCAAATTAGGTTTTTAATTATAATTAATGGATAATAAATAAATGCTATAAAACGCCGAAAACGGCGTTTTATAGTGTATTTTATAAAATTAAATATAGAATAGATATAAAAAATTAAAAATTAAAAAATATTAACAATAAATTTAAATATGAAAAAGAAATGCAGGAGAATAAGTATGAGCGTTCCGAGAACTGATAGACTGAATGCAGAATTTCAAAAGAATATATACGAAATATTGAAAAACAAAGTCAAAGACCCAAGAATAACGGAGATGTTTTCTGTGACTAAGGTAGAAACAGACAAAGAATTGAGTTTTGCTAAGGTTTATATTAGTATTTTTTCTAAAGATAAAGCGAAAACCGACGAAACAATGGAAGCTATCGTAAGGTCAGCAGGGTTTGCAAGACGTGAATTATCAAAAGAAATGAGAATACGCACTGTTCCACAATTGATTTTTGTTAAAGACGATTCAATGGAATATAGTGATAAAATCGATAAAATTATCAACGAAATCAATAAAAATCAATAAAAATCAAGATAATGAATATAATTATCCATCGCGCTAAATTGGTTTGCTGTTAAATTTGTAATTAAAATAGATTGCAAAATGATGAAAGTTTAATAGGTATGCCAACTTAAGGTGAAAGGCGATGACTAAAAATGAAACAACGCTAAAATTTATTAACAATAAGGAAATACAATGGTTCAAAACGAAATAATCAAGATTATAGAAAAGAGTGAAAGCATAGCTTTGTTTTCGCATACAAGACCAGATGCAGACACAATAGGAGCGGCGTTAGCTTTGTGTTACGTATTAAAGCGAAAGGGAAAGAAAACGCAGATATTTTGTGACACTCAATTAGAACCGAGATTGAGTTTTCTTAAGGGTAATGATGAGATAGAAAAAGAATTTTATGGAAAATACGATGCGCATATAGCGTTAGATTGTGGAGATGCGTACAGATTAGGGCTGCTGATGGATAGTTTTTTTAAAGGAAACATTACAGTCAATATTGACCATCACAATTTGACTAACGATAAATACGCTCAAATAAATTGGGTAGACACAAGAGCAAGTAGTTCAGAAATGGTTTACGAGCTAATTGAGATGATGAATGTGGATATTGACGTAGATATTGCTCAAGCGGTAATGTCGGGAATTATTACGGATACTAATAGTTTTAGCAATACAAATACCGATGAAAAAGTATTGGCTACTGCGGGTAAACTTATTAAATATGTCAATATAAATGCGTTAAACTTTACGCTTAGACGAAATACTTCGTATGGTAGAATGCGACTTATGGGACAAGCAATGAGTAGAGCGAGGAATTATTTTGATGGCAAAGTAATTTTGATGTATGTGCTTAATCAAGATTTAATAGATAATAACGTAACGCTATCGGCAACTGAAGGTTTTGTTGAGCAGGCGCTTAACGTAGATAGCGCAAAAGCTGCGGTGTGTATTTGCCAAGCAAGTGAAAGCGGTTATAAAGTTAGTATGCGTGGAAAAGACGGAACAGACGTATGCGCAGTATGCCAATCGTTTGGCGGTGGCGGACATAAAGTTGCGGCAGGGTGCAATGTAAATGGCTTTTTTGAAGACGTAGTGGATAAGATTTTAAAAGCTTTCGCAGATGAGTTGAATTATGAACGGATTTATTAATTGCAACAAACCTTCAAAAATGACATCAAGCGATGTGGTGTGTCGCATTAAACGATTGTGCAAAGGGAATAAAATAGGGCATATGGGCACGCTTGACCCAGGCGCTGCTGGCGTATTACCAATAGCGATTGGTAAAGCTACGAGGTTATTCGATTTTTTGACACATAAAAAAAAGATTTATCGGGCGAGATTCACTTATGGTAAGACAACAGATACGTTAGATAGTTATGGTAAATTGCTACAAACAAGTGATATTATTCCAAACAAAGAGCAGTTGGAGAATATTTTGGGCGAGTTTATTGGAAACATAATGCAAATGCCACCGCTGTATAGCGCATTAAAAGTTAATGGCGCAAAGGCGTATGATTTAGCGAGAAAAAATATTGATTTTGAACTTAAAGCACGAAATGTGGAAGTTTTCAATTTTACTTTAAATAAACAAATTGCAATTGATACGTTTGAGTTTGATATTGAATGTGGCGGCGGTACGTATATACGTAGTTTAGTAAGAGATACGGCGGAAAAGTTGGGAACAGTTGGTTATATGAGTTCGCTTATAAGGCTTAAATCAGGTGTATTTGACATAATTGAAAGCAAAACTATTGATGAAATCGAACAAGATTTTGAAGGGGCTTTGTTGCCAATGGATTTTGCGTTAAATGGACTTAGAAAGGTTTATATACCAAATGAGCTATCAAAGGCGGCGCTTAATGGAATGTACGTTCCTTTAGAAGCGGAAAATGGCGAAAATGTCTTAATTTATGTAGACGGCGAACTGCTTGGAATAGCGCAAAGCGATAAGGGCAGAATGGAATTAAAGTGTTATTTGAGGGTATGAAGGAATTTGATATTAATAAAGGCTCAGTTGAGCCGCTTACAATTGCTTTAGGCTTTTTTGATTGTTTGCATATTGGACATAAAAGGTTGGTTTCTGAAGCGATTGATATGAGCTATGATACAGCGCAAGCAGCGCTTTTTACCTTTAGAAACAATCCGTTTGCGTTACTTTGTAGCGATACGAAACCAGTATATAATTATGAAGAAAGAAAGCATACTTTGTTAGGCTTAGGCGTACACAATATAGTATTTGCAGATTTTGATAAAGAATTTATGGCTATGACAAAAGACGCCTTTTTGAAAAGATTAGATGCGTTTAATCTTAAAGGCATAGTTTGCGGTTATGATTATTCATTTGGTAAGGGCGGATATGGAAAGCCGCAAGATATGAAATTATATGCAGAAAGCAGAGGTATTGCTTTTTCTTGTATTGCGCCTGTTAAGATTATTGGCGAACGAGTGAGCAGCACTAATATACGAAAATACTTAAAGGAAGGCGATATTACGTCGGTTAATAGATTATTAGGCGAAAAATGGCTGCTTAGCGGCGAAGTTATTAAAGGCGACGGAATAGGTCGAACAATTGGTCTTCCTACCGCTAATTTAAAAATTGACGAATCGGAAAAACTTCTTTGCGCCGATGGCGTGTATAGCGGTGAAACTGAAATTGAAAACAAAAAATATAACTGCCTTATCCATATCGGAATGCGTCCAACTTTAGATAAATTGGAAAGACGAGTTGAAGTCCATATCAAAGATTTTTCAAAGGATTTATACGGCAAAATATTGTATATTCGTATAACTAACCGAATACGTGGAATTGAAAAATTTAACGATGTTAATGAACTTAAAGCACAAATTCTAAAAGATATGAACGGAATAAATGATTAATTGCAAAAGACATCTCGATGCAAAAATTGCTTTATTTATAAATAAGCGATGATTGTATGTTAATTAACTATAATTATAATAGTAAATTGTCTGTTGTGTATTTAATAACATTAAAGGAGTTTACATAATGGTGAAATTCGGGCCGAGCGGAAATGCGGATAGTTTTTATGCTGATGGAAACAAGTTATCGGAGCAAGCGCCAAAATGGCTTAATTTAAAGGGATTGCAAGCTTATGAATATAGCTTTGGTCGAGGCGTAAACATATCGGAAACAAAAGCATTGGCGATAGCGACTGAAGTAACCAACTATGGCATTGAAATTTCGGTACACGCCCCCTATTACATAAATTTTGCAAATAATGATGAAGAAATGATAAAAAAATCTTTTGGTTATCTTTTAAAAAGCGCCGATAAAGCGCGGCGTATGGGAGGAAAGAGAATAGTTTTTCATTGCGCTACAATGGGCAAAGCGAAAAGAGAAGACGCTTTTAGCTTAACTATTGAACGAATGAAACAATTGACTGAGATAATATACGAAAAGGGATATGATGATTTGTTGTTTTGCCCCGAAACAATGGGTAAAATTAATCAAATAGGAACATTGCAAGAAATTGCGCAGTTATGTAAACTTGATAAAGTTTTTTATCCTACAATAGATTTTGGACATTTGAACGCGCGTAGCCACGGCGGAATGAATAGTATTGAAGCGTTTAACAATGCGTTTATATATCTATATAATGAGCTTGAAAAAGAAAAGGTGTTAAATATACACATTCACTTTTCTAAAATCGAGTACAGTCAAGGCGGAGAAGTTAGACATCTTACTTTTGCCGATACTGAATATGGACCAGATTTCGAATTTTTAGCGCCAGCGTTAATCAAATATGCCAATAATGCGATAGTTATTTGCGAATCGGACAAAACTCAAGCGGAAGACGCAATCAATATGATGAACATATACAAACACCAATACGCAATATCAGAAAA
>JAVVUQ010000050.1:0-5459 GCA_036653075.1 Clostridia bacterium | reverse complement strand
ATAAATATCAATAAAAATGTTAATATAAATATCAATAAAAGTGGTAATAAATATATTAATTATTTATGATTATTCAGAATTAATCAATGATTAATAAATATGTATATAGTATAAGGGAATAGCAAAATTTAATATTGAAAATAGTTGTGGAATTATAAAAAAAAATTGTAAAACTACAATAAGATAAAGGAGAAATATTATGAAAGATACAAAAAAATTATTCGAATTATGTAATGGTGTAGATGCGATATTAGTTACGTCGCCAAAGAACAGGTTTTATTTTACAGGTTTTTCCAGTACGGCGGGTTTTTTGTTGCTGACTAAAGAACATGCAGTGTTTATCACAGATTTCAGATACGCTGAAATGGCGGCTCCCTTAGGACAGCAGGGTATTGAGTTAATAATCAACTCTGGTAAGGCGATTTATGAAACTTTAAGAAATAAACTCAAACAAGGGGATATTAAAGTTTTAGGATTTGAAGATACAGAAATGACAGTCGCTGAATTTAGAATGTATCAAGAAGAATTTAAAGGTATTGAATTAAAAGCGATAGGCGATGAAATCAATTTAGTTAAGCAAATTAAAACGGAAGAAGAATTAGGTTATATAATGAAAGCGCAAGCGGTTACTGATAAAGTTTTTAAACATATGGTATCATTTATAAAACCGGAAATGACAGAAATTGATTTAGCTGTGGAACTTGAATGTCAAATTAGAAAAAATGGCGGAGATGGATTAGCGTTTGATACAATTATAGCGTCAGGTGAAAACAGTTCAAAACCGCACGCTCATCCAACAGCGAAGAAGATTAAAGTTGGCGACCCGATTACGATGGATTTTGGAGCGAGATACAACGGATATTGCTCGGATATGACAAGGACAATATTTGTAGGTAAAATAAGCCCGCAGATGAAGAATATTTATAATATAGTATTAAAAGCGCAACTTAACGCTATTGCTGGAATGAAACCGGGACTTACTGGAAAACAAATGGATTCAATGGCGAGAGAAATTATCGTGGCAAATGGATTTGGCGATAATTATCAACACGGAACAGGACATAGCTTAGGATTAGACATACACGAAGCGCCATATATGAACACAATATGCGAAACGGTATTTGAACCTAATATGATGGTTACAATCGAACCAGGCATTTATGTATCAGGACTTGGCGGCGTGAGAATAGAAGATATGGCTATTTTTACACAAGATGGTATTAAAAATTTGACAAATTCATCTAAAGAGATTATAATAATATAGAATATAGGTGTTATCGTAATAAATAATTAATATATTTATAATATTATTGCTTTTTGTAATAATAATAAATATTATGGCGATTTTGTATATTATAGTTTGCTTTAACTATGTACGTAATACAAAGACAGAGTTAAAAATATGTAATGGCGAGGTTGCGATAATTATAAAATTTAAATGTAAACTTACAGTTGAAGCCGACAAGGGCATAATGCTGTTTAAAAACTTAGGAGGTTTTTATGATTTTAGCAGGAGATTTTAGAAAAGGCGTCACATTTATAGATGGAACAACAGTCTTTGTGGTAGTCGATTTCCAACACGTTAAACCGGGAAAAGGAGCTGCATTCGTTCGAACAAAAATACGTAATGTTATGACGGGCGCTGTTTTGGAACGTACTTTCAATCCTACGGATAAATTTGAAAAAGCAGTTATTGAAAGCAAAAAAATGGAATATTTATACGCTGATGAGAGTTTGTACTATTTTATGGACCCCGAAACATATGAACAAGTTCCACTAAATAAGACACAAGTTGAAGATGCGTTGATGTATATGAAAGAGAATATGGAAGCAACTATAAAGTTTTTTAAAGGCGCAGCATTCTCTGTTGAACCTCCTAACTTTGTTGAATTAAAAATTACAATTTGCGAACCAGGCGCTGTGGGCAATACCGCAACTAATGTTACAAAACCAGCTACGGTTGAAACAGGTTATGAAGTACAAGTACCTATGTTCGTAAACGAAGGCGATGTTATTAGAATTGATACACGTACGGGCGATTATATGGAACGTGTTAAATAATATATAATTATAAACCTTAGCTATCAACTACTTAAATGATTAACTAATAAAATAATAATAGTAAAATCAACTAATCAAAATTAAACTAAACTAATCAAACTAAACTAATCAAACTAACTTAATAACTAAAATAACAAAAATAAACGAAATAAACAAGATAAATAATACGATTATTTACGATATCGGAATTTACATTTTTTGCAATGTTTTACAGTATAATATACGTTACAACTATACGTATTTGCTTTTATTATATTGTGAAGCATAAACGCAAACGTGGTTATAACAACATTTTTACAATTAATTTAAAGGCAGAAGTTATTGATTTCTGCTTTTTATTATTGCATATTAGAAAAAATATAAAAATAGCAATTTTATCAACCTTTTCGGCAGTGATTTTGTTAAAGACGGGCTGAAAATTTTGATAAAAAATTGATATAATTGATATAATTATCCAAATGTAATCATTATTAAAAGAAGGTATAAAAAATGGCAACATTACTTAGTGTTGGTATAGCAATGTTAGCAGGGTTAATGCTCTCAAGGCTTGCAAGAAAGGTAAAATTACCCGCTGTCACTGCGTATTTGATATCAGGCATTTTTATTGGCCCGTTTTTTTTGGGCGCTTTGAAAATTGATGGGTTAGGATTTAATAATGCGGGGCAAATTGAAGCTTTGTCCGTTGTTTCTAATGCAGCTTTAGGATTTATTGCATTTGCTATTGGCAACGAATTTAGACTTAAACAACTAAAGACAACAGGCAAACAAGCGGCAGTAATTGGAGTCGTTCAAGCATTTACCGCTACTATCGTTGTGGATATTGCATTAATAGGTTTGCATTTTATAATGCCTGACAAATTGTCATTGCCCGTTGCGATTACTTTGGGCGCAATAGCCGCCGCAACTGCGCCAGCCGCTACTTTAATGGTTGTTAGACAGTATAAGGCTAAAGGCAAATTAACATCGCTTTTACTACCTATTGTTGCGCTCGACGACGCAGTCGGTTTGGTAATATTTGCCGTATCCTTTGGAATCTCAAAAGCTTTAGCCTTAGGCGTTATCGACGTAATATCTATTTTAGTTGAACCTTTAATTGAAATAGTAGGCTCGTTACTACTTGGAACGATTATGGGCGTTCTGCTTACCTTAATTGAACGGTTTTTCCATTCAGGTAGCAAACGACTTGCGTTATCAATTACATTTGTTATTTTGTCAGTTGCGTTATCATTAATGAAAATTCAAATTGGCGTTGTCAACATAGGATTTTCTTCGTTACTTGTATGTATGATGCTTGGAACTGTATTTTGTAACTTAAGCGAAACATCAGAAGAACTTATGCAACGCGCAGACGAATGGACAGCTCCGCTATTTATACTGTTTTTCGTTGTTTGCGGCGCAGAACTTGATTTGCAAGTGTTTACCGACCTTTCAATTGTGCTTATTGGCGTTGTTTATATTATATCCAGAGCGATAGGCAAATGGACGGGCGCTTTCGGAAGCGCAACTATGATGAAATGCGATAAAAATATCCGAATGAACTTAGGCGTAACTTTATTGCCTCAAGCAGGCGTCGCCTTGGGTATGTCCGTAACAGCAGTAAGCGAATTAGGCGCAGACGGAGCGATGATTAGAAACATTGTACTTTTTTCAGTGATGATTTTGGAACTTATCGGCCCAACTTTAACAAAAATAGCTTTAACTAAAGCGGGCGATATTATCCCCGATAAAATAACTAACTCTCGAAAAAATAACAATCAATAACATTATTATTACAGTATAAAAATAAAAAAATAATAAACAAATAGAAATAAATAAATAAATTGCAATTAACTACAAAAAGCTAAAATAAAATAGAGATTTTATATAAAATCTCTATTAAAACAGTAATTATTTAATTGATTGTAATAAAAGTAATGTTTACTATTAGTATAGTTATTAATTATTTAATTATTAATGTTAGTAGGTGAAGTTTTTCCATTTTTTACGGCAAACTGTAAAAGACGATTCATAATAACGTTGAGTTTTTTTTGGTCGTCTGTTTTTAAACAATTGCGTCTATCAACCGAATTGAGTTCGTTAACTATAAGCGATGCAATTTCGGGAGTGATTCCATTTGATGTCAAATAATCTAACTGTTTTGTTATGTTATCAAGTGTTTCATCAACTGAAAGTTTTTCAGCTTTAACTGTCGGTTCAACTTTGATTATGTTGCATTGTGGTTTTTGGCGATTTGCTTTGCCATTTAGCGCAAGTAGAGCGCATACAAGACACCCTATTAGCATCAAAAGATTGATTCCGAATAAAACAGCGTAAAAAGTAAGGTCTAAATAAAGCATATAAACTCCTATAAAAATGGGAAATAATTATTGATAGTAACTACGTCAAATACATTGATTTGTAAATGAAAAACGTAGATTACTCAATGAATTATTTCCCTTTTTTGTAGATTTATACTGTTTTATTAAAATATTATATCCTTTTATTAAAAATAAAAGTAATTTAAAAGGTTAAGATATAATATTATCTATAATTGATATCAAAATATGTATGTATAATAGCAGAAATGTTATGGCATACAAGTAACGGCGTATTGAAATTATTCTTGTAATGGAATGACATTGACGATAAATCCTGTGCTAATGTTTGCATAAAGCTTAATTGATACTGGGTATTTTCCAATATTTTTAATATTTTCTTTTAAAACCAATTGCTTTTTATCCACATTGTAACCCATAGAATTGAGCGCATCTGCAATTTCTTTGCCTGTTACGCTGCCAAAAATACGTCCTTTGTCACCGCATTTAATGGTAACCGTTACCTCTTGTCCCTTTAATTTCTTAGCAAGTTCGCCTTGAACAGCTTTTTCTTCCGCTTGTTTTTTTGTTTCAGCTGCTTCGTGTAATTTTACGCTGTTGAGTGTATCCGTAGTTGCAATTGACGCCAATTTCTTCAAAAAAAGAAAGTTCTTTGCGTAACCGTCTGATACATCGATAATTTGACCTTTTTTGCCCTGTCCTTTGACATCGGCGAGAAGAAGTACTTTCATATTTTTCTCCTTTATAATTAAATATCGCAATAATAAATAATAATGCTTGCTTCTTTATCACATAAGCATACCATAATTTTAAGAAATTGTCAAATAAAGATTAATACAAAGATTTTAATAAATATCAATCAATTGTTTGCTATTATAATTTTTATAATGATAATATTAATCAACATAAAGCTTGCAATGAATAGTATATAAGTCAAAATATATATATTGCCTTTTATAGTGATAAATGCTAATCAATTATTTGCTATTAATACGTTCTACAATGATAAATATATATCAATTATTTGCTATTAATACGTTCTACAATGATAAATATCAATCAATTATTTACTATTATAATTTT
>JAVVUQ010000049.1:0-11929 GCA_036653075.1 Clostridia bacterium | reverse complement strand
CAGAAGCGATTGATTTAAATAATGCAAACTTAGTAATTGAAATACCTGAAAAAACCACGACTATTTATACGGAAAAATGGGCTGATTATGCAAAATTTATGGTTGAAGAAAATCCGTTCATTATAAATGGCACAATTTTGTCAGGATACACAGGAATTGGCGGCGATTTAGTATTACCTGAGGGTATTACAGAAATAGCAAATAATGCGTTGTCGTCAAATGGTAGCATTACTTCTATAATTATGCCTTCATCATTGATTAAAATTGGTGAAAAAGCGTTTGCAGGTTGTATTAATTTACAACGTGTTATAATGCCTGATTCAGTTTTAGAAATTGGTGAAAGTGTATTTAGTAGTTGCGGAGCATTAAACTATATTGAATTTAGTAAAAACATAACAGTTATTCCAGATAGCACATTTGAAAAGTGTTTATTATTACAACATTTTGAAATTAGCGAAAAGGTTACAACATTAGGTAATTTTGCATTCTGCAGTTCGGGATTACTTGAAGTAGTTATTCCTGCGACAGTAAAAGACATTGGAATGTATACTTTCTTTGAAAGCAGATTGAAATCAATTGTTTGTTACGCTGACATTATACATGCAATGCAAACATTTGGTAAATTATTAGATTTGGAAACAGTAGATTTTTATGGAAAAATTGGTTCAATTGATGGCTATGACTTCTCAGAAAGCGCAAAGGTTAAAGTTGTTAATTTCCATAATGACGTAGCTACAATAGAAAACTTTACATTTGATAAGATGCTTGCGCTTGAAACAGTTAATTTCTATGGAAACATAAGTAAAATTTCAGAGTTGGCGTTTAACAATTGTCCTATACTTGAAACAGTAATGTTTTATAAGAATATTGGAACAATTGAATATTCAACTTATGATAATGGTAACTCAAGCCCGTTTGCTGGTTGTCCGAAACTTACAAAATTCTCAGTTTCAGCTGACAATGAATTTTTAACAGTAGACGAATACGGAGTATTATATAATAAAGAAATGACACACGTAATTGCAACAGCTCCATCTTGGGATTATGACGGAACTTATGTAATGCCAAATACCGTTGAAACTATTGCTCCACGCGCATTTATTGGTCCAGATTGGTATTTAAAGAATTTTGAATACACCGTAGACGGCGGTTGGACTGCAACAGCAGCTCCTTCAATTGTTGTAAAACCTAACTTAAAAGGTGTCGTATTATCTGGTAACCTTAAAGAAATTGGCAAATATTGCTTCTGGGGTTATAATGTATACGAAGATGGTGGAACATATGATAGAGGATTTAAGAATATTAAATCTATTACTTCACAAGAAACTACAACAGACAATAAATTAGTAATTTCTCAAAGCGCATTTGAGTACAGCATAAATCTTGAGATTTTAGAGTTACCAACAAACACAGTTAAAATTGAAAGATTTGCATTTGCAAATTGCCCTAAATTAACAAAAGTAGTATTACCAGAAGGCGTTGAACTTATTGGTGTTATGTCCTTTGGATATTGCACAGCATTAACTGAAGTGGTTATCCCTTCAACATTATTACCTTTAAACTTTGGTATTGCATTTACAGGTTGCACATCTTTAACAAAATATACAATAAGTGAAAGTAACCCTTATTTCAATATTGAAAACGAAACAATATTCGACGCTAACCATACGATTATATATTCATATATTGGCGAAGCTTCAGAATATGTAATTCCAGAAGGCGTTATATACATTATGCCAAACGCATTTATGTACAACGAAACATTAGAGTGTGTGACATTCCCAACAACTTTAAAAGCAATTGGAGATAAAGCATTCTATGGCACAACTAAATTATTAACATTTAAATTCTTATCTAAAGAAGCTCCAAAATTACAGTATTTATATGACATAGCATTAGAAGGCAGAGGAATGACAAACTTCTACGCTAACTTTGTAGATTACTTTGATTATGTTGAATATTTGGAAACTGGCTTAACTATTTATTATCCAGAAGGCGGAAACTATACAAATTATATTTGGCGTAACTACTTCATTAATAAATATTCAGTCAACGAAGCAGGCGAAGCAATCGTAGTTAATACAGCTAATCAAATGGAAGTTACAAATATGATAGGCTCATTAAATATGGATACTTTATCAATAGAAGATAAAGCAACAATTGAAACTATTCGTAAAGCTTATGATTTACTTACAGATGAAGAAAAATTAATCGTATCTAACGCAAATACTTTACTTTTAGCTGAAGAAACAATTAGCAAATTAGAAAAAGGCGAAGTTGTAATACCAAAAGACGAAAGCAGCAAACCTTCAGTAACTCCAGTAATTCCTGACGAAAAAGTTGTAGATAATAAAAATAACAACATTATATTATGGATATTGGGAGTTGCAATTATTGGATTATTAGGAAATGCAATCATCTTAAAAACAAAAAGATTTTAAATAATTGCATAGCAGTAACAAAATAATTAACCATTGCAAAAATAGGAAAATTTAAATATAAATAATTAGGCAAATGTTTGATTATTCATTACTTCCTTAGGGAGCTACAAATTGTAGCTCCCTTTAATTTTTACCTTAAAACTAATAAAAAAAATATTATAATTATAAATAGGATAAAATAGTTGCCGAATAAAAACATATGCGTTACACTATAATATAATTAATTAAACATAAATAGAAATAATATAAATTTGAAAATAAGCAGGAAATGACATATGTGCGGAAGATTTAATATGAGTAATAATGCTATAAACGAATTAAAAATGAAAGCAAAGGAATATAATGCTGAAATTATCCCCGATCATACCTTTATTGCAGGAGAGATATTTCCAATGCAGAATGTTTTGATTTTGTATTATAATGGTAAAAATTTGGAGCTAAACGTTGCTGTTTGGGGCGTAGACAGTCCATTTGCAAAAGGTAATATAATTAACGCTCGAAGCGAAACTGTGGCAATCAAGCCTTATTTTGCAAGTGATTTTCGCAATTATCGATGTGTTGTAGCTTGTGATTGCTATTATGAATGGTCAAAAGAAAAGAACAAATATGCCTTTTCTTCTTCAGATGACAGTGTTATATTTCTTGCTGGATTTTGTAAACCATCTAAAAATTATAATAATTTAAATAGTTTTGATTGCAAAAAAGTTATTGAGAATAGATTTATTATTTTAACGAAACAAGCAAGCCAAAAAATGCTTGATATTCACGATAGAGAACCTTGTGAAATTGAAAAACATTCAATTTATGATTATTTAACCAAAGATATAAATAGTAAAGAAGCTGCGCAGAATATAAAAAAACTGCTTTCTACAGATTATGTAAAATTACAAAAACAAGAAATAATAAATGAGAAGTATACTCAGCTAAAATTTTAATTTATATTCGTTCCGATTTTTATTTAATATCTTATTTAAACTAATATTTTATTTCGATTAAATATTTTATTTCAATTAAATATCTTATTTCAATTTAATATTTTATTTCAATTTAATATTTTATTTTTATTAGAACCCAAAATGTGGATAATTGTATTAATTAAAATTTATAGTAATAAAAAAGTCCCTTACGCCGAAAGGTTGTAAGGGACATTTATTATTACGTTTTGTAATCAAATACAATTATATACAAACAATTAAATCAATGTAACTATCTATATTTGTATTGAAATTCTTGTTTTACTTATAGTATATTAACGTTGTTTCTTAGCTGTGCAAAGTCTTTGAATAAGTTTTACAAGTTCAACGATAGGGATAACAGAGATAGCGAGAGCCAAAGCTGTGATGTATTCGATAAAGTTGATTTCTTCAAATCCAAACGCTAATGCCAACGGGCGAATATAGATAACTGCTGTGGTTAATAAAAGCGAGCATACCATTGCAAGCCATAATGGAACATTTTGTTTTTTAAGTGTAAATATTGAACCTTGTTGCGAGCGCATATTGAAAGCGTGAAAAACTTCCGCCATACTCATAGCTAAAAATGCCATTGTCATTCCATCGGGACTATTAACAAATTCCCATTTGCCACTTTCCAAATAATGTCCAATTAAGTAAGCCATAAGGGTGATAATTGCTACTAAAACACCTTGATATATAACATTAAATCCCATACCATTAGCAAAAATGCCTTCTTTGCTGTCACGTGGTTTGCGTTTCATCAAGTTATTTTCAGCTGGTTCTATGCCAAGAGCTAATGCTGGGAAGGTATCAGTAATAAGATTTATCCAAAGTAAGTGGACGGGTTTTAAAATTGTAAAGCCAAACAACGTTGCGATGAAAATGCTAACTACTTCGCTTAGGTTGCTACTAAGTAAAAATTGAATAGCTTTTCTTACGTTATCGTAAATGCGGCGTCCTTCTTCAACGGCAGAAACGATAGTTGCGAAGTTATCGTCAGCGAGAACCATATCAGCGACGTTTTTGGTTACGTCAGTGCCAGTAATTCCCATACCGACGCCAATGTTAGCCGCTTTAATGCTTGGAGCGTCGTTTACGCCGTCGCCTGTCATAGCGGTAATTTTGCCAAGTTCTTTCCAAGCGTTAACTATTCTAACTTTATGTTCAGGTTGAACACGCGCATAAACGTGAATATCTTTAATTAAACCAGGCAAGTTAGCGTCAGAAACGTCATCGAGCATACTTCCTGTAATTGCTTGACTTCTGTCGCTAATAATACCTAATTCTTTAGCGATAGCGGTAGCGGTGTCAAGGTGGTCGCCTGTTATCATAACTACATTAATACCAGCGTCTTTACATTCGTCTATGGCGATTTTTACTTCAGGACGTACTGGGTCAATCATACCGTTTAATCCGACAAAAACTAACTCTTTTTCAAGCGCTGTCGCATCAAAATCAGCGGGAATGTTTGGATAGCGTTTGTAAGCGGCAGCAAGCACACGTAACGCATTATCAGCCATATTTTTGTTAGCTGTTAAAATATCATTTTTAACTTTTTCGTCTAACAAAATTTCTTTGCCATCTACAAGGGCGTATTTGCAACGCTTAAGTAATTCGTCAGGCGCTCCCTTTGTATACTGAATATAACCATTTTTTAAAGCGTGAACAGTAGTCATCATTTTGCGGCTACTGTCAAAAGGAGCTTCGCCTACACGCATTTCTTCTTGTTTAAGTAAGGTACGATTTACGCCATTTTTATATGAATAATTAACAAGCGCAGCTTCTGTTGGTTCGCCTTTAGCTTGATTGTTTTCGTCTAAATCGGCGTCGTTGCATAAAGCCATAGCTTTACAAAGTAAATTTAAATCGCTTCCGTAATATTGCGTAACAGTCATTTTATTTTGAGTTAATGTTCCAGTTTTATCCGAACAAATTACTTGCGCGCATCCCAAGGTTTCAACGGCGGTTAATTTACGTATTACGGCGTTTCGTTTAGACATTCGAGTTACGCCGATAGATAAAACTATTGTAACGACAGTTGCAAGTCCTTCAGGAATAGCAGCAACTGCTAACGATACTGCAATCATAAATGTACTTAAAAATACTTGACCATTTATTTTACCAGCAGTAATTAAACTGAATGCAAATATAAATACACAAATGCCAAGAACTGCAATACTTAAAACTTTAGATAATTGTGAAAGCTTTTGCTGTAATGGAGTAGCTTCTTCTTTTGTTAAGGATAAAGCTTGAGCGATTTTTCCCATTTCCGTCTGCATTCCAATATCGGTAATTACAGCGCTTGCGCGTCCGTAAACAACAGTGCTACCCATATAAACCATATTTTTTCTATCGCCGAGCGAAATATCTTTTTGACCATCAAGGGATAACTTTGCTGTTTGTTTAAGCGATGGAACACTTTCGCCCGTAAGGGCAGCTTCTTCAACTTTTAAACTTGCGCATTCAAATATACGCGCGTCTGCTGGCACAGCGTCTCCCGCTTCAAGTAAAATAACATCGCCTACCGTTAACTCACGACTTTTTACGATTTCTCTTTTACCGTTACGAAGTACTTTACTTGTTGCCGCAGTCATTTCTTGTAACGCTTCAATTGCTTTTTCAGCTTTGCTTTCTTGCACAACACCTAAAATTGCGTTCAATAATACGACAATTAATATTATTATAACATCAGCAAAACTTTCGTGTCCAATAATTGCCGTAATGCCAGACACTAATGCCGCAGCAAGTAATATAATTATCATAGGATCAGCAAGTTGTTTTAAAAATCTTACAATTAAAGAGGTTTTTTTTGCTTCTTTAAGTTTATTTTCGCCTTTTTCAGCAGTTCTTTTTAAAGCTTCTTCGCTACTTAATCCAATAGGTTCAGCGTTAACGCTCTTAAAAACTTCTGCTACGTCAGACAAATAAGTTTTCATTGTCCGTTTCCTCCAAATTATTTATTTACAAAAAGTTATTTTTCAAAAATTTTTTATAGTTTAAATATTATGAATTTAAGATTTTATTTAAACGATATTTATAGTTAAAATTCAACAGAAGATTAAAGTTGATTTAATAAGTAAATATATTAATAATTTTCACTATTAAATTAATTTTACCTTATGTTTATGTTGTGACTTATTTAACTGACGATATCTTGTGGAGTTAGGGTAATTTTAACTTTGACAGCTCTGTTACGTTCAGCGGAAAGAATTTCAAATTTCACATTATTTAATTCTAATTGCGCTTGTTCGTTTTTTTCGGGCAAATGTCCAAGTAAAACAGTAATTAAACCATTTAACGTGTCATATCCTTCGTTATTTTCGTCAAAGTCTGTTCCAAGTTCTCTATTTATATCTTGAACGGGAGTTAAACCGTCTACGATATAAACGTTTTCTGATTCCATAATAATAGGGTCTGGTTCATCGTCATATTCGTCGTAAATATTGCCAACGATTTCTTCGATTAAATCTTCCATAGTTACAATACCTGAAAATCCGCCAAATTCGTCCGTCAATATGGCGATTTGGTTGTGCGATTTTTGCATACGAGTGAACAATTCGTCAATTTTAATTTTGTCCGTTACGAAATATGGTTTTCTCATTAAAGAACGCAAACATAACGGCGTTTCGTCGTTAGCGTATTCAGCCGCAAGTAAATCTTTAAACATTAAAATACCGATTATGTTATCTCGAGTTTCTTCATATACGGGAATTCGAGAATACTGCTCTGTTAACATTTCTTCAAAACATTCTTCAGGACTGTCTTCAATGTCTATCATAAACACGTTGACTCTCGGCGTCATAATATCGGTAGCTGTTAAGTTATCAAACTTAAATATACTTTCAATCATACGCTGTTCGCCACTGTTTAAAGTGCCGTCGCTAACACCAGTTTCAATAACCGATTTGATTTCTTCTTCACTTATTTTTTCATTATCGCCACCGCCCAATCCAGTAATTTTAACAAGCAAATTAGTGGACATTGAAAGCAGTTTAACAAATGGCGCAAATATAACACGCACAATTATCAGCACTCTTGCCGAACGCATTGCGGTTTGCTCAGGACGCTTTAACGCTATCCTTTTTGGAAATAATTCACCAAATACTAATGTAAAATAGGATAATACTATCGTTACTACAATAATGGATAACTCTTTAGCAATAACAGCGGAAACTCCCCAATTTATAAGCAATCCGCCTAAATCGTCACTAATGTACGTCGCAGCAGTTGCGCTTGAAAAGAACCCAGCAAACGTTATGCCTACTTGAATAGTCGATAAAAATCTTGTTTGATCTTCCGACAACTTCTCAACCATCTGAGCTTTTTTGTTGCCACCTTCGGCAAGTAGCTTAATTTTTGTTTTATTTGCCGATAATAACGCCAATTCAGCTGATGCAAAAAATGCATTTATAGCAGTTAAAATACCTACTAATATAAGCTGAAATATAAAACTTTCGGCAGGGTCTTCATCGGAACTTTCTGATTCCATATTAATTTTTAACCTCCAATTTAGTATAAAGAAATTTATATTTATTAATTTCTTTAATTTTAAATTAAATTCATTTGAATTTAATAAAATTACAATATAAAACAACCAACCAACAAAGTAAACTATATCATAAAATGTAATTATTTTATTAGTATTTACCAATATTAATATAAGATAACTATTTGTATTATAAATATAGTTATAAATATAATAATATAGTTATTTGTAAAAATATAGTATAAGTATAATAATATAGTTGTTTGTAAAAATGTAGTTGTCAATATTAATAAAGAGTAAGTAAAGCCATAGCATTATAATGCTATTGATAAAAATACATATTAGTTTTTATTATAATGGTATAGACACAATATTAATCATAATAATGTAATTTATGTACAAAAAAAACTTATGCAATTCTTAGCATAAGTCTTGTCGTTTAAAGTTAAACCGAGACGATAAAAGTCTGATATGGCGATTTAACTGCGATGTACGCTGACTACTCCCTTAATACGATAGATATGATATCATATTTTTGCATAATTATCAACTGTTTTCATAGTCTATTTACAATAAAAGGATACAAAACACTAAAAATTTTCATTTTGATAAAATTATATATCTCTGAAATAATGTAATAAAGCATAATTAATAATATCTAAAATAACATATAAAAGCATAAGTGGTAAATATCTAAAATAGCATATAAAAGCATAAATTATAAATATCAAAATAACATATAAAAGCATAAGTGGTAAATATCTAAAATAGCATATAAAAGCATAAATTATAAATATCTGAAATAATGTAATAAAGCGTAATTTATAATATATTAATAAGTTATTTTATAATGTTATCAATATAATATATTCGCTGCCGCTCGCTCAGCCTACGGCTATCGCTCGCTTGTCGCAAAAATGCGTAAGTTTCGTCGCTATAATTGTTCCATAGTTCATTTGTCGCAAATATGCGCAATCCTCGTCGCTATAATTGTTCCATTACATAGATAAAAGGATAAAACTTGAATTAAGCTCAATATATTCGCTTTATCGAGATTTAGTGTAAAAAAAAACTGTTCCAATTTGTATTGAAACAGCTTAATTTATCTTTAAACGCTGTGCATCCACAGTCGACATTCCCGCCGAAACGGTATGATAATAGGTAACTCCTTTACGGCGCTCCCATGGCACACGATGAATTCTGCTTAACGCTGCTACATTCCTGTCCTGACGTGGTTCACAGGTCACCGTTGCATAGGACCTTAATATCAACATCCCTTACTATCTCCAGACTTCCCACAGAATATGCCTTGTGTGGCTTTCAGCTCCGCTGTAGCGGATTGCGGATTGAGGGCACCGCTAGCTCCCCACTTAGCACAGCAATATTAGTATACCCTATTTTTTACGTTTTGACAATGATTTTTAACAACATTTAATTTTATTTTTCAACATTTATTTTTTTTATTTTTCAACATTTATTTTTTTTGTTTTTCAACGTTTATTTTTTATTTTTAAATTTTATTTTTCAACGTTTATTTTTTATTTTTAGATTTTGTTTTCAAATTTTACTTTTTAATTTTATTTTACCATTTTAATTTTATACTAATTATATTGAACCATATTCGAATTTAACCCCTTTGTTTTGATGAATTCTCTTGACAAATAAAGGCAAATGTTTTAAACTTAATTTGTATATTTGCATAAATGAAATAAAAATTACATTTATATTGTTTATTCAATTAAAAAGCGTTGACAAAGTTAGCTTTATTTGATATTCTATTATCGATAAATAGTTATCGATAATAAATTATCCATTTAATAAAATTTATAAAATCTATATAATCTATAAACTCTATAAAATTTATAAAATCTATAAAATCTATAAACTCTATATAATTTATAAAATTTATCGAATAAAAAAAGATACGTCGATTATAGCCATACGTCAAATATAGTAATTATGGTTATATAATGTGGTAATTAGATATTAAAAGCAGTAAAATTATTATATAATAATTAAATAATACAACATTAATTAATATAAAAAGTAATGGAATTTAATTTAGGAGGACATATGGAGAAGATTTATATAGCGGCAGCTCGTCGGTCGGCAGTTGGTACGCTACTTGGAAGCTTGACAAATGTAGCGGCATCAGATTTAGGCGCAACGGTAGTAAAGACGATGTTAAGTGACGCTGGTATCAATGTAAATATTGTTGATGAAGTTATTGTTGGCAATGTATTATCAGCTGGAATGGCGCAAGGTTGTGGAAGGCAAGTTGCGATAAAGTCGGGAATCTCCGAAACTGTATGCGCATATAGTGTTAATATGATATGTGGAAGCGGATTAAAGGCAGTACTTAACGCTTATAATGGAATAAGCGCGGGATTTTCACGTGTTGTAATAGCAGGGGGCACTGAGGTTATGAGTGGCGCTCCTTATTTAATACCTAAAAACGTACGTCAAGGAATTAAAATGGGAGACATTAAAGTTACCGATCATATGGTATTAGACGGATTAACGGACGCATTTAGTGGTGTTCATATGGGTATTACGGCGGAGAATATCGCTGCGAAATATAGTATTACCCGTCAAGAACAGGACGAATTTTCATATAATTCTATACAAAAAGCAATTAAAGCTGTTGATGGCGGCGTTTTTGATGACGAAATTGTACCAATTGAAGTTAAAAATGGCAAAGTTGTATCCACATTTTGTCGTGATGAGCATCCCAATCGTAAATCAACTCCTGAAAAATTAGCTTCGCTTCGTCCATCGTTTAAAGAGGATGGAACTGTAACAGCAGGCAACGCAAGCGGATTAAACGATGGCGCCGCATTTGTTGTTGTTGCGTCGCAAAGCGCTGTTGAAGAATTTAATTTAACTCCGCTTTGTGAAATAATTGGTATCGGACAGGGCGGAGTTAACCCGCAATATATGGGATTAGGTCCAGTGCCAGCTATCAAAAACGCTTTAAAAATGAGTAATTTAACATTATCCGATATGGAGATTATAGAACTTAACGAAGCGTTTGCCGCTCAATCATTAGGCGTAATTAAAGAACTTACGGAATACTATGGAATAGACAAACAAAAACTTATGTCGATTACGAATATTAATGGCGGAGCTATTGCGCTTGGACATCCGATAGGCGCAAGTGGCGCGCGTATTTTGGTTACTCTTATTTACGAAATGCTTAAGGGCGACAAAAAACTTGGACTTGCTTCATTATGTATAGGCGGCGGTATGGGTGCAGCTATTGTGCTTAAGCGTATATAATATATTATAAAGTTTATTTTAATAAAAATCAAGGGCAAAGTTTATAAACTTGCCCTTTTTTATATAATTAACAATAATTTATTGTAATATAAATTCAATATAATAATAATTTTATAATTAATAAAATCTACATATTAAAAATCCATATAGTTAAATTGTTTTTAATTTCATTTAAACTCTAAAAGTTTTAGGCGATTTAAAAGTATTATTTCACTGAAAAACTTAATTATGTTAAAATAAAGCCATTTTGGAATAAATCTAAGAGAAATGATTGATTCTTATTTAGCGTAAGCGATGCGCTCAAAGCGTCGTAAAGAGTAGATTTAGGTAGTGGAATAGCTGTTTCTATGCAATAGTTATCAAATAATGAAAGACTCTGGTTTAAAGAGGTTACTTTGTCAAACATATTAGGTAGCGCAAAAGTTGGATTAAAAGGCAGAACTGAATCTGTTTTATTATGCGCAATTCCAAAAGTAGATAAAATTGAGTATTGCTGCATTGTATCGGGCGGCAAGCATAGGGATAATTCTTTTTGTGAAAGCGCGCTTAAGTAAATATCAGATATTAGTTTTGCGCATACGAAAGAATACTCTTTACCATTTATTCCGAAGTAATCCAAAGTATTTATAAATCCGTCAACGCCTGTTATTAACATATTGTTTTTTTCGTTTTTTAATAAAGAAAGGGATAACAGCGAAACATATAGTAATTTTTTTGTTTCGATTGTATTTTTTGTAAAATCTACAAATAAACAGTTTTTTATTATG
>JAVVUQ010000048.1:0-11989 GCA_036653075.1 Clostridia bacterium | reverse complement strand
TACTTGCCGTTGACGCCAAAGCTATCCAAATAAATGTTAAAACGAACATTAATTTATTAGCTGCGCTAACGCCGTTAAAAGCTTCCACATATCCTTCTCCGCCATAGGAGTTAATCATCAGCCCGTCAATATAACCGGCAACAGACAGCATAAATTGCTGCAATATAATCGGAAGAATAATGGTAAAAACCTGTTTGTAAAACTTTTTATCTC
Source organism: Clostridia bacterium (assembly GCA_036653075.1). Taxonomy (GTDB): domain Bacteria; phylum Bacillota; class Clostridia; order Christensenellales; family CAG-314; genus JAVVUQ01. The sequence goes on along the minus strand of JAVVUQ010000048.1, from coordinate 11,776 downwards.
CGATAAACCTTTTGAATCTCTGCATATTTTCCTCTACTTTTGTGTTCTTTGCTTTGCGTTGCAATTAAATAATGGCGTATAACCGCTTATTTAATAATGATAGTTATTGCCGCTATATTGTTTATGATAATTGCATATTGATTCAATTATTCATAACAACTTAGCTATGGATACATCTATAAAAATAAATCGCATACAAGCTTTTATAAATATTCATATAATGAATGTTTTATAGCTGTTTGTATGTAGATAACGATATAAACTAAACATAAAAACGCAGTGAATTTCTCCACTGCGTCAAGAATTTTAATAGGTTATAAAATCTTTATTAAAAGTCTTTTATTAGTGTTAAAATATTTTTCCCTTGCTCATTTTCATATATGACTTGGGACATTGTTTTTTTTACCATATAAATTCCTAAACCGCCGATAGTACGTTCTGAAATTGTAGATGTTATGTCAGGATCTTTTACAGTAGTTGGATTAAAAGGCATACCGCTGTCAATAAAAACTAAAATTATTTTATTATCCGTACAATTTATTTGCACTGTAACATCTTCAATATCACGATTTTCGTAGGCGTAAGTCATAATATTATTTAAAATTTCATCGGCGGCGAGAGAAATCTGTGTTTGCGCTTTTATAGGGCAATCAGTATTCTCCGTTTCGGCGTTAATAAAGTTTATAAGTTCGTCATAATGTGAAAGTTCCGCTTTAACAGTTAATTCTTTCATATTAAACCTCCGATTTAGCATTATCCATTTACATTAAGAAACTATATACACATTTTGCATATATAGTAAATTAGCTATGTTCATTTTTTACAGCGAATTGATTTTATTAATATTGTCATTGCTGTTATTTTATAATTTTCCTTTGTAATGTATTGCCGATACAAACCATTTTAACACATTTATGTTATATTTGTCAAAGGATATTAAGCATTATTTTAGTAGATTATACCATATAAATTATAAATAATCGTTAAATTTGTTATAGTTATAAAAGATATTCAGTCAAAAAATATTGTTATTTTAATAAACCTTTATATTCAATACATAGCATTGTTATGTCATCGAATTGTGGCGCGTCTTCAATAAACACTTCTATTTCATTTTTAACAATTGGTAAAATTTGAGTTACGGATTTTTCTAAGTTAAGGTTGAGAATATCTAATAATCTATTATCGCCAAAAAGTTGATTTTGAGCGTTAGTAGATTCTGTAACGCCATCGGTGTATAAAAACAGTTGGTCGCCTTTATCTAAAATTAATTCTTCCTGTTTATATTCAAAACCTTGTAAGCCAGCCAAAATAAATCCTGGTTTACATTTTAAATAGGAAAAGCGATTATTTTTTTTAATTAGCGGTGGATTGTGTCCTGCGTTTACGTAGGTAACTTTACCAGTATTTATTTCGATGAGTCCCATCCAAGCGGTTACGAACATAGTGGCGTCGTTATTTTCGCAAAGTTGGGCGTTAGTAGCTGTAAATACTTCAGCGGGAGAAATGCCTGATTGAGCGTGATTTTTTATAAGCGTTTTGGCGATAACCATAAATAAAGCGGCAGGCACGCCTTTGCCAGAAACATCGGCGATAATTATGCCCAAATGCGATTTATCTACTAAAAAGAAATCGTAAAAGTCGCCGCCGACCTCTTTTGCTGGCTGCATCGAAGCGTAAATGTCAAATTCTTTTTTATCAGGGAAAGGAGGAAAAATGCAGGGTAGCATACTTGCTTGAATCTGTTTTGCAACGTTTAATTCCGTAGCGATTCTTTCTTTATCGGCGGTGATTGTATTCAAATCATTAATATAATTGCGTAGACTTTTAGTCATATTTTCAAACGTATTGCTTAACATTTCTATTTCGTCGCCTGTTTTTATATTGGAAACATAATCTAAAATTCCACTACCTATTCGTCTAACATCTTTATTTAATTGAGTTATCGGATCGGTAACTTTGCGTGTTGTTTTTTTAGCGATTAAAATCACGCATATAATAATAGCTATAAATACAAAAATAAGTACTATGTTTATTAAAAGTATAGCTCCGTCCATTTTTTTTATGGACTCTTGCATTATTTTTGTTATAGTAGCGGTGCTTAGATTTGCTTTTTCTAAAATTTCTTGTTTAGGCATAATTACAACCACAATCCAATTTGTAATGGGAATAGATTTATTAATTATGAAAACATCCTTATCGTGTATAGTGTTTTCGCAATAATCATTATTGGAATTTAAGCTTTTGATAATATCCTCATAATTATTGCCAAAGTGAAATTTTGCTAACGCTGTTTGCATTTTAAAGTAATAGTTAGGGTCATTTTTGTCTAAGTTACTTATATAATCTTCAACTTCACTTGACAATTTAGGCGCTGCGATAAAATTTATAATATTTTCATTTTTATGACAAAGCAAAGCGTAACCACTTTTTCCTATGCTTGTTTGCAATATATCGCTGTTTATTTCGTCAATTTGCATATCAACGCATAAAACGCCTTTAACTTTGCCATTTTCATAATACGCTTTGGACATAGTAATAATTTGCCCTCTGCCAAAACTATCGTCATAAGCATTTTCAGAAACAAATAATTTTCCACTGTTCACTGCTTGAACATACCAATCTCGTGTTCTAAAATCAGGCAAGTTACCGCTTGTTTGGTTAGTTGTACCATAATACTGATTCAGAGCGCTTAATTTTGTCAACATTACCTTATCATATCCAATGTTATAATAATTATCTCTTTGATCATTATCCGAACTTGCGTTTGGATTTTCCGAGTTTATTCCAACGCCCGTTAAATATATAGTCGCTATATTTTTATACGAAGCGCTAACCGATGCAAAAAGTCCTTTAGCATTATGTAGCAATCTCAACTGCTTGTCCGTTTCCAATTTAACTTTTTCGTCGCTATTATATAATTTAATGTTACTTGCAACCCAATGCAGCGTGTATTCGGGATTTTTTTCCCTTTCAGCTAATACGCCTTCATCGATGTATTTTTGCCTATAATCAAAAACATTTAAAATATCGTTGTCCATTTTGCATTCGTTAGCGTTGTTTAACATATTTGTTAAATAATCAGCCATCATATCAACACTTTTTTGTATGCCTTGTAATTGAAAATTAATGGTATTAGATTTTGCCGCTACGAATTCATTCGCAGAATTTATAGCCTGCTCAGTTAGCAATAATTCGCTATTTTTAGCAGTTTTTATGTTAGCTTCAATATTACTTGAAACGGCGCTTTCACGCAATATAACCATTCCTATTTCAGCTAAAACTATACATAACAATAATGATATTATCAAAACCGATAAAAACGATTTCAAAAATTTAGTTTTTATGCTTTGTTTCATTACCATAATAACTGCATCTCCTTATTTAATCAATTATTAAAACAACAAATTTATCTAATAGATATAATATCAAACAAATTTATCTAAAAAGTATAGTATCAAACAAATTTATCCAAAAAGTATAATATCAAACAATTTTATCTAATAAGTATAGTATCAAACAATTTTATCTAATAAGTATAGTATCAAACAAATTTATCTAAAATAGTTTATACAATAATTACGAATTACTATATAAAGCATTAATATTTAATTGTTTATTTTAATGGTATAATTTTTACTTTCTATATATTTACGACTAATTGCCGAGCAAACTTCATAATCCCAAATGATTATTTCAGAGCAATAATCCACGTTAAATCCTTCTAAAAACTTGCGTGATTTTTTAAAACTGCCAATATGCGTTCCGCCCGAATGAGTAAGCGCATTAAATGAGCGTTGGTTGAGCATAGGGGCATTGTGATATCCGTTGTTATCTTCGTATCCGATAATCCTATAAATCTCGCCAGTAAAATAGCGAATTCCAAAATTATTATATAAAATTTCTTGAACAGAAAACATCATTGCGGAAGCTAAACCATTTATAGCGGCGTTTTTAGAAACGACAATCTCCCTGCCAAAAACAAATTCTTTAGTTTTTTGAGCGTCAAAAGCTCTTTTAACAAACTCATCTAATCCAACTTTGACTTCAAAATGCTCATCAAAATTATCAAAATGGTCGTCGTTATCTGCCACCCAAATAGCGGCGTCTACTATGCCAAGGTCGTTAGTCGCTGTCAGCATAAAGTCAGTTTTAGTGTCTTTAATTAGCTTTTCAAGCGTTTTATCATCGTGTATAGTAAAGTTTCCACCAATATTTCCAAAACTTGTAGACGACAAAGGATTTAATCTTTCTTTATAATTGCTTTTATCTATGAGCGTTTCATAATATAACTGCGATGTCCCTTTGATTGCAGCGTTATTTAGTTGCTTAATAATTTCAAATCGATTATCCTTTTCAACTTTAACGTTTCCATTCCAAATATATTCCATAAATCCTCCGTAAACATAATAAACTATAAAACTAATCGCTATATAATATATCATATAAAATGATATAAAAGTATAAATAATTATTTTTATATATTACTACAAAAATTGTAACCTAAATTAGCTCCGCCTAAAGTAAAACAAGCGACGCTAATAATAAAGTCAATGACATTAACAATTTAATTAAGCTATTGAAATATAATGTCAATTAAAATTAAATTCAAAAGGATATTATTTTTCTATTGTTAAAATATCGGCAAAACCAGTAATTTCAAAAACTTCCATAATAGTTTCGTTGACGTTTTTAACTACCATTTTGCCCTGTTTGTTCATTATCTTTTGAGTCGCTAAGATTACTCTAAGTCCTGCGCTTGAAAGATAATCTAATGCAGCGAAATCTAATACTAAATAGGTTGCATTTGCAATAGAATCTTTCACTTCGCCTTCAAATTGAGGTGATGTCATAGTATCTAATCTGCCGCTTAAAGCAAGAGTCAAGTTTGTTCCGTTGATTGTTTTTGTTATGTTCATATAAATACCTCTTTAAAAATGATATGTTTGAGATTATGTAGAAATAATTATGTTTGAAATTGTGTAGAAATGATTATATTTGAAACCATCTTACAAAAAACTACATATTTCGGTTGTTATTTGTTTATAAAATTTAACTACTAATTAACAAAATTTATAATCATAAATCGTAGTACGAAAATTTATATATATATTTATAAATTTATAATAATAGTGTAAGATGAAAAAAGCAACGTAAAAGTAGCTATCTTTCATCGTACAACATTATTATACAATATTTTTTCATAATTTGCAAACGTTTAAAGTTATTACAATAATGTTTTTTGTATAAAAGGGCAGTAATTGCATTAATTGTGATTGGAATAGTATAATTATATAGCAATAGTATACTATATGCAAAAATATGCAAATTTAAACTATAAGTTTAGATTTTGCCGTTGCTGCCTAATACGTTCACAATTTTTCTAACGACCATTTCTTGAATAGCCACTCTTGCTGGAGCGAGGTATTGGCGTGGATCGAAGTGAGTGGGGTATTGGCTGAGGTGTTGTCTAATCATAGCGGTGCAAGCGAGTCTGATGTCGCTATCGATATTGATTTTGCATACAGCTAAGGAAGCGGCTTTGCGAAGCATTTCTTCTGGAACGCCTTGAGCGCCCTGCATATCGCCGCCGTATGTTTGGATAAGTTTAACAAATTCTTGAGGAACGCTTGATGAACCGTGTAAAACTATTGGAAATTCAGGTAACCGTTTACTTACTTCTTCTAAGATGTCGAATCTAAGTTGGGCGTTGCCTTTAAATTTAAAAGCGCCGTGGCTTGTGCCGATAGCGATAGCTAATGAATCTACGTTAGTTTTGAATACGAATTCTTCCACTTCGTCGGGATCGGTGAATTGGTGTTTGTCGTTTACGACATGTTCTTCAATGCCTGCAAGTTTACCTAATTCTGCTTCTACAACAACGCCGTGAGCGTGGGCGTATTCCACTACTTGTTTAGTGCGAGCGATGTTTTCGGTAAAGGGCAAACTGCTGGAATCTATCATAACGGAGGTAAAGCCGTCGTCTACGCACTGTTTGCAAATTTCAAAAGTGTCGCCGTGGTCTAAGTGCATACAAATTGGAATTTCTGGAGCATCAATAACAGCGGCTTCGATTAATTTTTTAAGATAAATCATATTCGCATATTTTCTTGCGCCCATTGACACTTGTAAAATAATAGGCGAGCGTGTTTGTTTAGCCGCTTCTACTATACCTTGAATTGTTTCCATATTGTTGACATTAAAAGCGCCTATTGCGTAACCGCCGTGGTATGCTTTCTTAAACATTTCTTTACTTGTAACTAATGGCATAATAATATAACCTCCAAATTTTATGTTGAGTTTTATTTATATCAATTATTACAAACATTGTGAAAACTCTTGCCAAAATATTCTCAATGTTGTATAATCATATATGTTTATTCTAACACAATAATGAATTATAGTAAAGAAATTAAGCATACTAATGAGTGAAATTTAGGAGGAATATATTATGTCAAAGATTAGATTAGGAATCAATGGTTTCGGACGTATAGGACGTTTAGTTTTACGTGCTACTACCGAGCGTGATGATGTAGAAGTAGTCGCTATAAATGACCCAGGTTTTCCAGATATGGAGTATATGAGTTATATACTTAAATATGATACTGTTCACGGACAATTTAAAGGTAGTGTTGAAGCTGCCGATAAGGGTATTTGTGTAAATGGTAAAAAAATTGCTGTTTTTAATCTTTTAGAACCAGCTACAATTCCTTGGGGAGAATATAATGTAGACGTTGTTATTGAAGCAACAGGATTTTTCACGGAATTAGCAGGCGCAAGCAAGCATCTTGAAGGCGGCGCTAAAAAAGTTGTTATTACAGCGCCAAGTAAAGACGCTCCAATGTTCGTTATGGGCGTAAATCAAGATAGTTATAATAGCGATATTAAAATTGTTTCCAACGCAAGTTGCACAACAAACTGCCTCGCTCCTTTAGCAAAAGTAATTAACGATAAATTTGGTATTGTAAATGGATTAATGACTACCGTTCATTCTACCACAGCTACTCAAAAAACAGTAGACGGACCTTCTAAAAAAGATTGGAGAGGCGGCAGAGCGGCATCAGGCAATATTATACCATCATCAACAGGCGCAGCAAAAGCTGTTGGAAAAGTTATTCCATCATTGAATGGCAAACTTACGGGAATGTCGTTTAGAGTTCCAACTTTGGACGTTTCTGTTGTGGATTTAACTGTAAATTTGGCAACTGCGACAACTTATGACGAAATTAAAGCGGAAATGAAACGAGCAAGCGAAAATGAAATGAAAGGCATTTTGGGCTATACTCAAGACGCTGTGGTTTCAAGCGATTTTATCGGCGAAAAAAATACTTCAGTATTTGACGCTGAAGCTGGCATTATGCTATCGCCTACTTTTGTTAAACTTATTAGCTGGTACGACAACGAAATGGGTTATAGCAATAAAGTTGTGGACTTAGCTAAACATATAATGAAATAATAACATTATGACGATTTAATTCGATTGTTTTATATGCTTATAATATTAAAAATGTAAATTTTATAGTTTATTTGCATTGTAAAATCAATTGGTTCATATATGTCAATATGAGCATTTTATTTATTTAATATAAAATTTAAGGACGATGTTGCAACATCGTCCTTTTTATGTTTATTTATATAAAATATAGTAATTATATTAAGTTATAGTATAATGTAATCATATAATGTAATCATAGACGCAATAATATCACGCAATTATTTAAGTTTGTTCGTGATATTATTACAATTTTTCTATTACAGTTCCATACCACGTTTAATAGCTTTTAAATTAAGTTGAACGAAAGCTGATTTTACATTTTTTGTAATGATATCCGTCCAATCGATTGAGTCAAGGTTCATTTTTTTAATTAAAGCGCCGAGCAAAATGATGTTCATAACCTTAGCGCTGCCGATATTGTGAGCTTCGATGCCAGCGTTTAAGATGGTTACGTTTGCTTTAGACTGTAATTCGTCCAAAATGCCTTGAGGGTAGTCGCACATACCATTTGTAATAGGAGTGCTTGGAATTTCCAAATCATTTACAATGATTTTGCCATCTTTTTTTAAAAAGTCAATATAACGAAGCGCTTCCATTTTTTCAAAAGCAACTAAAACGTCAGCTGTTCCTTTTTCAATAACAGGCGAGTATACCTTTTCGTGGCTATATCTAATATGAGTAGTTACAGATCCGCCACGTTGAGACATACCGTGAATTTCGCTCATTTTAACGTCATAGCCAGCTTCCATAAGACCGATTGTAAGAATTTTGCCAGCGAGTATAGTACCTTGACCGCCTACGCCGACTAACATAATGCTGTTTGTCATAGATTGTTACCTCCAACTTTAATAGCTGAGACTTTGCATATTTGTTTGCAAACTTGGCAACCAACGCACATTGAGGCGTCGATTTTAGCTTTTTTGTTAATTACTGATAAAGCGGGGCAACCGCATTTAAGGCAGAGTTTGCAGCCTACGCATTTATCCGTGTCTACTACGCATTTATCTTTAAACGCTTGTGGAAATTCTGATTTGTCAATAATTGACATTTTTTTCAAAACGCAAGGAAAACGAGTAATAATTACGCTTGCTTCATTAATAGATATGGCGTCATCGAGCGCTTTGTTTACGGCGGTTAAGTCGTTTGGATCAATGACTGTAACGTGTTTTATTCCAATTGCTTTTACTAACGCTTCAATATCTGTAATAGGCGCTACATCACCTTGAGCGTTATAACCGCTACCAGGATTTTCTTGATGTCCAGTCATACCTGTAATACGATTATCTAATATAACGTTTATACTATTACCATTGTTGTAAACAACATCAAGTAACGAAGTCATTCCGCTATGGAAAAATGTGCTGTCGCCTAAAACGCTAACAACACGTTTGGTGTTACCTTCGACCATATTAATAACCTTTTGGAATCCATTACCTGCGGAAATGCTTGCGCCCATACAACAGTTAAAATCCATTGCGTTATAAGGAGGAGCAAAAGCCAATGTATAGCAACCAATATCGCCAGATACAACGATATCTTTACGTTTTGAAATTTCATAGAAAAAGCCTCTGTGCGGACATCCAGCGCATAACGCAGGAGGACGAGCGACAACTTTGTTTTTATCAAAAGGTATTGTTTCAATAGCTTTATTGTTTACACAACTTCTTAAAATATCGCTTGTTAATTCGCCAGAAACAGGAAAAAAATTGTTGCCAAGACAATCATATCCAAGTTTGCGTACTTCATCTTCAATAAAAGCGTCGTTTTCTTCAATAACATAAATTTTTTCTAAACCTTTACAAAATGCGTTGATTTTTTCTGTCGGTAAAGGGAAAGAAAATCCAATTTTTAAATAATTAACTGCTGTTGCAAATACTTCTTTAGCATAATTAAGACACATTCCAGAAGTAATTACGCCTATTTTTGAGTTGTTGTTTTCAACATAGTTTAAAGTAGACGTTTCTGAATATTCTTTTAAAGCTATCATATGCTTTTCAACTTCTGCTCGCCTAAGTATAGCGTTTACGGGAACATCTACGTATTTTTTAGCGTTTTTAACATACGGCTTAATAGCTACAACTTTACGCTCGCCTAATGTAACTATGCTTTTACTATGACAAACACGTGTCGTCATACGTAGCAACACAGGAGTATCATACATTTCACTTATATCAAACGCCAATTTCGTCATAGCTAAAGCTTCAGACGAATCTGATGGCTCAAGCATAGGAATTTTTGCAGCGCGCGCATAATTACGATTATCTTGTTCGTTTTGCGAACTAAATTGTCCAGGCTCATCAGCTGTAACTATTACTAATCCAGCATTTACCCCAGAATACGCTATTGTAAATAAAGGATCGGCAGCTACGTTTAATCCAACGTGCTTCATCGATGCAAAACTTCTGCCACCAGCCATCGTACCACCAAATGCCGTCTCTAACGCAACTTTTTCGTTAGGCGACCACTCGGACATTATCTCTTTGTATTGCGTGGAAATGTTTTCCATAATTTCAGTTGACGGTGTTCCAGGATATGCGGCTGCAAGCACACAACCCGATTCGTACACGCCACGTGCTATCGCTTCGTTTCCTGTTAAGAGCATTTTCATATTTAAGCCTCCGTAGTATTTCATAAATGCTTATATCCCTATATACTATCGCTACGTTCATTTATTTTTAGAGTATATAATCACTTATATGAAATATTTTATTATAATTCTATTATACTTAATAATGCTCAATTTGTCATCAATATAGGACTTATTTGCTAATAAATCTTTTACTATTTAACTATTTAACTATTGACTTAACTTGATAAACCTAATTCAATGCTCGATAGCTCGCAATAAATCGGTGGCATTTTTGATAAATAAAACGATAAATCGAAAAATGATTTATAAAAATGCGATTAATCTGCTCGCCTGCCTCGCAGATACTCGATAGCTCGCAATAAAAAGGATAAACCTAATTCAATACTCGATAGCTCGCAATAAAATGGATAAACCTAATTCAATGCTCGATAGCTCGCTGTTAATAGAATAAAATATAATTGTTAATTAGTTGATTTATTATTTAAAAATAAAAAAATTTATGCTAAAAAAAGCATAAATTAAATTTTCCTATTTATGTATAAATACATATTGTATATACAATTATTATACAATCTTAGATATAATTATATATAATTGTATAGTATATGTTTTTAATGCAACTTTAAATATGGAGTTTTTAAAAGTTCTGATACAACGTTTGTTATTTTAGATTTAACATTTTCGTTTGCGCTTAAGAGAGGGAGGCGTAATTTTTCGGTGTTAAAGCCTAACAATTGCATTGCCGCTTTTACTGGTATTGGGTTAGTGTCGCAAAAAAATGCGTCGGATAATAATTTAACTTTTTTATTTAATTCAAAGCAAAGATTTTTGTTGTTTTCATCAAAAGCGTTGCAAAGCTCTTTCATTAGACGGGGCGATGCGTTAGATAGTACTGAAATTACGCCTTTTCCGCCTATGGATAAAATAGGCAATGTCAAAGCGTCTTCTCCGCAATAAACGTCAATGTTACAGTTGTTAATAATATCTGTTATTTGAAACATATCGCCGTTAGCTTCTTTAATAGCTACGATATTTTCAATTTCGCTGATTTTTTCTACCATCATAGCTGTTAAATTAAACCCTGTTCGATGAGGAACATTATACAAAGTTATTGGAAGGGGCGAACATTCAGCTATTTTTTTAAAGTGCATATAAACGCCTTCCGCATTACATTTATTGTAATAGGGCGTAACCGATAAAATGCTATCTGCTCCAAGTAAATAAGCATCTTTTGCAAACGCGCAAGCGGTTGATGTGCAATTACTACCGCATCCGACCATCAATTCAAGGCGATTATCGATATAAAACTTGCAAAAACGTATAATTTCCGAACGTTCAGAAGGCGTAATAGTTGCAGCCTCTCCTGTTGTTCCTAATATTAGTATTCCGTCAACATTTTCATCAATTTGATAATCAATTAATTGCGACAAAGTATTATAATCAATTCCATTTTCTGTAAAAGGCGTTACAAGCGCTGTTATTACTTTTGACATAGTTACTCCTTTAATCTAATTTGAATAATATTGTGTAAATGCTTTATTATATTTATTTCAATATAAATATTTACTATAATTTTTAAAATTAAGTATTTCTAATTAAGTATTTCTAATTAAGTATTTCTAATTATGCAGTTAAATTATGCAGTTCTAATAATAATCAATATATAAAAAAATATTAAAATTAATTATTAT
>JAVVUQ010000047.1:0-11995 GCA_036653075.1 Clostridia bacterium | reverse complement strand
TAATGCTATAAATTAAATATTGCGCAGCTCACATAGGATAAATGATTAAAACGCAACATTACTTGGTAAATAAATCATTCTAATTATGTTGATAATATGTTGACAATTTGTAAATTGTGTGATAATATATAACTACTGTTTAATATTACTCAGCGGTAAACTTTAAATAATATAAGAAATTAGATTCAGTATGCAAATTGAGTTAGTAGAGCAGAAATCAAATGTAAAGAAAGGAGTATTAAATGAAAAAAATCAGTAAAAAAATGATTGCATCAATAGGCATTGTTTTGGTATTAGTAATAGCTATCGCAGTATATGCTTTTGTCTATTTTGCCCCAGAAGCAATTATTATTCGCGCGCTTGAAGAAGCGCCATCGAATGTTACAGTTAAAATAACGGCTAAAGCGGTTGATTTGATTACTGTTACGACGACTACAAAAATTTTAATTCAAGGTGAATCGATTACTATTGAAGAATCAGTTGGTGATGTAAAAAGCTATGTTATCACTGAAAACGGCAAATATTATTCAGTTAACAAAGTTTTAGGAAAATATGAGAAAAAAGAAATTAAGTATGAAGATGCTAAAAATGAAGCTATGGAAGCAATGGCTAAAAAAGGTTCGTTTGCAAATTCAGATTTTAAAAAAGTTGAAAATGGTAAGTATAAGTTTGCTAATAATGAAGCGTTAAAGAAATTTACTGGTTTAGACGATTATACATTTACTGAACTTTATTTATATGTAGATGGATTAGATTTATCTAAAATCGAAGGAATTGCAAAATATGATGTTTTAGGTATGGAAATATCTGGTTCAGTTACTATTGAATTTAGTGATGTAGGTTCGACAAAAATCACTCTACCTCAAATTAAATAATTTAATTTATGGATATTTACATAATTTAAATCAATCAATTTTTAAATTTAAAATAGTGTAAAAAGCCGCGCATATATATGTTGCGGCTTTTCTTATGTAAAAATAATTTCAACTATAAAACCAATAAAATCAATTATAAAAGTAATAAATCAACTATAAAGCATATAAAAACAGCTTTAAAATAACAAAAATAACTATAAAACTAATAAATCAACTATAAAGCATATAAAATCAGCTTTAAAACCAATAAACTCATCTATAAAACCAATAAAATCAGCTTTAAAACCAATAAAATCAATTATAAAGTATAGTTATTAACTATAATGCAGATAAAATTTACTATTAAGTTTGTAAAAAATTAAAATACAAATAAATAATTATTTATTAAAAAGGTCGCATAATAATATAGCCATTATTTATAATAAATATAAATAAAATAATAATCTACGCAAATAGATTAATAAATTAACGTGTAAAACAAGGTAGCTTTATAATAGGGTTGCTAATGAATTGACAGTAAGTTAAGAATGTTATACAATAATAATGGTAGTTTTTGTAACTATGGAGAGTCTATGGTTATGCTACCGTAATAGGAGAATACTAATGTTAAATAGGACACATGGTTTAATCAAGTTGTTTTCAGGCACTTCAAATCCAGCATTAGCTCAAAAGATAGCTGACTGTTTGGATATGAGATTAGGTCGTATCGAAGCGGGAAAATTCTCTGACGGAGAGACGATGGTAAACATTTTAGAAACTGTGCGTGGCTGTGATGTATTTATTATACAATCCACTTCCACTCCAGTAAACGATAATTTAATGGAACTTTTAGTAATTATCGATGCAGTACGTCGTGCATCAGCAGGTCGTATTACGGTTGTAATGCCTTATTTTGGATATGCAAGACAAGACAGAAAAGCGCGCGCTCGGGATCCGATTTCCGCAAAATTAGTTGCTAATTTATTAGAAAAAGCGGGAGTTGATCGTGTTTTAACAATGGATTTACACTCTGCGCAACTTCAAGGCTTTTTTGATGTTCCTGTGGATAATTTACTTGGAATGCCCGTTTTATGTAAGCATTTCATTAAAAAAGGTTTTCGTAATGAAGATTTAGTTGTCGTTTCACCAGACGTTGGCAGTGTTGCTCGTAGTCGTAAAATGGCGACTGCTTTCGATTGTCCTTTAGCGATTATTGATAAACGTCGTCCTAAAGCCAATGTTATGGAAGTTATGAATATTGTCGGAGATGTTAATGGTAAAACGTGCTTAATGTTAGATGATATGATAGATACTGGCGGAACAATTACTCAAGGCGCAAAAGCGCTTATGGATAATGGCGCAACTCGCATTGTAGCTTGCTGTTCTCACGGCGTACTTAGCGGTCCTGCTATTGATCGTTTAGAAAAAAGCTGTATTGACGAAGTTGTTTTACTCGACACAATTCAACAACCAGAGGGCAAGCTAACGGATAAATTTACTGTTGTAACAGTTGCCGATTTATTTGCAGAAGCTATCGAAAGAATATACGCAGATTTGCCTGTAAGCAAATTGTACGAATAATTAAATTATAATATCTATTTGCAACGATTAAGGGACTTTTTATAAGTCCCTTATCACAATATATAAAATATAAATTTAAACATTAAATAACAAATAAAATACTGAAGTAAATACTTATATAAATATTAAAGCAAATAACTGAAGTAAATACTTATATAAATATTAAGCAAATAACTGAAGTAAAATACTAATATAAATATTAAAGCAAAATACTAAAAATATAACGCTTTATATTAATATTACATAATTGGCATTAAATAAAAAATGGTTTATTATAATCGTAATAATAAAAGGGAGCGACAATGAACTGCTATAAATGTGGTAAAAAGCAAGCTACAACGAAAGTAATAAGTGATTACAATGGCAGTATACTGATAAGCTATTATTGTCGAGCTTGTTATGAAGAATTGGCGTTAAAGCAAGTTGAAAAGCCTAATAGTTGTACAATTTGCAAAAACACGTGGGAAGATATAGAAAAGACATTGATGCTTTGTCCGCATTGTTATACGAACAACGATTTCAGAAATAATATTGATAATTTGTTATGTAAAGTGCAAAATGCGTCCATTCATATGGGTAAAACCGTAGGCGAAGTATTATCGACAAGTAAAGAAGATTATTTAGTTGAGTTGACGGAAGAATACTGCGCTGTTACAGATAACGACGAAGCGGAACAGTTACGCATTCAAATAAAAAGTTATAGAGAACGAAACGAAATGCAAAAATAAAAATAATAATATAAATTTTTATAGTGAAATCAAAAATATGACAGTAAGCGCATCAATATTAAAAAACGATAACATAATGAGTAGTCGCATTCGTCTTGCAAGAAATGTGGCAGATTATCCTATGCCAAAAATTTTACGTCGTGGCGAAACGGAGGATAGTATGCAGTTTATGCGTGAAATATCGAGCGTTTACACCGAACAAGAGGGATTCAAACTGTTTTTAATGAATCGACTTAGTCAAAATGAACAACTGTCGCTTATTGAGCGTCATTTAATTAGTCCCAATTTAGATTGCAATAGTCCATATAGCGCTCTTATTTTAAATCAACAGCAAGACATTTCAATTATGCTAAATGAGGAAGACCATATTCGTAGCCAATGTATTATGGATGGTTTTAGATTGAATGCTGCATATGAACGATTAGACGAGTTAGATAATAAACTTATAAAAGGAATGAATATCGCTTATGACAAGCGATTTGGTTTTTTAACTTCGTGTTTAACTAACGTAGGCACTGGTTTAAGAGCGTCAGTAATGATGTTTTTACCAGCGTTAGAGCGTTTAGGAAGAATTAGCGAAGTCTTTAAAAGATGCGCTTCAAATGGTATTACAGCAAGAGGCACGTATGGCGAGGGGAGTGTTGCGACGGGATTTTTATATCAAATTAGCAATCGTTATTCAATTGGAAGAACGGAAATGCAACTTATCGGAGAGGTAAGCGATGCAGTAGAATACATTCTTATTGAAGAGGAACGAGCGCGTGATGAGTTAGTAAGAGGTCGCATAACAAAGCTTAAAGATGATATTTTACGCAGCAAAGGCATCGCTTTGTCAGCGTATACATTGTCTGCAAAAGAATTTATTGAACTTTTTTGTTACATAAAGTTAGGTATAGGATTAGGTTATATTGCCGTATCAAATGTAAATGAATTTAATAGATTGCTTTGTAACACGCAACCTTATACCACGAAATTGATAGCTGATAAAGATTTGAACGACGAAGAAACGGATATTTTTAGAGCTGATTACGTTAGACGAAAATTAACTAAACTTTTGTAACTGTAAGCATATTATAAAAATTATTGCTTTTAAATATTTACATTTATTAATATATTATAAATTCGTTTTATAAAATAAAAAGCT
This sequence comes from Clostridia bacterium, assembly GCA_036653075.1. Lineage (GTDB taxonomy): Bacteria > Bacillota > Clostridia > Christensenellales > CAG-314 > JAVVUQ01. The sequence continues at coordinate 7,688 of JAVVUQ010000047.1, read as the reverse complement.
TGGATAATTGCTTAAAATAAAGACAAAATAGAATAAATTGAATTATAAGAAACAAAAAAGGGGTTAATTAAATGGTTTGGATAAATGTATTAGTCAATGTCGCTTTGCTATTGGGAATGGGCGCTATTGGACTTATTTTAAGAAAAAGTAAGTTAGTAAAAGCAGAAGCGATTGAACCATTGTTGGTAATATTGTTGTATGTTTGTCAACCATTTATGGTGGCTAATAGTTTGTTAAAGCAGAAATTTGATAAGGCATTTCTTGTTAATATTGGTTTATCATTTATATTTTGTTGTGTAATAACAATGATTTTGTTTGGTATTGGACGTATATTAGTATTAAAAGGCAACGTAGAAAAAAATAAAGTTTATCGGTTTGGCGCAGTTTTTGGCAATTGCGGTTTTTTCGGGTTGCCATTATTATCAATGTTATATGGCGATGATTCGCCTCTAATGTTATATGCGACAGTATTTATAATTGTATTTAACCTTTTTTCTTGGTCGCTTGGAGTTTATATAATTACTGGCGATAAGAAATATGCAAGTTTAAAAAAAGCGATAATAAATCCTGCAATGGTGGGCGTAATATTTGCAGTACCATTATATCTTTTAAAAATAACGTTACCATTGCCTATTTTGAATGTCATTGGACTACTTGGAAGTATGACAACACCGCTGAGTATGATTATTTTAGGATTAAGAATGGGACAGATACCAATAAAGAACATTTTTATAGTACCTAAAATATATTTTACAGCAATTATTAAAATGATAATAGCTCCATTAATTATGATACTAATTTTAAAGACGATTTGTCTATTTTTCCCACTCGATAATGGACTAATGACAGCTATGGTTTTAATGGCGGGTATGCCTGTCGCTGTCAATACGGTTGCATATACAGAACGGTTCGGCACAATTACACAAGCGGAAGAAGCGACAAAATTATTACTTTGCAGCACAATTATAGCAATTTTTACAATTCCGTTAGTATCTGCGCTTATTTCAGCCATTTTATAATAATTTTTTATCAATTAAAGGGTAAATTTAATTGAAGTAATATTTGGCGTTATTAAATCAGTATTTATATATAGTAAAAAACCGCTTTAATTTTATTAATAAAATTTAGTTTTTGCACGTACGATTTATAAAATATTTAAATTTTGTCTTTGTTTTTACCTTTTAAATTTAGAAATATTAAAAAATGCTTTAAAAATTTATAATAAATGGTTGTCAAAGTTAAGTAAATGTGGTATACTTTTAAAGGTTTATTACGCACTTGCAGATGATTCGATGGTTGTGCCTATAAAGTTATACAAATAATATGCTAAAAATAGTTAATGCGCATTTTTTGTAAGTATTTTAGGTAAAAGTCGGAAACGATATCGCAAGGAGGAATAAAAAAACAATACAAGGAGAATTTAATATTATGTCAGTAGTTTCAATGAAACAACTTCTTGAGGCTGGTGTTCACTTTGGACATCAAACTCGTAGATGGAATCCTAAGATGAAACAGTATATCTATCAAGCAAGAAATGATATACACATCATCGACTTACAACAAACCGTGCAACTTGCAGAAGTTGCGTACAATTTTGTACGAGATATCGCAGCTGCAGGAAAATCCATACTTTTTGTAGGCACAAAAAAACAAGCGCAAGCAGCAATTCAAAGCGAAGCTGAAAGATGCGGTATGTATTTTATCAACAATCGTTGGTTGGGCGGCACGCTTACAAACTTAAAGACAATTAAAACACGTATTGAGCGTTTGAATAAGATTAATCTTATGGATAAAATGGGTGAATTTGAACTTCTTCCCAAAAAAGAAGTTGCTGGGTTAAAAGCTGAACGTGATAAATTGCAAGCTAACTTAGGCGGCATTAAAGATATGAAGGGATTACCTGGCTGTATGTTTATAGTTGACCCGAAAAAAGAAGCTATTGCTGTGCACGAAGCAAGATTACTTGGTATTCCAATAGTAGCTATTGTAGATACAAACTGCGACCCAGACGAAGTAGATTGCGTAATTCCTGGTAATGACGATGCTATCGGCGCTGTAAAAATTATGGCAGCTATCATCGCTAACGCTGTAATAGAAGCTAAAGAAGGCGTTATTTTAACAATTGGCGATAATGTTATCGCTGAAGCAGAAGCGGAAGCAGCAAAAGCGGAAGCAGCAAAAGCTGAAGCATTAAAATTAGCGACAGGCAAAGAACAAAAGAATGTTAAAACTGAAGTTGCTAAAGAAGAAATAGTAGTCGCTAAAGTTGAAAAAGTTACTAAAGATGCAGCTATTAAAGAAGAAAAAGCTGAATAATTTAAATTAAGTAAGAATATAGATATAGCCGTACGTAAAAGCTGTTCGGCAATAAATATAGCTATCGGGCGCAAAGCGTTCGAAGTTTAATAAGGAGAGTAAGATTATGGCAAATTTTACAAGCGCAGACGTAATGAAATTGCGTGAATCAACGGGCGTGGGAATGATGGATTGCAAAAAAGCGTTAGTAGAAACTAACGGTGATTTTGAAGAAGCTATTAAGTATTTGAGAGAAAAAGGTATGGCGTCTGCTGCTAAAAAAGCGGGAAGAATTGCCGCTGAAGGAATTGTAGATAGTTATATTCATATGGGCGGAAAAATTGGCGTTATGATTGAAGTAAACTGCGAAACCGATTTTGTTGCTCGTAGCGATAGATTTAGAGAGTTAGTACACGATTTAGCTATGCAAATTGCAGCCGCTAAACCAGAAGTAATTAGTATTGACCAAGTTGATCCGAAAAAAATTGAGTCAGAAAAAGAGATTATATTGGCTCAAGCAATGAACGAAGCTAAACCAAAGCCACAAGCAGTTATTGAAAAAATGGTTGAAGGTAGAATCAACAAGTATTATAAAGAAGTTTGTTTACTTGAACAACTATTTATTAAAGATGATAGCAAAACTGTTCAACAACTCATTAATGAAACTATTGCCGCTATTGGCGAGAAGATTTCAGTTAGACGTTTTGCACGTTATGAAATGGGCGAAGGTTTAGAAAAAAGACAAGAAAATTTTGCTGAAGAAATTGCGCAAATGAGTAAAATATAATATTTATCCTTTTACGCAAGAATTTACAAATAACATTAAAATTGCAGGGGAACATTCACGCAATGTTCCCTTTGACGTATACATAGGATTTTAATACTTATCGAATATATTTTTCAAATTATAATACATAAATCAAATCGCATAAGGAGACAAAATGCTAAAATATAAAAGAATTATATTAAAAATTAGCGGGGAAGCGCTTGCAGGAGAAAATGGCGTAGGCATCAACAACGAAACATTAGATTCATTGGCAAAGCAATTAAAAGCCGTAAAAGAATGTGGAGTTGAAATTGGTGTTGTTATAGGCGGAGGTAATTTTTGGCGTGGCAGACAAGCGATTGGAATGGACCAAACCACAGCCGACCATATGGGAATGCTTGCAACCGTTATAAATGCTTTAGCGTTACAAGACGCACTTGAAAGAATTGACGTTGAAACACGTGTTCAAACAGCTTTAACCATTACACGAGTAGCCGAACCGTACATTTTAAGAAAAGCTTTACGTCATTTGGAAAAGGGAAGGATTGTTATTTTTGCTTGTGGAACAGGTAATCCTTACTTCTCTACTGATACGGGAGCTGCGTTAAGAGCTGCTGAAATTCACGCAGATATTTTACTTTTAGCAAAAAATGTGGATGGTATTTACGACAGCGACCCCAAAACTAACCCGAATGCAAAAAAATATGACGAAATTAGTTATATGGACGTTATCAAAAATGGACTTAAGGCTATGGATACAACCGCAATTACGATGTGTATGGAACATAAAATTCCTATCTTAGCGTTTGCAATGAAAGAGGAAAATTGCATTATGAAAGCTGTACAAGGCGTCAAAATTGGAACAGTTATAAATTAAATATTAATAAATTTATATTCACTCGTAGAGATATTTTTATTTGCGTAATCAAATGATTATGCTTATTTAAGTTTAATTATAAAAAAGTTATACTTATTTAAGTTTAATTGCTGAATGGTTATGTTAAATAAATAAAATTTATAATTGTATTTGGCTTAATGCAGAAATACTGCTCAAAACGCTTGAAAAAATTTGAAAAATTTAGTATTATATATGTATACGGAAAATCTTTTGAAATTTGACTTTATTCATAATTCCGTTATAAAAATATAAAATTTGATTATTAAAATATGGAGGTGTACTTATGGTATACGAAAATGAACAAATACAGGCAATGTTTGATAAGCTTACGGAAGGTTGCGACAAAGCGATAGAGTTTATGAAAAGTGAATTTTCAATAATGCGTGTTGGGCGCGCAAATTCTCGTATTTTAGATAGGATAATGGTTGATTATTGGGGTACGCCAACATTGCTTGTCAATATGTGTAATATAAGTAGTCCAGATCCAAGAACATTAGTGTTGAGTTTATGGGATAAATCAGCGTTAAAAGCGACAGAGAAGGCAATATTGGCGGCAAATATAGGTATAAATCCAGTTAATGATGGAACGATAATTAGATTAGCGTTTCCAGAAGTTACGGAAGAACGTAGAAAGGATCTTGTTAAGCAAGCGAAAAAAATGTGTGAAGACACGAAAGTTGTTATTAGAAATGAGCGCAGAGAATCAATGGAAAAGCTTAAGAAACTAAAAACCGACAAGGCGCTTAGCGAAGATTTAATTGCTGATTACGAAAAAGAAGTGGATAAAGTTACAAATAAGAACATAGAGATTACCGATAAATTATCAAAAGAAAAAGAAAAGGATATAATGAGTGTATAATTTTATTGGCGATGATTTAAACGATACAGTAAAAACGCTTGAATCGCAAGGTTTAATAGTGACAATAATAAAAGATAAACACAGTGAATTAAATAGTGACAGCTGTTTGGTCGTTAATGTAAAAATTAGTGGCAATCACGCCGTTGTTATGTGTTGCGGTTTTTTATTAAACGTATAGTGTAATTTATGATATTAAATAACGTTGAATATTGGCAAATGAAATTGAAAATTATTGTCGCATTATTTTGTTGAGAATAGAACATTTGAATTACTTATATTTTTAGTATATAGTATTGAAAAATGTTTATAACATAAAATTATTGAATTTGGACGTTGGAGAATGAATATATGGTAGAGTTTTTAACTGGGTTAAAGCGTACCGATATGTGTGGCGAATTAACAAGCGACGCTATTGGTAAAGATGTAACAATTATGGGTTGGGCAAATCGTGGCAGAGATTTGGGCGGTTTGATATTTGTTCAACTTCGGGACCGCACTGGCGTAGTGCAAGTGGTTTTTGATATTAATCTAACAGATAAAGCTTTGTTTGAAAAAGCGTCCTCTATTAAAATGGAGTACGTACTTGCAATAAAAGGTAAAGTTAGAAAAAGGTTGGGCGACAACATTAATCCTAATATGAAAACGGGCGAAGTGGAAGTTGTTGCAACGGAATTACGTATTTTATCCGAATCGGAAACTCCGCCTTTTGTTGTGGGCGACACAACAGCGGGCGAAATGTTGCGGCTTAAATATCGATATTTAGATTTAAGGCGTGAGCAGATGCAACGCAATTTATTAATGCGCTCAAAAGCGGCGCATTGCATACGGGAATATTTAGATGAAAATGGTTTTTTAGAGATTGAAACGCCATTTTTAGGAAAATCAACGCCAGAGGGCGCAAGAGATTATTTGGTTCCAAGCCGTATACACATAGGTGAATACTACGCATTGCCTCAGTCGCCGCAATTATACAAACAATTACTTATGATTGGCGGATTTGACAGATATTATCAAATGGCAAAATGTTTTAGAGATGAGGATTTACGAGCTAATCGGCAACCTGAATTTACGCAGGTAGACTTGGAAATGAGCTTTGTAGATAGCGAAGAAGATGTTATGCAGATGACAGAAGGGCTTATTTTAAAGCTTTTTAAAAGTATAAAAGGTATAGATTTACCTCACCCCTTTAATAGAATGTTATATTCAACTGCAATGGAAAAATATGGTAGCGACAAACCAGATTTGCGATTTGGAATGGAAATATTCGATATGACAAATGAATGTGTTGGCAGTGGATTTGCTCCCTTTGATAGCAATATCGACGAAGGCGGAAGCGTTCAATCAATTAAAGTTGAAGGCGGCGAAACTATTGGCAGAAAAGATTTGGACGCTTATGCGCAATTTGTAAAAACGTATAAAGTTAAAGGCTTAATGTGGCTCGGAATGGGCGAAAACGGAGTGTTACGCAGCAGTTATAGCAGCAAAATAACGCCCGAAACATTACAGAAAATTTTGGATAAAACACAACTTAAATCAGGCGATATGCTTTTTTCAGTATCGGACAAGGTTAAAGAAAACGCATTGATTGCTTTGGGCGCATTAAGATGCGAATTAGCAAAAAGATTTGATTTAATTAAAAAAGATACGTACGCAATAACTTGGGTTACTGACTTTCCGCTACTTGAATATAGCGAAGAAGACAAAAGATTTGTCGCTAAACATCACCCCTTTACAAGTCCTAAAAATGAAGACTTACCGTTAATGAAAACACATCCTGAATTGGTTCGAGCAAAAGCTTACGACCTCGTTATCAACGGCGACGAAATGGGCGGCGGTAGTTTACGTATATATAATCAAGAAGTTCAAAAATTGATGTTCGAAACTATCGGAATGTCGGACGAAGATATCAAAGAACGCTTTGGCTTTTTCGTTGACGCTTTTAACTATGGCACTCCCCCTCACGGAGGCTTAGCGTTTGGCTTTGATAGATTGATGATGGTACTTTGCCAAACAGATAGCATTAGAGATGTTATAGCTTTTCCAAAAATTCAAAATGCAAGCTGTATGATGACTGAAGCTCCTACAGCAGTTGAAAATAAACAACTTATGGAATTATCCATTAAGAATTGGAATTATGCAGAGGATAAACCAATAAAATGATTGAACAAGGTAAAGTTGAAAAAATTATAAAAAATTTTGCAGTAGTACGCATTGAACGAAAATCCGCTTGCGGTAATTGTAATATGTGCGCAATGAGCCCTGATAAACCTCATATTGATTTGGAAATTCTTAATTCAATAGAAGCAAAAATTGGCGATATAGTCGAAATTGAAATGGAAAGTGGCGGAATAGTAAAAATGTCAGCTGCCGCATACCTTATTCCATTATTATTTGGCGGCGCAGCATTGACTATTACAAACTTTTTAAAAGCGCCAGAATGGGTTATGCTTATAGCTTTTTTATGCGGTTTGACAGTGGGCTATATTCCAGTAAAATTAATAAGCAATTACTGGACAAAAAAGAAAAGATATACTCCCTTTTTAATAGGTATAGTAAAAAATGAAAACGAAAAAACAAAAGAAAATATATGATTAATGACTATTAGCAAAAAGCACAACAATTTCAAAACACAAATCAAAACATAACATCATGGCAAACTTTTTAAGATTAAATCAAGGACAAAGAGTAAAATCCCTTTCTATAAATCGTGCAGACGTTGCAAACGGTACAAAGGGCAGATGTATTTTATTGGATCCTTCCCCATCGGCTTGTTATTTAGCTTACGACAAGGAAAACAAAAGAATGGTATTCTGTGATCAAGAACTTGCTATTAAGTATCGTCTTTCTGCAAGAACCACCTATCTTTACCT
>JAVVUQ010000046.1:0-12204 GCA_036653075.1 Clostridia bacterium | reverse complement strand
CGAAGGAATAATAAGCAAAGCTAATTTTACTAACAATTATGATGGAATTGGTTCGGTAATTGCAGGAGGCAAGGCTTTTGCAACGATAGTTACACCGCAAGATTATCAAATACATTTTAACACAGCTAAAGACGAAGGACATAAATATATATCAATGTATATAACAAACGAACAGGGCGACGCTCCAGTTTTACAAGATATTAGAGGGTACGGATTTTTATTTAATATGATTACAACCGATTGTAAACGTCCCGACCTTGTAATAAAATTATTTGATTATTTGTGTAGCGACGAAGGTCAACGCCTTGTAAGTATGGGGCCAGAAGGAATTACTTGGAATTGGGCTGATGAAAGTAAAACTGAAATTGTGTATACAGAGCAGTATCTTAAAGACAAAATTGCAGGAACAACCGCTCAATATGGACAACTAAAATACGATATGCTCATAAATTGGCAGTATTATGATAATATACAACCTAAAGTAAACCACGGTAAAACCGATGCGGAAGTGTTTATGACAAATTTAAAACGTCCGCTTAGCATATATTCGTATGATTATAACGCTACCGCTTTTATTGTAGATACTACAAATAAAAAATATAAAACTTATGCAAATAACCTCATCAGAATTGATAGCACTATAGCGACACAATTACCAAAAATAATTAAAGCGGCAAATAGAGCGGAAGCAAAAGCAATGTATGAACAAACCATTAAAGCAGTAAACGATAGAGGATTGCAAATGGTAATTGAAATGAACGCTGTCGCTTATCAAAAAATTAAGGTTAAATTAGGCGTAACAGTCGCTTGGCCTCCATATATGAAAGATTATAATATGAAACCAGATAGATTGAATCCAAACGGCGATTTAACATTGTATAGACCATATTAATAAATTGGAGGAAATAAGTTGACTAAAACGTCCATAGTTTTATAGATTGCAAACGTTTACTATTCAACTTATCAATAGTATGCAAAAAATAATAATAGACACGGATATCGGCGACGATATCGACGACGCTTTTGCAATAGCTTTAGCGTTAGAGTTAGAAGATGTAGAGGTAATAGGAATTACAACGGTTTTTCGTAACGCTAAAGCAAGAGCGAAACAAGTAGTCGAATTACTTAAATCTGTTGGCAAAGATAATATTGAAGTGTGCGCTGGCGCAGATAATCCATTGATTTCAACGCCACAAAACTTTAAAAAAGAATTTTATGATGATAATGGAAAATATCTTCCTTGCCAATACGATACCTCTTACGAAACAAATCGTATAAGCGATAAAAACGCTATTGATTTTATTATAGAATCAGCAAACAAATACAACGGAGAGTTGGTATTAGCGCCAATAGGAGCATTAACGAATATTGCGTTGGCGTTAAGAACAGATAATGATTTATGTAAAAAAATCAAAAAAATTGTTTTAATGGGCGGATATGACAGCTATGCCATTCCCGAATGGAACATAATGTGCGATTCAGAAGCTGCGAGAATAGTATTTACGTCAGGAGTTCCGATATATACAGTTGGATTAGATGTAACTACAAAATGCGCTTTAAATAGTGATTTATTAGATAGAATTTCTAATAAAACTGATAAGAGGAGCAAATTAATTATTTCGTGGCTCAATAAATGGGAGGATGCTTTCCACTTTCATAAAAGCGTGTTGCACGATCCTTTAGCAATTGCTACATTAGTGAGTGATTGCGTAACATTTGAATGTAAATCAATGAAGGTTTACTTAAATGGAAAACTTAACGGAATAACAAAAAAAGTTAGGTATAACAGCAAAGATAAATCACAAAGTAAAATTTATGTCGCTACAAAAGTTGACGCTGCAAAATTTTATAGATTATTTGAAGAAAAATTAGTAAATTAGCGTAAATAATTAAAAATTTAATAAAATTCAATCTATTATGATAAAAATCAATCTATTATGATAAAAATCAATCTATTATGATAAAATTAAATCTATTATGATAAAATTAAAAAATTAATACAAAATAATAAAATAAAATAAAAATAATAAAATTATAAAATATTTAGGAGGTTGCTTTTATGAAAACATCAAAAAGGCAAGTAATGTTAACAGTCATTGCGCTATCGGCGATGTTTATTGCTATTTTATATGGCGTAAACGTACCAACAGCGAATGCAGTGGAAGCGGGAGCTACAATAGCTTATCCATTTAGAGCGGGAGAAAACGCATTTGAATATGGAGCTATATGGACAGGTCCAACAGAGAAGACGGCAGATTCATGGCAATCGTTGTTTATATCTTATGATACGGCAACGGTAGATATTTCTGACGCTAAGTATATTGCAGTGCAGATTAAAGTCGGTGGCACTGGAGTTGCGGGAATGACATTTGCGTTTGAGCAAGGCTCATCAAGATATTCGATAGCAAATGTTAAAAATGATACTTTTCCTATTTACTTTGCCGATGAAAGCGGCGCTGTAACAGAAGTTGGAAAAGTTAGGCATGGCGCTATAAATTTACCGATTAATTCGTGTGGAACGTTGTTATTACCTATTAGCTCAATGAGTCAACAATGGGGTGGCGCATTTGATATGGCGGCGGTTAAAAATTTTGCAATGACAACAAACAGTATGTTCAACTTTAATTATCAATATACAGTTGGAGAAATTGGATATTATAATGGTGAAATAGGCGCAGAAGGCACAGTATTTAAAAAGTTATTGACACTTGACAGCGCAGAGAAATATAATAAATATTTTAATGCGTTATCAACAAGCACATTAGAGCCAGTGACAGCTCCTCCTATAACGCCAACGACAGTTGAATATCCGTTTAGAAAAGGCGAATTTGCGTTTGAATACGGCGCAACTTGGGCAGGTCCAAGCAAAAAAACACCTACATTATATCAAGCGTTATTTGTAGGTTTCGATAAAGAAACAGTAGATTTATCAAAAGCTAAGTATATAGCTGTTCAATATAGAGCAGATGGTGGCGCTCCGGGAATGACGTATGGAATAGAACAAGGGGGATCGCGATACTCTACAGATGGAATGGATGGCAAACCAGTGTATTTTTATAATGAAAATGCAGAAGAAGTAGCATTAAATAATATACTATATGGTTCTGTTAATATTGCAAGCGGATCAACGGGAATGTTCTTATTGCCTATGGATTCAATAAAAAAACAATTTGGCGATGCAGTTGATTTAGCGTTTGTTAAGAATTTCGTATTGACAACAAATAGTGAATACAATTGGAATTATCAAATGACGATAGGTGAAATAGGATTTTATGATGGCGAATTAAATGATAAAAATACAAAATTCACGAAGTTATTGACACTTGATAGCGCAGAAAAGTTTGGCAAATATTTTAACGCTGAAACAGGTGAAAATGGAAGCGTCTTAACAATGACACAGTTTATTGCGCAACCAGAAAAGGTACTTGGTGATGTTAATATTGACATTGAATTCTCAAGAAATAATGCAAATAACTTTGGAATATGGGATGGTGGCGCTTTAGGAGAAGTAGTAATGACTACGGACACTTATGGCGATAGAGCGGTTAAGCTTTGTTCAAAAGGTCCAAACCCAGAACAAGGAGATTTGTATACGGCAATAACGCTTGCAGACGGCATTAGATATGATTGGACAAACTCAAACGGCGTAAGCGTATGGGCAAGAAATGATTCTAATGCAGAAATATCATTCAACTTAGAAATTGACTGCAAAAGTGACGAAGGAAAAGGAGATGCAGGCAGGTTTAACGTAAGACAGGGCGCAAGATTTTATTTATACGATGTAAACACAAAATTAACATATATTTATATGACAAAACCTAATATAAGTATACCAGTTGGATTTGAAGGTTGGATACGAATTCCACGTGAAGCTTTCAAAAAAGCTGAATGGAGCGTTGTAGGGCCGACAGAGTTTTGTATGCAAAATACAAGAGTTTCATACGTAGCGGTAACAATTCACTCAGGATTATATGCAGATATGCAATTTTCATTGAATAAGATTGGAAGTTATACAGGTACGCCGTCATTTGCAAGTTCATTTGTAATAAATAACAACAGCATTGACAACTTAATGGGATTAAAGAAGTAGGAGGCAAAATTATGAAAAAATTTAAATTAATAATGTTAGTACTTGCTTTATCATTAATAACGGTATTGATAGCAGGGTGTATTGAGCCAGTTGATCCTATTATAATCGGATTAAATAGCGATGGCGATGGATTATATATGTCAGATTCTTCAGTCATTATAGAAAACAATAAAAGATATGTTTTTTATACAACAACTGATACAGCGTGGGAACAATCTAACGCAATTGCGTTGAGAATAGGAGAATTGAAAGAAGGCGGATATTCTTATACAACCAAAAAAATCGTGTTAACAGCGTCAAAAGATGGCTGGGATAGCAATAATATTGGAGCGCCAGATGTAGTTAAAGGTATTTTTAATTATGGTAATGTAGAATATAATTATTTAATGGTATATCAAGCAAACAAGTTTGTAACAGAGAAGAACTTTAGCGTTGGATTTGCCGTAGCTAAGACATTAGACGGTGAATGGACAAAAGTTGGAACAAAGCCGATTATTGAGTATAACAGCGAAATATACGGCGAATTCAATGGATTTTACGCTCCAAGCGTTGTAAGCAATGACAAACTCAGTAATTTAAGAGTTTTCTATACTTGGGCGGACGCATATGGTCATTTCACGTATTATTCAGATATAGATTGCAAAAACTTAGATGCAATTGCAAAATTTGGATATGCTATGCTTCCAACGAAGGGACTTTCAACAGGTGAAAATGTTATCAATTTCCCAAACAGCGACTTTGCTTATAATGAAGTAACAAACACCTATTATGTAATAAAAGATTACTCGCCAGTAGGCGCAGCAAAACCAAAAAAAGCAGAGAGATTAGAAGTTGCTAAAATTTCAGGAGATGAAATGTTAGTCGCTGAAACAAAAACAGGTTGGCAAAGTATAAAGATTTATGATTTCACAAATACGACAGATAGCAAATACGAAAGATTGTTTAGCGGATGTATCGCTACTGATGCCTATGGAAGATTGATTGATAACAATATGTTTATAGTTTATACTGTATCGCAATTGGAATCAGAAAATCCAGATTATCTATATTCAGCAAGACTAATGACCTTTGATTTAGCTTTATAATCAAATGATAATAAATGAATTATCATTTATTATTACAAGATAATTTGAAAGAATTGGTTATATTGATTAGATTAATATAGTAATTTAAGAGGCGAAGCAATTTACTTCGCCTCAATATCTAAAAATGAAAAAGCAGAATAAAATGTTGAACAGCGATAAAGCTGCAATAAAAAAAAGGATACAAAATGAAAAAGTTTAAGATTGGAATGTTAATGTTAATAATTGTGGCAATGGCTGTGAGCGTATGCGCGTGCGTAGGAGATGAAAATATGAAAACTATAATTCCATTTGGCGTATATGAGCTTGTATCATATAAGGCAGACGGATTAGACCTTACAAATCAGTATGCGATAGACTATATAGAATTGAGTAAAGGTATGGAGTTTACGCATAAATCAGTAGATTTCTATGGATATGTAAACAACGAAGGTAAGTATACTGAAACTAATAATTCTTTAATCGCTAAAGTCGGTAAAAGAGAATATACGTATGCGTATAACGCAAGTAATGGCGAATTAAGTTTTAGTGGAAAATTGAATGGATTAAAGGTTGAATCGAAATATAAACGCAACGATAAATATGTTAAGGATACGTCAAAAGGCGAAAAACTATTTACCGAAGAATTATTTGGAGAAAACAAAGCTACAAGCAACTTTTATAATTATTGTCCTACCATCAAGACAGAGGGAAACGATACAATACACATATGGTATTGTTCCAATCAAGATAGCGGTAATATAACTGATTTTGTTGCGTATAGAAAAGGGACATTAAAAGGAGACGGAAAGTGGAGTTTTACCGATAAAGAGTTAGTATTATCTCCGACACAAGATACGTGGGATTCAAGGCATACGTGCGATCCATCAGTAGTAAAGGGAAAGTTTGCATTAAATGGAGAAAATTATCCGTATTTAATGGCATATTTAGGTTGTAGAACAAGCAACAATATGGATAACGAAGTTGGAATAGCAGTTTCAAAAACGCCTATTGGACCGTGGGTAAAGGTAGAAAATTTAAATCCTATCGCAAAATATATAAATTCTGAGGATTTTCCTTCGAGCGGAAAATATTGGGGATATGGACAACCATCGCTTGTGAGCGTAGATAAAGCGGGTAAAGTTATATTGTTTTATACTAAAGGCGTGTCGTCAACATATACATTTGCGGAATTTTGGGATTTATCTGATTTAAACAACGCAAAAAAATTAGAGAGCGTAGCTATTAGCATTAATGGTTCGATGAATGCAGCAGGAACGCAAAGTATAATAAATAATGCCGATTTTGCGTATGATCCGTATAATAAACGCATATATGTTACAACAACAGTTCATCCGTTTGATAGAGAACAACCTAACTTTATATCATCAGCTGAGCATATTATGTATATTAATATGGAACAAACTGACACATATGTTGGAGAAACATTACTTGGAAATAAATATAGATGGAATAACGTCGGGTATATAGACGTAGGAGTAAGCGGATTTAAAAGAAATCATAATTCTGGGTTATTAACCGATGAATATGGTTGGATTACAAATCCATTTAAAATTGCAGCAGTGTATACCGTTAGTTGCTTAGATAGCGAAGGTGACGGACGTTTAAGTCCTTGGCCGTCATTACATTCATATAGATTATATGGCTGTTATTTTAACGTTGTAGATTAATACGTAGATATTTTTTATAATTTTAACTTATTTATAGCATAAACTGTTATTTAAATAAAATAAATTGTATATTTTATATTAAAATCCGCCTTGTTTTGTTCTAAAAACTAAAGTTTAGAATACAATAATACAAACAGCCGATGGGCAAATATCGAGGTGGATTTTATGGATAGAATTATAAAAAGTGATTATTTTGGAAAGGCGCATTCTATTGAAACAATGGTTTCGGCGAGAATACTGAGTAAATTGGAGGGACTTAAGGGAGCGTATGCGGTTACGGCAGATGTTATTGATGTCAAAATCGAGTGCTTTGAAGGTTATTGTAAGATAAACGGCAAAATCAACTTTAAAATTTTAGTAAATGACAGCGTTGAAAAAATAGCGCCGTTAAACTATAACGCAGAATTTTCCGAGCGGTACGAAATTGAAATAAAGCCTAATACTAAGTTAGGGGTTGAAGCGGTGGCAAGCGATGCTAAAGCGGAAATTTTAAGCGGTAAAGAGGTGGAGGTTAGCGCTAAAGTTGAAATTAAGCTAATTGAGCGTGTGCATAATGAAATTGAACTTAAGCCTATATCTAAAGATATTTTGACTAAGCCGCAAACTTATGCAATTGGTAGAATATGCGCAGATATATCCACTGAATTTGTAGTTACGCACGAAACCGAGCTTAAAAATGGCGCAGTTAAAGTACTTCAAGCGGATGGGGTAGCAGTTTTAAAGAATGCTTCGTGTAATGAAGGCGCTTTAAATATAAGCGGAGCGATATATATGCAATTAGTGTGTTTAAACGCTGAAAACTTACCTATTGTTATGTTAATGCCCGTTGATTTTGACGAAGAATTACCAGCAAAAGAATTTTGCGACGGAGCGTTACCGATAGCCAAGATAAAAGCGTGTAATGTTAGAGTTCATATCGATGTCGAAGATAAAGATGAAATTACGCTAAACGCAGAAATAACTATAAATGTTTCAGCTACTTGTATTGAAGAATTGCCAATGCAATGCGTTTGCGATGCTTATAGCACTAAAAATGAAGTTGAAATAACTTATTCAGATATTGTAGGATGTAAAAATTATGGTATGACTAATTCTAATATTGCCTTTAATGGTGAAATTGATTGTCACGAACAGGTTGCAAAAGTATTAGGGTTATATAATAGTAAAGTAAAAATTATGACTGAGCAAGCGGGCGATAATAATGTTATAATAGCAGGCATTGCGTATGGCACACTTTTATATTTGAATATGGAAGAATCTATTCGTTCAATGCCATTTGAATTGCCTTTTTCAGCTACACAGCAACAAGAAATAACAAGCGATTGCGCAGTTAGCATTTCCGCAGCCGTAACAAACGCCGCTATTAAACGAAACGGAACAAACGTGAGCGTAAATGGCGCAGTTACAGCCGCTATCTATTTATCTAAAAACGTTACGGAGAGAATTATTACCGATGTGGTTGCATTAGAACCTAAAGCAGAAAATCAACGCGCTATTGAAGCTGTTATAGCTAACATTGGCGATGACCCTTGGAGCATAGGTAAAAGCTTAAATATGTCCATTGACGAAGTCTTAGCGCTTAATCCAGAACTTAAAGAAACTTTAACAAAACCAATAAAGGTTGTTATTTATAGACAATTATAAAGTAAAAAGTTTAAAACATTAACATTAAAAAACAAATCTATTAAACTTATAATAAAAACGAAGTATAAACAAAAAATGCGCCTCGAAAGTTAGACAAATAACCTTAGAGGCGTATTTTTATGCAAAAAATGGAAAAATTAATATTTTATAATTTAAAATTCGTTATTCAATAGGACGTGGTAATCGCTTAATAGTATCGCCAAAATTGCAAATATCTTTATAGTCGCAATATTTACAACAGTCGGCGACAGGAGAAAGCAAAATTATGCCATCGTTAAGTAAAGAAACAGCTTGTTGATACATTTTAATAGTATAAATTTTATATTTATCAAATTGTTTTCTTTCTACAATTGAAGCGGATTTTGCTAAAGACCCGTCGAGGTTAATTCTTAATTGAAGTTTTTCACTTTTTTTATTTAAAATAAACAAATTGTCGATATTATTAATAATAGAAAGATCAGAAATTGTTCGTCCGTTAAAGTAGAGGCGGTTTGCGTTTTCATTAATATAAGAATTATCTAAATATAAGTAATAAAATCCGTCTACAATAAACCCCATATTTTCTACTGCGCTTAGGTAAGTAGTTAACTGTAATTTTAATCCCATTAAAAGCGATTTTTCGCTAAATTGATTGAATCCTGTTTTATAATCGATTATAATTGCGTGATTTTTATATATGTCCACTCTATCCATAATACCTGAAAGAGCGATAATTGCGTAATCCGTTTCAATTGAGATAGGATTATTTAAATCAAAACGTGTTTCAAGGTATTTGGGTTTATAGTTGCTGTTTTCTATTTGATTTTTCATAGCTACCGCCAAAGCGCAACATTCTAATTTAAGGCGATGAAGGGTAGTTTTGGTGTCGTGGCGTTCATAAAGAGAAGCATAATAGTCATTAGAGTTAATAATATTATCAAATTCATTTTGCGCGCGCAATGTCATAGCGGCGTCGCTTTCATTGAATTGGGAATCAATTGTATAGGGGTGTAAGCAACGTTCAAGACAAGCGTGAATAATATTGCCGAATTCTCTATTGTCAATGCCCCCTTTAGGGATAGATTTAATCTTTAATCCATATTGTAAAAAGTGTTTAAAAGGACATTGATAAAAGGTTTCTATACGGCTCATTGACATAGAATTTTGTAAAAAAAGTTGTTTTCCAACGGATATTTTTTCTATTTGCGCTGTTGCAATTAGGCTATCTATTGGCGGAGAATTTAGGGCATAATATAAAGGCGATAATGGTGTGATATCAAAATTAAGAGAAAGTTTTTCAGAAAGTTGTTCTTTTAAGGAATGTTGAGCGGCTTGTTTAGTAGGGCAAGGGAATCGTTTAAAGGTATATTGGTTTAGAGGAAATAATGGTTTTTCATCTACTGTAAACATCCGTGTCAAGTGTAAGACAGCTACTGACGGTTTTAAAGAATCAGCGTCTTTTGCCGACCCAGAATAGCTAATAAAAAGCGATTTTAAAGGTTCAAGAAAAAGCTGATAAATATCAAAACGTTCACGTTGATTAAGAGTGCGAACGCTTGGTTCAATATCGATTCCGCAATTACTTAAAGCTGAAAGATTGTCATCATTAAGCAACTTAAAATCGCCTTTAATTATAGGAAAAATGCCATCATTTGCGCCTAAAATAATAAGATTTTGATAATTATGACGTCTTGCTTTAGCCATTTCAATAAATTCAACGCTTCCTTTTTTTATAGGAATTATAGAAATAGTAACAGCTGACATACCCTTTGATAAAAGAGTGCAAAACAATGATAATGAAAGAGGCGCATCTAATAGTACTTCTTTCATAATACTAAATAAATCTGTAAGCTTGGACTTAACTTGAATAGTGTATTGTTGGAAAAGCGTTAAACCTAAATCGGCTTGAGTTTGTTGAAATTCATCTAACTTTTGCCAAAGCGAAAGTTGCTCAAAAAGTTTATCTAAAATGGTAAGATAGTCCTTAGCGGTGGCAATCTTAGGTAGCGTTTTAGGTAGTTTTGCAAACTTAGCGCGAGTATTTTCAGCTCCTACATACCATTCGTTTTTATTAGCAATATTTAATGGAACAAAAAAACGATGTGAAATATTATAACGTTCAATAAAACGTTCAAAAGCAAATATATCCTCATTATTGCTATCAAAAAAATAATTTTTAACAAATCTTAAAACAATGTCGGAATTAAAGTTGCTATCGTATAAGTTAAAAAATGTTAAAATAAAATCAGACAAAGGGCAGTTTAAAAGCGTAATTTTATCGTCAATGAAATATGGGATTTCATATTTATTAAAAACTGATTCTATCGACAATTTATAACGGTCGCAGTCGCTTAAAACTACTGTAAAATTATCATATTTTTCACCATTATATATAGCGTTTGAAATAATATCTGCAGCGGCGCGAACTTCTTCAGCAGGCGTTTGCGCGCTGTATAATGTATAATTTTTTGGAAATGGTTGAGGCGATACTTTGGTTATCGATGCGTTCATAAAATATTGTTGAAAAAAAGCAGTGCGATTATTCATTTGATGGTCAAATACAACTTCAAATTCTTCGCCTTTCAAAATTCCATCGTTTATCATTGAACGAGAAAGTTTAATTAGCATTTCATATAAATCGTTTAAATAAAGCATACACTTACTTTCATCGTCATCATATACGACTGCGGCGGTAAAAGACTTACCATTTAAAATCAAAGCTTTAACAATGTTAAGCTCTTGAATAGATAAATTATCAAAATCTTTTATATAAAAATGAGTGCGGCTAACATCGGCATTATAAGGAATTGCATTACATAGTAGTTCCATTTTATCTGCGCTGTCAATAAAATTACCTTTTAAAAAAGCTTCGTATTCGGTGTAAAGTAATCGTATGTCGTCAATTTTGCTACGCAAATACTCAGGAAGCAGCGGAGAATTGAGTTGCTCGGGCTTAATGCAAGAATACTTAAGCTGTCCGATTATATCATATAAATTAGAGATAAATCCGTACGTTAACTTGCTTGATGATAAACAGGTAAGCTTATCGCTTAAAGAAACTGCAATTTTTGTCAATGCTAATATTCCGCTTTCTTTGTTTATGTATCGGTAACTTGGCAAGATGTTAGCGGCAAAACGCTTGAATGTTTGTACGTGAGTATTAAAGCTCCCGCCATTTATCGACAAAATTTCCTTTTCAGATGTCAACGTAGCTCTATCAGGCACTAAAATAATATGCCTAACATCTAAATCACGCGCATCTATTGCAGACAAACGCTTAAGTAACATATTATCGACGCCATAAAACGTCGGATGACTTAATATCGAAAATTTCATCAATCTCCTTTATATATTAATTTGCAATAATTGCATATTTAAAGATTTTACAGATTAAAACTTGTTTTACAGTATTATAGCTTGTTTTACAGTATTAATACTAATAATTTATCATTTATTATAAATTTACTAATTTTCATACAAATTGTACCATATTTCAACGAATTAATCAAGTAATTATTAATAAAACAAATCAATCGTTGAGTGGTAGCGTAATAAAAGTCAACAAAATAATGGAATTAATTACACAAAAAAAGCCTCTTAAATTAAAAGAGGCTTATATGTAAATGTATATTATTTTTATCAGGCGCCCTCGAGTAACATTTTATCAGCTAAAAGCGCTATAAATTCTCCGTTAGTAGGTTTATCGTTTCCCGAATAAACTTTAATACCAAACAATGTG
>JAVVUQ010000045.1:9090-12471 GCA_036653075.1 Clostridia bacterium | reverse complement strand
ATAATATAGCCCCCCTTTGTAATGGCTGATAAGTTATACCCTTTCTTTGATGCCATCTCTAATAGCTCCCTTAGGATTACACCTTTGGGAGCTTTATTTTTTACATTATTATTTTTTATATTATTTCGGTTTTCATTTTTATTTTATATTTTATTCTATATTAAACCTTATTTATATTTTATTTTACTTTTACATTAAACTTTACGTTAAAATTAGACGTTATTCAATATTAAACTCTATTTTGTATTGTTTTTTGTTTTTTGCAACGCTTGTTTTTGATTCTTTGTCTACTTATGTATTTTCTTATAAATAAACTTTACAATTTTCTTTATTTATGTTACTATTACATTATATCTATTGCGTATTTTAATTATTTACGCTACTAAGCGTATCGCATCGCTATTACGTTGGCTTTTTTATGATTGCTGCGTTATGCTATTTTTATTACTTTGCAATAGAGCGTTTTTGGCATTTGTTGTCGCTACATATTTAAAAGTTCTATATCGTCCTATTCACTGTTTGCGTTATGTTTTTTTCGCAAACTGTTTGATAGAGTAAGCTTATCGACTGTTATTGAGGGTATTATGGCTAAAAAAAGAAGAAAAACTTGGGCAATTATTATTGACGTGATGGCTTGCATTTTTTGCCTTATAATGGTTTTTATTACTATTATGTTCGTTTCGTCACGTAATCATCGTGGACATATTGAAATGTTTGGCTTTGCCTTTTTTGCGCAAGGCGACTCGGTTTTTACTGCGAAGATAGACAGTTCGCTTAGCGATTTAAAAGTGGGCGATAATGTGGCGTATGAAGCTATTACTCAAAAAACGGTGTTGAAAGCTGGAACAATTGAACAAATTATCGCAGAAGATGGCGAAATGCTTAAATTTCGTGTTAGCAATTCGAACATCAACGTAAGCGTCTTTTCCATAAAAGGACGTATTTTATCTCAAAATGGCGGCGCTGCGTTATTTTCTTTTATTACTTCGCAAACAGGATTTATTATTTCCGTGGCGTTGCCAAGCGCAATTTTAATGATTTATTATATCATTATTCTTTTTAGAATTATGTATCATAAAGATAACCTTAACCATGATAACAACAACAATAACAATAAAGAACATTAAATAGCAATATCATATTTATTATACTTTAATATTAACAATATTTATATATCTATACTATTACAATAGTTACTATGATTATAATTGATAAACAATAGGGATAATGCTGAATATTTATTCGATTTATGTCGATTTTGTAGCTTTGTTTGTGATTTAAATTAAAAATTTGAATGTGTAAAGGAACGATTATGAAAAAATTACCAAGACCATTTTTAATACTTAGTAGAATGATTTTTACGCCGCTTGGTGTCGTTTGTGGCATTCTTATTGGCGAATTGATTGCAAAGCATATCACCGCTTTTCAATCGCAATATATACTGTTAAATATTTTTATTCTGTTGTCGGGTGGCGCTATTGGTGTGGTTTCATACTTTTTTGGCCCTTTATTATGCCAAATTATTTATAACACTGGCGGAAGATTAGTTACTACGCTTAAGCTCTATTCGGGACAAGAAATTATTGCTGGCGGATTAGGACTGCTTGCGGGTATGTTTTTAGCAAGCCTTATCAATAATTTATTTACACTTATTAGTGTTTCGTGGATTGCAGCGCTTTTATCTGCTTTTAGCTATTTGTTTTTTGCGTTTGTTGGAATGATTATTGGAGTTAGTTATCTCAAAGGCGTTATTGTGCCTACCGATATGGTAGATTCTAATGTTCCGAAAATTTTAGATTCCAGCGCTCTTATTGACGGCAGAATCTTAGACGTAGCTAAAACTGGATTCGTGGAAGGTCCGTTTGTTATCCCTGCTTTCGTCGTCGCTCAACTCCAGGCTGTTGCCGATAGCGAAGATTTACTTAAACGTAGCAGAGGCAGACGTGGATTAGATATTATCAATGAATTACAAGAACAACTCGGCATCGGCGTCGTGATTGACGATAGCAATTTTACCGACACTATCGATATCGATGGCAAAGTATTAAAATTGGCAATGAAAATTAAAGGCGTTATCATTACCGTCGACTTTAACCTCAACAAAGTCGCCGCCGTTAAAAAAATTAAAGTTCTTAACTTAAACGAATTATCTAATGCAATTAAACCTAAAGCAATTCCAGGCGAAAAAATTACCCTTACCGTCTTGAAAGAAGGCAAAGAAGTAGGACAAGGCGTAAGTTATCTTGAAGACGGCACTATGGTCGTAATTGAAAACGGCGGCGATTACGTAGGCAAAACCGCTGTTGTTACAATCACAACTTCATTGCAAACTAATGCGGGACGCATCATTTTCGGCCGCATTATGTTAGATTGACAAAATTTAAATTTATCAAGACACGCTTATTTTATTGCATTTGAAATGGTTGACAAATAATGCGAAATAAGATAAAATCAATAAACATTGACTTTAAAACCATATCTATTATAAACTGTGATTTCTCTCAATTTATAATAGATTGTTATATCGCTCAATTTAATAATATGCTGTGATATCTCGCAGTTTAATAATAAATTGTTATTTATCAATTTAATTATTCTGTTATATCTCTTAATTTAATAATATGCGGATGTGGTTTAGTGGTAAAACAACAGCTTCCCAAGCTGTGGTTGCGGGTCCGATTCCCGTCATCCGCTCCAAATCTACGCTATATATTGTAACTTGTATTTTCATTACAGTAATAGCGTTTTTTTATACCTAAAAATAAAAATGATAAAATTCAAGCATTATCAATAAAAAATGATAAAATTCAAGTATTATTAATAAAAAAACAATTAAATTCAAGTATTATTAATAAAAAACGACAAAAATCAAGTATTATCAATAAAAAACGACAAATATCAAGTATTATCAATAAAAAATGATAAAAACAAGTATTATTAATAAAAAATCCATCACAATTTCGTGACGGATTTATTTTATAAGTCTGATCTGTAAGCCGAGTTCTGTATTCGGCGATTATCTATCTAAATTTACTGTTGCCAATAAATTTTAGCGAAATTGTGGGACGGCCGAGCAAGCCTATATGTCCCGTATCTTGCGCCAAGCGGGGTTTACATAAACCTTATGTCACCAAAAGGCTTGTGGGCTTTTACCCCACATTTCCACCCTTACAGTTGCCTGCGGTATATTTCTGTTGCACTTTCCTTAAAGTCGCCTCTACTGGTAGTTAGCCAGCGCTTTTGCTCTGTGGCGCTCGGACTTTCCTCGTAATTACTCACGCAATCGCCCAATCAGCTTATATTTTTATTATACCACATCATTGTTTTTTTGTCAATTATAATAACGCATTGCTTGTTTTGTCAATTATAATAACGCATTGC
>JAVVUQ010000045.1:0-8990 GCA_036653075.1 Clostridia bacterium | reverse complement strand
TTTTGTCAATTATAATAACGCATTGCTTGTTTTGTCAATTATAATAACGCATTGCTTGTTTTGTTTAATATTATTACTTTTTGTTGTGTTTTTTGCCTTGTTAAAATTAAATTAATACAAATCCTCATTTTTTAATTTTTCTCGCAACTTTTTCAATGCTTTTGTTTCAATTCGTGATATGTAACTACGTGATATTTTAAGTTTTTCCGCCGTTTGTAGTTGTGTTAATACTGAAGCGCCTTGCAGTCCAAACCGATATTTAATTATAGTGTATTCTCTCTGTGTCAAAGTAGCTATTAAAATTTCATTGAGTTTTTCTGATAAAACGCTTTGTTCTACTTGTCTAAACACGCTTTCGTCTTTTATTGACAACAAATCCATCAACGAAAATTCATTTCCGTCGCTATCCACGCCTAAGGTATCTTGCAAATACACTGTATTTTGGTACCGTTTAGCGCTTCTAAGTGTCATTAATATTTCATTTTCTATACATCTTGCTAAAAAAGTTGCTAAAGTAGTGCTTTTTGATGGTTCGTAACTTTCCACTCCTTTAATTAGTCCAATTGAGCCTATTGAAATCAAATCGTCTAAATCGTTACCATAAGAGTATTTTTTTGCTATGTGCGCTACAAGTCGTAGGTTATGGTTAATTAATATTTCACGAGCTTCGTTGTCTCCTTTTTTCATAAGTTCAATGTTTCGTTGTTCGTCTTCTTTGCTTAAAGGTTTAGGGTAGGAATTTTTACCCGAAACGTAACCCGTAAAGAAAAATATTTTAGAAAAAAATTTTAATAATGTATCAAAAAACATAACCATTTACCGCCTATAATCGAATAGTACAGTATATGGTTAAATTTTACCATTAATGCTCAAATTTAAACATTGTAAATATTAAAAAGTCAAATTGAGGTTGCAATTATATAATAAATAAAAACTACAAATTGAGGTTGCAATTATATAATAAATAAAACTACAAATTGAGGTTGCAATTATATAATAAATAAAATCTACTAATTTATGTTGTTTGTTTTGCAGTATAAATATTCATACGGCTAAGGGCGTGTTTGACAAAAATATTTACATATTTTAATAAAAAACCGATAAGCAACGCTGAAATTATAGTGCCTTCTCTAATTCCGTCAAGTTTATGTAAAAAAATGAAAGAAAGCAATATTCCTAAAGTTACCGCAGCGCAATCGACAAAAATTTTTATTGTTGGAAAGGTAAATCTTTTTTGTTTACGTGTAATTGAAAGGCAAAGTCCTTCCATTGCCATAGGAATTAGCTCGACGTTTATGTAAAGTGAAATTCCTACTGTAATTAGCGCTATACTGATAAAAAGCATTGTTAACTGTCCAAAATACGTAGGAATTGTAAAATTGCCAATAATTAATTTCGATAGGTCCACAAGATAGCCAAAAATTAAAGAAAATGCCAATTGAAAAAGGTTTATCCATTTAAAGTCTTTTTTTAGAATAATAATTTGTAACAAAATGTAGAAACTGAAAACAGAAACTACGCAAACGCTTAAATCGGCGTGTAAAATGACGCTAATTATATAAGGTAAAGAGTTAACGGGAGAAACGCCTAAGCGAGAATTTATTGAAAAAACAACGCCAAGCGCCAATATAAAAAGTCCTAAAATATATATCAATATTCGATAGAGCAATTTGATGTTCATATTTACCTACTTATGATTAGTATTCATTATGTTTAGTTTTATAAAGCATTCAAGGGGTAATGGTGATTAATTATGTTATAAGATTGTTTGATTATACTCTTTTTCTTTGTCCAAAACTTTTTTCAAAAACATTCCCGTATAACTTTTTTTGCATAAAGCGATTTGTTCTGGAGTGCCAGTGGCGATTATTTCGCCCCCCTTATCTCCGCCTTCGGGGCCCAAGTCGATGACATAATCTGCGACTTTAATAACGTCCAAGTTATGTTCAATGACTAAAACAGTATTTCCATTTGATGCTAATCGTTGTAATATTTGAAGCAATTTATCAACGTCTGCTGCGTGAAGTCCCGTAGTGGGTTCGTCAAGTACGTAAATAGTTTTGCCCGTACTACGTTTGCTTAATTCAGTTGCAAGTTTAACACGTTGCGCCTCGCCGCCAGATAGCGTTGTTGCGGATTGTCCAAGTTTTATATATCCTAATCCTACGTCGAATAACGTTTGTATTTTGGATTGAATTGACGGTACGTTTTGGAAAAAATCTAACGCTTCTTCCACTGTCATATCTAATACATCTGCTATATTTTTGCCTTTATATTTAACTTGCAATGTTTCACGATTATATCGTTTTCCGTGACACACTTCGCAAAGTACGTAAACATCGGGCAAAAAGTTCATTTCTATTTTAATTATGCCGTCGCCGCCGCAATTTTCGCATCGTCCGCCTTTAATATTAAAGCTAAATCGTCCTACTTTATATCCTCGTTCTTTAGCTTCTATTGTCGAGGCAAATAAATCTCTAATTGCGGTAAAAACATTAGTATAAGTAGCTGGGTTGCTGCGAGGCGTACGTCCAATAGGAGCTTGGTCAATAGTTATTATTTTATCTAACTGTTCATAGCCGATAATATCTTCACAAGATACGTCTTGACGTTTTGCGTAGTTAAGTTTCCACGATAAAAATGGACGAATTATATCGTTGACAAGGCTACTTTTTCCGCTGCCCGAAACGCCGGTAATTACGGTAAATAGTCCCAACGGAATATCGACGTTTATACACTTTAAATTGTTTTGACTTGCGCCTATAATCTTCAAAATGCGATTGTTATCAAATTTACGTAAAGATTTTGGCATCATTATATGTTTAGCGCCCGAAAGGTATTGTCCTGTTATCGAACGTGGTTCTTTCATAATATCTTCAATTGAGCCTTGCGCTACAAGATAGCCACCATGGACGCCTGCGCCTGGGCCGATATCGATAATATGATCGGCGCTACGTATTGTGTCTTCGTCGTGTTCAACAACAATAAGCGTGTTGCCTATGTCACGTAGATGTTCCAAAGTTTTAATAAGTTGAGCGTTATCTCGTTGATGTAATCCGATACTCGGTTCGTCAAGAATATAAAGCACTCCCATAAGTCCGCTGCCTATCTGTGTAGCAAGGCGTATTCTTTGCGCTTCGCCTCCTGATAAAGTGGAGCTATTACGCCAAAGCGTTAAGTAGCTAAGTCCAACATCAATTAGAAATTGCAATCGAGCTTTTATTTCCTTAAGTACCATATAGGCAATTTTTGTTTTAGTTTCGTCTAATTGTAAAGCGTTAAAAAATGAGGATAGCTTGTTTATTGGAAAGTTACATAGTTCATATATATTAAATCCGCCTACCGTAACCGCAAGCGACTGAGGTTTGAGTCGTTGTCCGTTGCATTCGGGGCAAAAAGTAACAATCATATTGCTTTCATATTCACGTTTTATAAAGTCGCTGGAAGAATCTTTATATCTACGATTAAGCATAGGTAAAAGCCCTTCCCAACTATTATTGTAATTAGCTTGAAAATGGTTGCTTTCATAACTCATAGGCATTTTTTCGCCATTATTTCCGTAAATTATCAAATCTTGTATACTTTGCGGCAACTCAATAAATGGCGTATTTAAACTAAAACCATATTTTTTGGATAGCGCAGTCATATACATTTCCATCATTTTGCCACCATCCATATTGAATCCTATGATGCTTATTAATCCGTCGCTAATACTCTTAGTTTTATCAGGCAACAATCGCTCAATATCAAATTCCATTTTAAATCCCAAACCCGTGCATTTAGGGCAAGCGCCGAATGGACTATTAAAGCTAAAGATTCTTGGTTCAAGTTCGTCAATACTTACGCCGCAATCGGGGCAGGTGTACTTTCCAGAATATAAAGTTTCTATTCCGTCAGCTTGTATAATTACGAGGTCATCGGCAAGCTTCATAGCCGCTTCAATCGCTTCCGCTAAGCGCGCGCTAATGTCGTCGTGTAATATTAATCGGTCGATAATGACGCTAATAGAATGTTTGTTATTGCGGTTTAAATCAATGTTTTCTTCAAGAGAATAAGTATTTCCATCTACCTCTACACGCACGTATCCACTACGTTTAAACGTTTCAAACAATTTGTTATATTCGCCTTTTCTGCCACGTACGACTGGAGCTTTTACTATAATTTTTGCGCCGACAGTATTGGTAGCGACTTTATCGCAAATTTGGTCAACGGTTTGTTTAGATATTTCTTTTCCGCATTTATAGCAGTGTGGCGTGCCAATTCTTGCGTATAGCAATCGCATATAATCGTAGATTTCTGTTACTGTTCCAACGATAGAACGAGGGTTGGAGGAGGTTGTTTTTTGGTCGATAGATATGGCGGGACTAAGTCCTTCAATATATTCCACATCGGGTTTGTCCATTTGTCCTAAAAACTGTCGAGCATACGCTGAAAGGCTTTCTACATACCTACGTTGTCCTTCGGCAAAAATAGTGTCAAAAGCTAAGCTGCTTTTGCCACTACCTGATATTCCAGTAAATACAACCAATTTATTGCGTGGTATACTTACATCTATTCCTTTTAAGTTGTTTTCTTTTGCATTTTTAATAAATATATCGTCTCTCATAGTTCCCTTTGATATTGTTATCGTAGTTTTATGTTTATTTATTTCATATAATCTACTTTTTTTCGTAATTTAACAAGTTTTTCACGCAAATTAATAGCTTTTTCAAAATCCAATTCGTTTGCTGCGTGTTTCATTTCCTTAGAAATCTGGTCAATTGCGCAAAGCAGTTCTCGTTTAGAGAGCGGTTCGTTCATTTTTTTAGTTATTTCAAGAGAGTTTTGGGTGGTATTGACAATAGAAGTAGGAGTAATTCCATTTTCTTTGTTAAATTTATCTTGTAGCAACCTACGTCGCTCAGTTTCAGATATTGCTCGAGACATACTGCCCGTAATATTATCAGCGTACATAATAACGTGTCCGTTGACGTTACGAGCGGCTCTACCTATTGTTTGTATTAGGGAAGTTTCGCTACGTAAAAATCCTTCTTTATCGGCGTCAAGAATGGCTACAAGTTGAACGTCAGGTAAATCCAAACCTTCACGTAGTAAGTTTATACCGACTAAAACGTCAAACTCATCGTTTTTATAGGCAGTTAAGATGTCTATTCGTTCCATAGTATCAATGTCGCTATGCAGGTATTTGACTCTAATTCCTCTTTCTTTAAGGTAATCGGTAAGTTTTTCTGCCATTTTCTTAGTCATTGTAGTTACTAAAATCTTACCTTTTTCAGCGATAGTGAGATAAATCTCTTTAATTAAGTCGTCAATTTGTTTGTCTATTGCTCGAACGACTACGCTTGGGTCTAAAAGTCCAGTTGGCCGAATAATTTGTTCTACTATTTGTCCAGCTTTTTCTATTTCGTATGGAGCGGGGGTGGCAGAAACGCAAATTATTTGTCCGACACGCGCGTCGAATTCTTCAAATCTAAGCGGACGATTATCAAATGCCGAATGCATACGAAATCCATATTCGACAAGGTTGGTTTTTCGCGCTTTGTCACCATTATACATAGCTCGTATTTGCGGCAACGTCATATGGCTTTCGTCGATAAAAGTTAAAAAGTCTTTTGGAAAATAATCGATTAAGGTATAGGGGCTGTCGCCTTCTTTTCTGCCGTCAAAATATCGAGAATAATTCTCAATACCACTGCAATAACCTATTTCAGTTATCATTTCAATGTCATAATTAGTGCGTTGTAGAAGTCTTTGCGCCTCTAAAAGTTTGCCTTGGTCTTTGAGTTTACGTACTTCAAAATCAAGGTCACGACGCATATTTTTTAAAGCGTCGTCTTTGGTTACGCCATTTATTACATAGTGAGAAGCAGGAAAAATAATTGTGTGTAGTAGCGTAGCCGAGCGATTGCCAGATACGCAATCTATTTCAGAAAGCTGTTCAATTTCATCGCCAAAAAACTCCACTCTAATAGCAGTGCTATCGCTATTTGAAGGATATATCTCTACAACATCGCCACGCACTCTAAAAGTGCCACGCTCAAACCCTAAATCGTTTCGTACATATTGAATACTAACAAGCCTTGAAAGCAACTCTTTACGTGAAAGTTGCTGTTGAGGTCGTAAACTTATACTCATTTTGTAATACTCGCCGGGAGCGCCCAATCCAAATATACAAGAAACAGAAGCGACAACAATAACATCATTACGTTCAAACAATGAACAAGTAGCGGAATGTCGAAGCTTATCAATTTCTTGATTTATTTCTAATTCTTTTTCAATATACAAATCTCGAGCGGGAATATAACTTTCTGGCATATAATAATCATAATAACTAACAAAAAACTCCACTCTGTTATGCGGAAAAAACTCACGAAATTCATTGCATAATTGAGCCGCTAACGTTTTGTTATGCGAAATAACAAGGGCAGGACGATTCAAACGAGCGATTATGTTAGCCATAGTAAAGGTCTTGCCGCTACCCGTTACTCCACGTAGTACTTGCGTGCGTAGTCCATTTTCAATTCCCGAAACAAGCTGCGTTATAGCTTCAGGTTGATCTCCGGTTGGCTGATATTTACTTACTAATTCAAATCTGTCCATTATATCCTTACTATAAACAATTTAATAAATAATTAGTTTATTAACATTGCGCAATTTTAATTTTTAAAAGCGATTATCATAATTTTACAAATCAATATAACGATTCAATATAACAGTAATAATTTACTCGCAATTCATATTATAAATTATATTTAATCCTTCAAGTGAAAGACTTCTATCAATGACGGCGATATCGCAATCTTCCATAAACAATTCGGAAAGTCCGCCAGTAGCGATAACTCGTAAAGTATTGTCGCCCATTTCTTTGCGTATTTGTGTAATAATAGAGTTTACTTGTCCAACAACGCCAAAATACAATCCGCTTTGAATGTTTTTAACAGTGCTGCGTCCGATGACTTTGTTGGTTTTAACAAGTTCAACGCGTGGCAATTTTGCGGTAGAATTAGCGAGAGATTCTTCGGTTGCTTTTACGCCTAAGGTTATGCACCCGCCGATAAAATCACCATCAGTGTTAACAACGTTATAAGTAGTAGCCGTTCCAAAATCCACTAAAATAAATGGCGCTCCATATTTTTTTAGCCCCGCAACACAATTAACAAGACGATCGCTTCCTAATTCACGTGGATTGTCATATTTAATATTCAAACCAGATTTAATCCCTACATTGACTGAAATAGGCTTTATATTAAAATAAAAGGAGAGCATATGTTCAATAGTATAGTTGAGTTGAGGAATTACTGAAGAAATAATACCGCCAGTTATGTCTTTTACCGTAATGCCAGACGATTCAAGCAAATTTAAAAGAAGTATACCATATTCATCAGCAGTGCGTGATACTTCCGCTGCCATTCGCCAACTGTTTTTTAGCTTGTCATTTTCAAACACGCCTATCTTAATGTTAGTATTTCCAATATCAATAGCAATAATCATATTATTATAGTGTAGCATTAGGCGTATTTTAAGCAGGCATAGTATATTTACGTGCTACGCCTATGCTAACATTTATTTTATAGTGTAATATTCGCAATATACAACAATCATAAAGTAAAATTGAGAACAATTAACTATTAATTTATTTATACATTTATTTTTATTTTCAATGTGTTTATTTGTTTGATTTATTATTGTTTAATTTCAATGTGTTTGTTTGAATTATTATTATTTAATTTCAATGTGTTTATTTATTTAAATTTAATTATTATTGTTTATTTTTAATTTTTTTTATTTAAATTTTAATTGTTATTTTTAATTTTTAATTATTTCATTAATTTTCTTATTATGTGTCAAGTAAATGTTCGCCAGCAATTGTCATATGAGCGCCTTTAGATACGCCAAGTGTAATAAGAGGAACTAAAATCATTCCGCCTATAAATTCAGGTAAAAAATTAGTCAAAAGTATAGCTTTTATCATAGTAAGATAAGAATCATTTTTGTAAATAGATAACGCCAACATTACTAAAACAGTATTAATAATAGCAGCGCTTCCGCCCGCAAACATAGCTGAAAAATAACGGCGTTTTATGGCGGTTATTTTCTTAAATATTAAAAACATCAATTTATAAGCGCCAAATGTGCCTAAACCAACGAAAATACGTGGCAAAACCGAACACAAAGGGTTTAGAAATGCAGGAACTTTTGGCAAGTACCATTGAGAAATCAAAGATGCAAGTCCAAAAAAAGCGCCTATTATAGCGGCTTCAAAAAAGTTTTTAGATAACAATACTAACGTTGACACGATAGCTATGGAAATTATAGCAAATTTTATGGGCAGTAATAGCGACAACAAACTGTCAAGATTAAAAGCCACAATTACTATTGCAAAATAAATTCCAAGTGTTGCAATCCGTTTTGAGGATGAGTGTTGATTAGCCATAATATACTCCGTTCCGTCACATAAATACGAAAATCTTACCTTTCGCATTTACTTAAAATGACGGTTTGTGACTCGATAGGCGTTAATTACTGAAAATAAGCGCAAATATTTATATTGTAAGTATACATATAAATATTATATGTAATAATACGTAAAAATAAAATAAAATGCGGTAATTTCAATATTTTGCAGCAATGCTACCTCATCGACACAAAAATCATAAAGTCGAATTTGCCAAAGCAATATCCGCTGTCTATTAGTATAACATATTCACAAACAAATGTACACTAAAAACTTTACAATTTTCAAATATTAACCCTGCCAAAATAAAAGTAAAGAAAAAATAAAGACAAAGAGGCATAATAGGTAAAAAACCAATAATGTAAAAGAATGGTAAAAATTCTATAGTAAAAGTGTTGACATAAAGGGAGAGAAAGGATAGAATAGCAAAGCAGTAAGTTGAGGGAATCCACTATTGATAGAGATAGAGATAGAGGGAAGCCACTATTGATAGAAATTGAGATAGAAGGAAGCTTTAGCAAGAGCGATAGCTGAA
>JAVVUQ010000044.1:8052-12505 GCA_036653075.1 Clostridia bacterium | reverse complement strand
AAATTAAAAATAATAAGTATTTTAAAGCAGTTATAATACAGTAGTTTAATAAGTATAAAAATTTGATGTTAATATTGTTTGTATTAAATATTAAAAAATGTATAAAATTGGGCGACTGCTAATTTATAACAAGGGAGGGGTAACGCAGCCGCCCGTAATGAGAAGGGAGTAATTAAATGAAGAACACAGTGTTTAATCACTGTTATTCTTATGCTTTCATTGTATAATTAGATTATTAATTTATCGTGAAATGTATATTAAGCAAATAATAAGTTTTTGTTAAAATAAGTTTTTATTTTAAATTTGCCATCTTTAAAATATGATTAGCGCTTCAATATTGTTTCTAATTATTATTTATACTAATGCAAGCAATAAAAAAATATGAAAAATAGATAAAATGCTTGCGCAATAAAAAAATATATGGTATAATGATTATGTAATAGTTTGTAATAATAAATAAATACATAAAAATAGATTATTATGTAATATTACATAATCTTTCGATTTTCGGTTTTTTTAATATAATATAAAAAGTATGATATACTATTTTGAAGGGCTTAATATATAATTACTATATAAAATAATTTAAATATAATAATTGATTTGGAGATGCTTTATGAAAAAATGCGAAAAATGTGGGTATGAAATAGACGATAATTCACGGTTTTGTATGAATTGTGGAAATATGGTATCTAATAACGCAGTAGAGAGTTTTGATTTGAATAATGAAAGTAAAATTGAATCTAAAACGCCTCAAAATTTAGATGCAGTAGAAGCAGTTAAAAGTACAGAAAGCGGCAAAGAAAATGTAAGTAACGAAGGTAAAAAGCCAAACGAATACAATCCTCAACCGAATATTAAAGTTGAAAATTCCGATGAATTTTCAATTATTAATATGTTAAGAAAAATATTCATTTCTAAATTTATGTTGGCGTTAGTTATACTATCTGGAATAAGTTGTGGTATGAATATACTGATGTCTCAAAATTTAGATATTGTTGGAGTATTGCTGTTTATAGGATTACTATTATTGCATTTATCTGCAAAATCGACAAGTGGTTTAAAAAGTAGTGGTTTAAGTGTAATTAAGGCGATTCCTATAATTAACATAGTCGGTATATCGTTTGGTATTTTAGTATCCGTTTTCGTAT
Organism: Clostridia bacterium; assembly: GCA_036653075.1. Taxonomy (GTDB): domain Bacteria; phylum Bacillota; class Clostridia; order Christensenellales; family CAG-314; genus JAVVUQ01. The sequence goes on along the minus strand of JAVVUQ010000044.1, from coordinate 11,354 downwards.
TTGTCGTTGCGTCTTTTGCAAACGCTATTGTGCCATTTTTTATAGTAATACTGATAATATTACTGTTAGGCGCTGAATTATATTTTAACATTATAAAACTTAAGTGCGTTAATTCAATTAGACAAACAGTAAAAACAAATCGCCCAAATACGTCTTTTTTAACGATTACTGCTGTTTTTGAGTTTATTGAAGGCGCATTTATGGCTTTAAACACATTATCAATGTTGATTATGTCAATTGTCTTTTCTTCGTTTAAACCGATGATTATGCAATATATTATACAAATAATAAAAGAAGCTTTACCATCGGGACTTTCAGATGTTGTCATAACGTTTGCCGTTACTTTTGTTAACACTATGTTTACATTTTCGTTTATTATAATCGGAATTATGGCGTCAGTTAAAATATTAATGAGCATTGGTATTTTAAAAATCAAAAAAGCTAATGAGGAAAATAGTGTTAAATCATCAAAAGTATCTAAATAGATTATAAAAATAATGCGCAATAAAATAATGCGCAATGAAATACCATAATATAAATACAAAGCTGTTTAAAATATATTTTTTAATAAACAATGTATTATTACAATCAATATAACTCATTTTTTTAATTTTTAATATTTGCCTTACTATCTATCAATTATTTTTTCGGTAGATAGTAAGGTTTTTTTTAATATTTATAGTATTTAAAGTTTTAGTAATTAAATTTATAGTAACAAATATTTAAAGTAACTAATATATTCATTAACTAATATTTTTATTAATTAAATTCAAAGTAACAAATATTTAAAGTAACTAATATATTCATTAACTAATATTTTTATTAATTAAATTCAAAGTAACAAATATTTAAAGTAATTATAAATTTTCAGTAATTAGTGCATTGCGTTAGTTACATAAAGTCAATATTTAAGTCTTTCAGCTCAAATAAGGCATATATTATTTGATTTATTTAACAATTTGTGTTAACATTATTTTAGTGTGTATTAGCGCCATTGGTAGTTTATATATTATACAAATTTATATATAATTATTGTGGAGTTAAAATAATTACGCGCATAATTTCTTGACGTTTAATTTTTAAACATAAGAATATGGGAATATTATGAAAAAAATTGATACGAAAACTATAACCATTACGGCAATATTAATAGCTTTATCTATTATATGGGTACGTTTTATGATTACAATACCTTTTGGGATTTGGTCGTTTACTCCATTTTCACATATATTTATTTTTCTTGGAATGTTAATCAATCCTATCGCAGGAATTTTAACCGCAGTTGGCGCTTTTTTGGGTTTTGTTCTTAAAGGCGTTGATATTGTCGTATTAATGCGAGCGGGAAGTCATATAATCTTTGTTGTTGTCGGACTATTACTTTTACGTGTTTTGCATATTAAAAAGTTTTCTCATTTTATGATTTTTTTACTTGTTACAGGTTTGGTGCACGCTCTTGGCGAAACAGCTTGCGTTTATATTGCGTTATTTAATGGTATTAAAGTCAATAATTCTACTACTATATACATCTGGGGCGCTACTTTTGGCGCTACTTTTCTACACAACGCCCTTGATTTTGTCGCTGCATATTTTTTAGGCAAATTATTAGTAAAAGCTAAAATAGTTGTTATGAAACCTCTTATGACTACTTAATAATAAGACAATATAAAATATAAAACGTTATAAATATATTATAAAATAATGCGTTCCTAAAAATAGGGACGCATTAAGCATTTATACTGACTGATTTTAATTATAAACGCTTTTATTTTTTCGAATCAAATATTTGTTTTACTAACTGATGTGACCCTGTCGCTGATAATCCGCTTAAAAATCCGACTAAAATAGCGTGAAAAATATTAGTTGTAGGTATTAATGTAGGAGCTGCATAAAAAGCAACTATACCTAATAGTATCCCTAATACTCCTGCAATAAGTGGAATAAAATTGTTGAATTTTGGTTTATCTTTGAATGGTACTTTTATTATTTCTAATAGCGCTAAAACTAAAGTAGCAATAATTGGTACGCTTAACATTTCCATATGATATCTCCTTTTGTAATGTATTTACTTTATCATATGTTTTTAATAGTGAAAGAGGTGCGCAGTATTACAAAAGTTCATAGGCAACGAAAAATTGCAAAAAAAAACATAGCGTAAGCTATGTAAAAAGTAATGGCATTAAATTATATTGCAATGACGTAAATTATATTGCAATGACGTAAATTATATTGCAATGGCGTTAAATTATATTGAATCTTTAGTGCGTGGTAAAGTTAAGTTTTTAAACATTGCGATTGCGTACGTATCGGACATTCCTGCGACAAAGTCGCAAACCACGATATATTTATCGTAAGAATCAAGTAGTTTTTTAAATTCATCGGGCATTTCATCGCAATGGTTATAAAAATGCTTGTATAAATAGCTTAAAAGCGCATCGGCTTTGTCGCTATCACGGTTTCCGCCGTCGTCTGTATAAATATATTTAAATAAATAATCACGCATTATTTTCATTGCGTATTCAATATCTGAAGAAATTGTCAGTTTAGGTTGATTAAGACTTTGTTCAACAATTGCGGTAATCATAGTGTTAATGCGTTTAGTAGGAGTTTGACCTAATAATTTAACTGCATCTTGAGGCAAATTATCTGGTGTGATAATTTTTGCGCGTATTGCGTCGTCTAAATCGTGATTTATATAAGCAATTTTGTCAGCGAACATTACCGCTTTTCCTTCTAAAGTTGATGGATTGCCATCGCTACGATGATTTTTAATTCCATCTATAACTTCGCCTGTTAGATTTAACCCTGCGCCGTCATTTTCAAGTACTTCCACAACTCTAACGGACTGTTCGTTATGTTTAAAATAACCATTTGTTAAATTTGCCAAAGTGCGTTCTCCGATATGTCCAAAAGGCGTATGTCCTAAATCGTGACCTAATGCAATAGCTTCTGCTAAATCTTCATTTAAATTTAATGCGCGTGTAATGCTTCGAGCTATTTGCGCTACGTCATAGGTATGAGTCATTCTCGTACGAAAATGATCGCCAAACGGAGCGATAAAGACTTGAGTTTTATTTTTTAATCGTCTAAATGCCTTTGAGTGTATGATTCTATCTCTATCTCGTTGAAAGTCTGTGCGCATAGGGCAAGGTTCTTCTTGTCTTTTACGTCCAATTGTTTCAATAGATTTTTTTGCATAAGGCGAAAAAAACATATCCTCAATAGCGTATACTGTATCTTTCATATTACTCCTATTTTTGCGCCAAAGGAATTTTTAATTATCCCTTTGGCATAGCATTTAAAAT
>JAVVUQ010000044.1:0-7952 GCA_036653075.1 Clostridia bacterium | reverse complement strand
TATTGATTTGCATTTGCAATTAAATACTAAAAGTTTGTAGCATTGATTTCCATATAAGCAAGTGGATGATTACAAACAGGGCAAATTGTTGGAGCGTCATTGCCAACAAAACGATGTCCGCAATTACGGCATATCCAAACGGTTTGTCCGTTTTCTCTATGAAAAACAACATCTTTACTTATATTATCGGCTAATTTTCTGTATCTCATTTCGTGTTCGTGTTCAATAGTCGCTACCATTTCAAATTTTTTAGCAAGTTCGATAAATCCTTCTTGATTAGCGACATTCGCAAAGCGTTTATACATATCTGTCCATTCGCTATATTCGCCGTCTGCTGCCGCTAAGAGATTTTCATAGGTTTTGCCAAGTAAACCTAATTCTTTAAACCAAAGTTTAGCGTGTTCTTTTTCATTGTTAGCAGTTAACTCAAAAATTTCTGCTATTTGTTCATATCCGTCTTTTTTTGCTTGTCCCGAGAAATAAGAGTATTTATTTCTTGCTTGTGATTCGCCGGCAAAAGCTTCCATTAAATTTTTTTCTGTTTGTGAACCTTTAAGTTCCATAATTTTTTCCTCCATAATATATTTTTATCTTTATCTTTATAAAAACGTAATAAGTACGCTTTTAAAGTGGTCGATTTATAGATAGAATCCAGCAAAACAAAATATTGATAAATGCTGCAATGATTGGTGACATATAACCAAATATACCAATAGCGATAGCGACAATTATGGCAATGATAGCTGCTATTAAATTATTTTTTATTCTACTAATAGCTTTTCTGCCTATCGTTATAGCTTGAGGAATCTTTGAAAAATCATCGTTTGCGACAATAATGTCGGCGTTATCAAAGTTTTTGTTGCCTTGAATACCGTTCATTAATACGTAACAATCAGCAATGTTTTTACATTCGTCGTTGTCTATGCCGTCGCTAACCATTATTATTGTTTTTCCATCTTTTTTATAACTTTTAATAACTTCTGCTTTGTTTTTAGAATTTAATCCGCTTCTATATTCTTCTATGCCAGTTGCTAATGCTGCCGCTGTAATGGTATGCGCATTATCTCCGCTAAGCATTAGAGTATGTACTCTAAGAGATTTCAACTGTGTTACCGCAGATGCGGCGCTGCTTCTAAGGGTATCTTTTATGGAAATAACGCCTATCAATTTACCATTTAACTCCATTCCAATGACTGTATTTCCTTCTTTAAGACGCTTTGTCGCTTCAACGTGCATAGCGCCAGTAGCCTCGCAATCTTTTTTTGCAAATGACGATATGAATGCGGACCATTTCGCTACTTTAACCGCTGAAGTCGTCAAAACACCATCTTTAAGTTCAGAAAAAATCGCTTCTACGCCTAAACCATCAATAAATACTTGTGATTTAGCTGTTTTATTATTTATATTTGGTTTATATTCGCATAATAATTTTGCTATTCTATTGTTCCAGCCACGTTCTGAAGCGGCGATGTATTGCCAAAATTCTGTTTCATCGATTTCTGTATAAAAGCTGTCTACGTACTGATTTGCATCTGTAATTATTCCAGTTTTATCAAAACAAATGTAATTGGCGTTAGATAAAGTTTCAAAACCGTTTTCGTTGCGAATAATGATACCTTTTTTATAAACAGCCATTCTTGCCCGCTTAAATGTTGAAGGAATACTTTGTGACAATGCAATTGGAGAAACTACGATAATTATGGATAATCCTGTTAAAATTGCCTTTATTATATCCTTTGCAACAAGCAACTTTTTAAAATAAAAGGTTAATATTAAGCAAATTGCGACAACTATTGCAATAAGTATAGAAATTGTAATAGGCGAAAAATTAATAAACTTATTAACTTTTACACTAATATTCGTTTCTTTTTTAGAAGCGTTATTCATTTCAAACGCAATTTGTTGTAACGCTGTATTTTTAATTTTTTCAATTCTGATTTCCACGTCATTTTTAACAATGCTACCGCCGAAAACCAAATCGCCACATTTTTTTGAATTAACACACCCTTGACCAAATATAATGCTTTCATCTACTGTGGCGTCGCCAAGTAAAACTCCGTCAGCCGCTATCACGCAATTATTTTGTACAAAGATAATATCGCCAACTTTAATAGAATCAATAGGGGCTTCGACATAATGATTTTTAATTTTAACATTAATTTTTTTTTGTAAAATTCCACAATAAACGCTTAGCTTGTCTATATTATTTTTAATAGTAGCGTTAATAAAAGTATCGCTAATCCATATCAAAAATAATGCTTCACTAAGTATAGTTAAATATCCTGAATGGTATATTTTAATTCCTTCAATAAACCAAGTGGCAATCTCAAAACCAATGAAAGCAACAGTAAATATAAATAGCGGTATCATATTGATTATGTAATTTTTTCTATAATACGCTCGCTGTATCAGCCAAACTAAACATACAATAACTACTATCCAAGCGGGATTTAAAATTTTTATCCATAATGATTTAGATAAAATATTTAAATTATAATTCCACAAAAACTCTGAGGCGCATAAAGCCAACAGGGACACTATTAGCGTAGAAGCAATTAATATTCGCCTATTACGTGTTTTGTTTACTTTTTTTTGCATAACTACCTCCCAAGCGTTGCTTCAATATTTAAATTAGTGATTCTATAATATTATTTCATAATTAACTAAATATATAATCTTAAATATGCTTGATATACAGTTTAAAAATGCTTGATATACAATTTGTTAGCGTTTATATACAGTTTAAAAATGCTTGATATACAATTTGTTAGCGTTTACATACAGTTTATTAATATTTAATTTAAAAAGTAAATGAAAATTGTGTATTATATTCATAAAGATAGTATATATAATAGTTAAATAAAACTTAATTATAACGCCAAAAAACAATGGAATTATTATAAAATTTTACCAATCTTCTTTGATAGATATCTTTATATCGGAATAAAACTCTTTATACTTTTCTTTAAATTTTTCTGCGTTTAATTTATTTATTTCATCATAAGCGTCATCATAATCCATTCCATCGTCGTCGCACATTTCTGATTCACGCATTAATCTATAATTAGTGTCAGTCATAGCATCTCCTTAATAGGTTTAGGGGGTTTAAATTTATACATTATATTATTTAACTTTTAGTAATAGTCCAACTTCAAGGGGCGTATCGGCAAATGCGATATGTGGAAAAGTAAACATATCCTCAAATTTTCCATAACCATATAAAACGCCAATACAATCTATTCCAAAAGCGGCAGCGCCTTCCAAATCATATTTTGTATCGCCGATTAAAATAGTGTTTTGTTTATTTAAATTATATTTTTTTTCTGCGAATTCAAGTACGTCTAATTTTGTAGAAATACCTTTTTCAATATCAGCGCCTGCGATAAAATCAAAAAATGGGTAGATGCCAGTTAAGGAAAGGCATCTAACAGCCTTATCTGTCGGTTTTGACGTAGTAACGCCTACTTTAAGTCCTTTTGATTTCAAAGCGGAAATCAATTGAACAATTCCAGAATATGAAACGATATATTTATCAGCGTCATTAGACTCGTATATTGAACGATACAACGTTGTACATTCGTTTACATCGGAAGCATTTAAAGCTAATTTAGTAAATGATTCCGTTAATGGTGGGCCAATGAAAGAATATAAATCTATATTAGAATAGTCGATTTTCATTATTTCTAAAACTTCTTTTAAGCAAGGAATTATCGCCATATCCGTTTGAAGTAAAGTACCGTCTAAGTCGAATAAAACCGTATCATAATGATGTGAAAAATCTTTTTTTGCAGCGAAAAATCTTGCCGCTTTACCAATTGAGTATTCTGTAATATTTAATTTTTTTAAAATATTAGATAAACTTTCATGATTTTCGATTTGCTCGCATTCAATTTCATAATCTTCAACGCCTAAGTATTTACATTTATCTAAATCTGCTAAAATATTATCATATTTTATTGTTGAACGTAATGTTGATAATATCCCTTCATAAATAGCAGGTTTAGCTATTCCAAAATAAAATTGCATATCTTTTTGGTTTATTCCATATTGAATATACTCGGCTGCTTTAGCTTTGGTTATTTCATAGGACAATTCTGTGCTTTCAGTCTTTGCGCCTATAATTAAATTCTGTTTTTTTAAAGTTAAACAGAAATTAATATCGCCTTGAGATCGTATTCGCAAAGAACAATTCTTTTGCTTATCAAATGCAAAATAGTAATTATTTAATTTAACTACTTCTATTGTAAATTTTGTTAAATAGTCATATTGAGTTTCATTTAATTTAAATTTTATTTCACTTTCTATTTCAGATTTCATTTTTACCGCCAATAAGAATAGTTTGATGTTTAGTGTATGTTTTAATTATAAATTATTATATACAAGCAAAATATTTATAAAAACGTTTAAGGTTTAATTTCACGAGAAATATATTCGCCGTTATATTCGCCAGCAAATTCTTTTGCCTCTTTTGTATATAAATGGACTCGATTTATACCTAAATATCCCGACATTTCATATTTTACTAATTGCTTTTCAATGTCGGTTTCTACAATTGTTTCAATTGTAACATTTATATAACCACGCTTTTTTGCCTCGTCCATAAAAGCTTTAGCATTATCGCTATTTAAAAAGGTAAATGAGCATATTTGAATGGCTTCTTTGGTAAAATCAAAATGAGCGTTTTCTAATTCTTCCACAAAAATAGTATCGGCAATATTATCAAATTCTTCTTGTGTAGGTATAAATTTTTGAAAAGAATTCCATTGTTCGTCGATATTGTGAGATAGCTTAAATTGTTTATATCCGTTATTTTTTAAAAATGGTTCAATCCATTTATCAGCGTTATTATCAGGAGTGTAAACTCCTAAGGTATAGACCTTATTTTCAATGTCTAAATCAAACCCAGCCAATACAGACTTTTTAACATACGTCCAATATACTAATCCGCAATAAGTATGCCGCGCATTAGAGATATCCTCTTTGGATAATTGACTTGGCAAATCTATTTTACATTCATAATAATGATTATACCCGTCAAGCATAATTCGTTGTTTTTCATCAGCGCAAAACATATAATCTACGCCCCTAAGCAATGTTTCTCTTTCATACACAAGCAACGAATCTTGCGCCCTTATTGTACCTTGATAATGTAGATACAATACCATAATTATAAATAAAAAGAAAACTACTGCGCCTATAGCAATTGATATTATAGGCGAAGTTGCATATAAGGTAAATGACCAATACCCTAAAGCGGCTAAAGCAAAAACAACTAATAGTACAATCAATGTTTCGATTATTAATGCTTTTATGTTTAAGGTGTATTTTCGGCGAACTCTACGCGCCTCAATTAAATCTTTAAAATCTGTTTTATTATATTCCATTTTCTTCCCTATCTCAATCAAATAAATTTGCGTTTATATTTGTTATAATATTTATTTTTGGTTATTTGTGTTTATGTATATTAATTCATTCTTGCTACTTTCATTTATTTTTGTTTTATATTTATGAATTCAAGCTTATTTTTAATTTATGAATCAGAGTTTGTTTTTTATTTATGAATCAGAGTTTGTTTTTTATTAGTATTTTTAGTATTTTGTTTAATATTCCTATAATCATATATTTTACCACAAACATTTAAAAAAAGCAAGTAGGAGTTATTGACAAAGTAAATAAAAAACTATATACTTTATTAAATAAACATAAATATTAAATGAGAATGAATTTTACTAAGGGATTTTACTAAGAAATTTCACAAATTAATGGAGGAATTATGAAATTAGATTACAAGAAGACTATATTTGTAGGATTTGCATTTTTCATTATTTGCGCATTTTGGCAAGCATATGATGCAATTGTGCCTATTATGTTAGTAAACAAGTTTGGTTTAAATCAAACTTGGTCGGGAATAGTTATGGCGCTTGATAATATATTAGCATTGTTTATGTTGCCGCTTTTTGGAGCGTTATCGGATAAAAAGCATACAAAGTATGGTAAGCGTACGCCATACATATTAATTGGTACGGTATGCGCTATACTTTGTTTTACTGCTTTGACGTTTGTTGATTATGCTCAACTTAAAAACAATCTTAATTATGGTGATATTAAAATTGGGACTAAAAATGAATCTGTTATGTTATGGAATGCTAATCCCGATATTACTATTTCTTCCGCTGATAACGATGATGATATTTTTAAACAATTATTTGCCAAAAATCAAACGGAAAAATTACATAATTGGATTTTAGATGAAAATCGTATCGCTGAGAATAAAGCAGATTATGACAAAGCGTTGAAAGCTTTTATTAATGGTGAAACTAAAGTTAATCCTGTTAAGTATATAGGATATGTACAAGAGCGTTCTTATTCGCAGTGGCGTGAATATTTCGCCGTTATGCAGCAGTTTGCTAAAACTAAAGATAAATCGTTGCTTACACAAGAATATGGATTTATCGAAATAAATTCAGGAGAAGAATTTAAAAATATATCTTTTAAAATTCCTAAAGCGTCAGTGTTGTTATCTAAAGATTATATAGATATGCCAAGCGAACAGTTAGATGCTTTAAAGGGAACGGAGAAGGATTTAATAGCATCAAAACTTGCTTTAAATCCATTTTATACTGATTATGTTGCGATAGCGCGTTCCGCTTACGCTTTAGATATGACATTTAAAAATCCTGTTTGTTTAATATTTTTTATAGTATTATTGCTTGCAACATTAATAAGTATGTCAATTTTCCGTTCGCCAGCAGTTGCTTTAATGCCCGATGTTACGCTTAAACCATTACGTTCGAAAGCTAACGCAATCATCAATTTGATGGGTACGGCAGGAGGTATGCTTATATTAGGGTTGGGAATGGTGTTTAAAACAACAGACGCAAAAAATGCTTTAATGAGTTACATTGGATTTGTGCTTGCTACTTGCGCTGTTATGATTGTAGCGCTTGCATTATTTTTATGGCGTGTTAAAGAAAATAAACTTGTCGCTCAAATGCAGGCTGAAGCTACACTCTATGGCATTGAAGAAAGATTGCCGCAAAATGGTAACAATTCGGCAAAACTTACAAAAGCGCAACGAGCTTCACTTGGACTTATCCTTGCATCTGTGGCGTTATGGTTTATAGGTTACAACGCAATTACAAGCAAATATTCGCTCTACGCTACTAATATTTTAGATAAGGATTATAATTTAACATTATTACTTGCGCAAGCTGCGGCTATTATAGCGTACATTCCAGTTGGATTTATCGCTACAAAATTTGGTAGAAAACGTACTATTCTTGTAGGAATTGTTATGCTTACCGTCGCATTTGGCGGAGGCGCGTTCATTACGCCAGAATCTCCGTCATTGCTTATGTACGCTCTATTTATGTTGGCAGGAATTGCTTGGGCTACAATAAATGTTAATAGCTTTCCAATGGTCGTCGAACTCGCTAAAGGCAATAACGTTGGCAAATATACAGGCTATTATTATACAGCAAGTATGGCGGCGCAAATTGCCACTCCAATATTTAGCGGAATGTTAATGGATAAACTTGGAATGCGTATTCTATTCCCATATGGCGCTATTTTTGTAGCTTTAGCTTTTATTACAATGATTTTTGTACGCCACGGCGACTCGAAATCAACTAAAAAAGAAGTTACAACTAAATAAAAATTATAAACTATGCTTTAAGGGGTTAATTTAACCCCTTAAAACATAGTAATTATATTAAATAAATATAATACACAAAATAAATTTAAAATTTTATTATTTCCCAATTAATAATTTTATAAATAATATCCTTTCTACGAAAGCTACAAATAAGTATTATTGTCTATAATACCTACAAATAAGACGTTCTATAATGCGACAAATAAGAATTAACGTTTTATAATGCTACAATAATATATTTTAATAGGTTGCAAATAACAATTAATGTTTTATAAAATGTTGCAAATAAGATATTTTA
>JAVVUQ010000043.1:0-12862 GCA_036653075.1 Clostridia bacterium | reverse complement strand
TTTACTATTTTTATATATTTCATTATTATTTGTTAAATTACTCCATTTTGCACTTTCATTAATATGAAATATATATTGATTATTACACATTTTTAAACTACTAAAAAACGCTAAATTATCATAATCAACTGTATTTTTATATTTAATGAGGTTGTTTTGAGAGATATCTTCAATTATCGCTTTTTCGTTAGCGCATATACATAAACATAAACAAATTATAAAAATAAATGATAAATACATAAGTATTATTTTTCTATAATTTTTCATACATCTCCTCTTTTAAGATTAAAACAAAACCTTATATTAAAAAATTCTAAATTTATAAAATCATAATAAATAAAAATTGCATCTTTTTTATTTATTCTATACTATCAATTTTAATAGTATATTCTTTTATAAATTACATTGCTATTATACCACATTATTGCAATTTTAACAATATTTGTCAATACATTTTTATGGTTTTTTCTTATATTTTTCTAAATAACTATAACAAATTATCCTGATTTTTTATAATATTACACTATTATATAAATACAATTGTGATTTTTAGCTTATTATGATAATATATAAACAATATTAGTAATTTTTTGTATCAATTACCAACTTAATTACCATTTTAGATTAATCTATTTAAATTTTCTTTACCAATTAAATAATATTTAAACAAATATTTAAGTAAGATAGAACCTATGTATTATTGCAATTATAATAAATAATACATTTGTGTTAAGTCCAAATAGGAACGTATTTTTTGTCGGCAGAAGAAAGTTGTTGTACATAGCCATTTATAAAATTAAGTGAAAAAAAGTAATCATATAATCGATTTTGTTCTATTTTGGTAATGCGCCTATTTAAAAACGCAAGAGATTTATCAAATTCTTTAGGCGGAAAATATTGACTCATCAAACTCACATAAGTTTCGTTTCCAAAATTATCGATTATGTTATTTAAAACATTTCTACTATTTTTAAGGCAATTAGGCAGCAATAAATGTCGTATTATTACGCCTTTTTTCATTAAACCGTCTTCTATAACATCATTTGCTTGTTGCCGTTTCATTTCTGTTATTGCTTCAAGCGCCACTATCGGATAATCTTTTGCCGATGATAATAACTGAGCTAAATTCATATCGCTATACTTATAATCAGGTAAATATACGTCAACAATTCCTTCAAGTTTCTTTAATGATTCTACGCTCTCGTAACCGCCGCAATTATATACAATAGGAATATATAATCCTTGTTTCTTTGCGTTTATTATAATTTCTGGTAAAATATTAGCATAATGTGTCGCCGTCACAAGATTTATATTTGTCGCTCCTTGTTGCTGTAATTGCAACATATTTTCCACTAATTCTTCTTTTGAAATAACACTACCATAATCATCGTGGCTCAATTGATAATTCTGACAAAACACACATCGTAAGTTACAACCAGAAAAAAACACTGCTCCGCTACCTGTTTCACCTGATATTATCGGTTCTTCCCATTTGTGCAAGCCTATAAAAGCTGTTTTTATATCTTGATTTGCTCCACAATATCCTAATTTTTCACTACGCTCAACGTTGCACATACGTGGACATTGATTACATTTCATACTCCTATCTCCAAAAATGACTGTTAAATTATTACAAAACCATAACTACTATTTTTCTATAGTAAATAACATTTATGTAATGCTATTAATATCGTTATAAGTTATATCTTTTTTGTAATTTTTTTAATATTTATAAAAATTATGTACGTTTTCGTAATGTTATAACGTTGTATACGCTATTGCGTTTTTATATAATCTCCAAAGTTTTACTATTTATTTTTAGATTTCTCTCCTATCTTCTAAAGCTCTTGTTAAGGTGACTTCATCTGCATAGTCGAGGTCGCTGCCTACTGAAATTCCCTGAGCGATTCTCGTAACTTTTACCCCTAATGGTTTTATCATACGAGCCAAATACATCGCTGTCGCTTCGCCTTCGACATCGGGATTAGTCGCTACAATAATTTCTTTTACATTGTCGTCTATTCTTCTAAGTAATTCTTTTATTCTAATATCATTTGGACCAATATTTTCCATAGGATTTAAAACGCCGCCTAATACGTGATAAACTCCATTATAATCACGAACTTTTTCCATTGACCACACGTCCTTGGCATCTTTAACTACGCAAATAATACTTTTATCTCTTGTTGAACATATATCACACGGATCGTATTGAGTAAAATTTCCGCAAACAGAACAAAACTTAACAGCTTTTTTTGTGCTTAATATCGTGTCAACAAAGTCTTTTACTTCTATATCCGTCATTTTTAATATACTAAGCGCATATCGTTGCGCAGTTTTATTCCCCACGCCAGCTAATTTCATAAATTGACCAATTAAAGCATTTAAAGGTTGTATGTTTTTCACTATTTTTCCCCTATTTTTAATGTTATTGAATTGTATTTTACGCTTGTCTATAACACTTATAATTTTAATTATAACTTTAATTAAACATATAATCACGCTATTACGCAATAATTATAAAGTATATTTCGTCTTATATAGTTTTATAATTTTATATCAAACCATTCATACCGCTTGGCATAATTTCTTCTGCCGCTTTATCTGCTTCTTCCGCTGCGTAATTATAAGCGACAACGATAAGGTCTTCAAGCATTTCTAAGTCATCTACATCTACTGCTTCAGGTTTAATTTTGACTGCCACGAGTTTTTTTTGTCCTGTCAAGGTAACCGTAACCAAACCATTACCCGCTTGTCCGTCAATTTCCATATTCTCAAGTTCTTCCTGCGCTTTCATAACTTGTTGCTGCATTTTCTGCGCCTGCATTGCTAACTGTTGCATATTCATTCCGCCGCCAAATTTATTGTTTGCCATATCTATCTCCTTATTTACGTGAAATTATTTTTATTTAATTTATTATACTTATACTATTGACTTAAATATGCTATAATAGTTTTTTGGCAATAATATTAGTTTTATTCAATTGTAAGTTTTCCCTCTGTAATATTTTTTAATCTTTGTATATTTTCTGATTCATTTTGTTCGATTTTTACCAATAATCTTATTTTAATTCCATTAAACTCATCCATAATTAGTTTAAAAATACGTTCTTTTGTATCTTTACTTGATTCAAGCATTGTATTTGTAACTTCGTTTATATGCACGATTAATTCATTTTCTTGTATCTCTACTTTTAAAACGTTGCTGACTAACGCAAAAAGCATATCTGATTCGTCTCTTGCTTTTGCAATTACTTTTGACCATAGCGATTTAATTTGCGAATCTGTTAAAGATGCAAAAATCTGCGTTCGTGGCTGTCCTTGTTCTAATTTATTTATTCTTTCAATTAAAGCAGCGTAATCTGATTCATTGTTTTGCAACGCTGTTTTTATTGCGCACGCTTCCAATGTTATTTGTTGGGATATTGAATATCTTAATTCGCCTTCCAATCGTCCAAAATTTTCAGCAGCGTTCAACATTTTCAGCGTATCGGCTTTTGCCGATGTTTCTATAAGCGGAGTGTAAAGCGCGTCTGGTAATCTTAATAGTTCATTTGCGTTTGGAATCTGTTTTACTACTATTAAGTTTCTAAAATAACTTGCGGTTTCTCTTGCTAAAGCCGCTGCGTTTTTACCTGATTTCATTAAAATATCTATTGATTCCAAAACGCCCCTAACATTTGCGTTTATAATAGCTTCGACCAATTCGTTAATTTGTTTAAAACTACTTGCGCCTAAAGCGGATACAGTTTCATCATAAGTCAATAATTCATCGCTTATACTTAAGCATCTATCCGCTAAAGATAAAGCATCTCTAACGCTGCCTTGCGCATTTTCAGCTATAAGATACAAAGCGGCAGATTCATATTTTTTGTCTATTTTATCAAATATTTTTTTAAGTAATTCAAATAGTACAGTCGTCTTTACCAACCTAAAATCAAATCGCATACATCTCGACAATACCGTAGCAGGTATCTTATGCGCTTCGGTTGTACATAAAATAAAAACCACATATTCTGGCGGTTCTTCCAACGTTTTAAGCAATGCATTAAACGCCGCTCCCGTCAACATATGAACTTCATCGATTATATATACTTTGTATTTTCCATTTACTGGCGGATAAACAACATTTTCTCTTATTTCCCTTACTTGATCAACTCCATTGTTACTCGCTCCATCCATTTCATTTATATCAATACTTTGACTTTTACAAACTTCGCACTTTCCGCAAGCGCTTCCGTTTATTGGATTTAAACAGTTTATAGCCTGCGCAAAAATTCTCGCTACCGTGGTTTTTCCTATTCCCCTTGTACCCGTAAACAAATATGCGTGCCCAACTTCACCTCTACGTATTTGATTTAATAATGTCTTTGTTATATGCTCTTGCCCTATTACTTCATCAAACGTTTTTGGTCTATATTTTCTATATAATGCTGTGTACGCCATTATTATCTCCTTGTTACTATGTAATCAATTTTTCAATTACTTAAAATATTTTCGTATTCTCTTTTTTAACCATTATATAATATCTGATATTGAACCGTTCTATCTATTTATATAATATCTGTTATTGAACCGTTCTATCTATTTATATAAATTTTGATGTTTGTGACTATATTTATCACAATTTATGTCTTTATTATAACATTTTTTTATTTTCTATAATTTTACATTACTTCTTTAATTAGTTTTTTTCTTGCTCTTTGCAGAGCGTTATCCACAGTTTTTTCATCTTTATTTAGTTTAAGCGCTATTTGAGCATAAGTTAAGCCGCTTGTATACAATATTACAACCGCTCGTTCGGTTTTGCTAAGTTTCATTTCTACTGCTTTCCAAAAAGTTTCGTGCCATTCTTTTTTTAAAAGTAGTTCCATCGGGTCGCCCTGTTTGGATTCTTCATCAGTTAATTCCACTCTATTATTGAGCGGCAAATGTTTTTTGGCGTTAGCTAATCTTATAGCGGTTAAAATTCTGTGTCTTATACAACTTTTAGCAAATGGTTCAAAATCACAATATTCTTTTTTATAATCTCGCATAGCAAAAAAAAGCCCCAACATTCCCTCTTGAATTACGTCCTCTTTGTCTCCGCCAAGAATAAAATAGCTGTTGCTGTATGCTCTAAATAACGGCATAAATCGCTTTGTTAATTGTTCAACAGCTTCCGTATCACCGCTAATAGCTTTATTTACCATTTCATTTGATAATAATTCCATATTCCTTTACTTATTTTTCATCTCTTTGTCTTAACGCTTCATATAAAACAATTCCGCAAGCAACCGATGCGTTAAGTGAACCAACTTCGCCTTTTATTGGTAATGAAATTACGCCGTCGCATAATTCTTTTGTTAATTTGCTTACGCCATTGCCTTCTCCGCCTATAACTACTGCAAGAGCGCCTTTTAAATTTGTTTTATAAATACTTTGTCCATTCATATCTGCGGCATATACCCAGATATTTTTTTCTTTCAATTCTCTTATCGTATTATTGATATTTGTAACTCTCGCTACTTTTACGTGCTGAGCTGCGCCAGATGATACTCTTATTACAGTTTCTGTAACGCATACCGCTCTATTTTTAGCAAATATTACACCGTGCGCTCCTGCGCATTCCACCGCTCGCAATATGCTTCCAAAATTGTGCGGGTCTTCAATTCCATCTAAAATTACAATAAATGGCGGTTCATTTTTTTTTGCCGCTGCATTTATGATATCGTCTACTTCACAATATATGAAATCCGACGTTTGCGCTATAAACCCTTGATGATGCCCCGATACGGACTCTTTATCTAATATGAATTTATCTACAAACTTGAGCTTTACGCCCTGCTGTTGCGCTAACGCCACTATCGGATGACTCGCACCCTTTTCTGCGTATATACAATCAATTGTTACATCACTCTTTAATGCCTCTAATACAGCATTTTTTCCTTCAACTTTCATTCTCTACTCCTAAAAGTTCTTTAATTCTTTCTTCATTACCCGTCAAATACAAAAATCCAAGCACCGCCTCTAATCCGCTTGCTCTTTTATATTCCTCTACTTTTGCATTCTTTGCCATACTATGCTGTTTACTATTTCGCCCTCTTTTATATATCTCTTCTTCATCTATTGTCAATAATGGCATTATCTTAAGCGCACTCTCCGACTGCGCAGTAGCCCGCACTATCTTTGATGCCATTACGTGCAATATGTGCGCTTTAGCATCACTATTATGCACCAATTGCTCTCGTACATACAACGAATGTACCGCATCTCCTACATAAGCAAGCACTAATGGATTAAGCGCCCTCGCTTCCATTACGCTCATATTTCCAAAAAACATCTATTTCCCCTTTTTTACGCTAATTTCAGTTTTTTCATTTTTATTGCTTTTATTACTTATATCTTTTTCTAAATCTTTATTATTATCCTTTTCAATCTCAGCGATATTTTTCTTTTTGCTTTGCTCGCGTTTTAAATGCGCGCTTAAATACAAAAGATTTAAATACCCAGCTATCGTAAATGCTACATACGCAGCCAAAACACTATACCACACATTTTGCATTTGTGGGAAATTATAAGCTAATACAAAATAAAGCGCCATTATCGGTATTATCGCTAATAAAAACAACAATATTGGAAATGGATTGAATTCTTTATTGTCAACATCTTCATTTAACCTATTCGATACAGTTAAAGACGTAACTAATACCGTGCAAATTCCGCCTAAAATTGGAATTAAACATAACAAAAACCATTTTTTAAGTTGTTTAAACTCTTTAATAATCACTGCGTTTCCTCCATATTTCAAATTTGACAACTTTTGTTCATACTACACCATTATATTAGTTTATTATACAACATTAATAGCCAAAAGTCAACTACATTGTATAATTTTGCATATGGCTATTTTACTTTCTGTTTAAATTTTTAACGCTAATACTAATCTTTTCGCCCAGTCAAATGCCCTATTGGATTAAGAGATTCATACCTATCTTGTCTATAATATTCATAAATCGCTATCGCTACGCTATTGCTTAAATTCAACGAACGAGTATCATTAAACATTGGTATCCTTACTGCATTTTCATAATGCTTAAGCAAAAGCGGTTCAGGCAATCCGTGCGTTTCTTTGCCAAACACTAAAAAATCATTGTCCTTATAAACTATGTCGCTAAAAATTTTTTGACCTTTAGTTGTAAAGAAATAAAAATTATTCTCTTTGTATTTTTCTATCACTTCTTCAACGCTATCATAATAGTTTATTTCTGCTTCGTTCCAATAATCTAACCCCGCTCGCTTTAACTGCTTGTCCGATACGTCAAATCCCAACGGACGCACTAAATGCAATACTGAATTAGTCGCTACGCACGTTCTGACAATATTTCCCGTATTTTGCGGAATTTCTGGCTCAACAAGCACAATATTTAACTTCATTTAAACCTCCTTGTAATAACAATATTACACTCAAATCCTTTTATTTAATTCCATTTTGAAATCTAAAAACGATTTATTTTTGTATAATTATTATTTATTATATTTCTATTAATTTTGCGTGTTTTATACTATATATATAAGTTTTAACTTTGTCTGTTTTAAGTATCTTTTCCGTAGCCTTTTTATAACCATTTAATTGCGGCGCATATCGTTGCTTTATATTATCCAATGATTTCGTGTATTTAAAATCAATAATTTCCGCTTCATCGCCATTAATTAGAAGTAAATCTATTACTCCTTGAAGTATTACGTCCGTTCCGCTAAACTTTCCCGTAATTGACGCCATATCTAACTGCGCCATAAAAGGCTGTTCTCTATATATACGTTTTCCTTCTAAGTGTTTATGCAATTGTTCGTCTAATAACACTCCTTTAATTATATCCGTTTTAATGTAATTAGCTATTTCTACTTGTATGCTTTTATCATTTACAAGTAATTGTATGTGTCTATCTATTTGTTCTTTATCCATTTTTTGAAGCGGAATCGTTTCCATAATTTTATGATATGCCGTTCCTATCTTTGCCGCTATTTCAGCGCCATAATTATTGTTTTTTGCTCCTTTTTCATCATTTATTAAAGCGCTATTAATAATTGTATTATTAAGTTCTAAATTACAATTTGTTTTATTATTTAAATTTTTTGTATCGCTCAATATATTTCCATTACTTTCAATATTATCTTGCATATCTTCGTCAAAAAACATAACATTTTCTTCATTATCATCTTCATAATATTGCTTTAATTTATTGGAAACTAATTTAATGGGAGTTAAAATATCATTTTTGTATGGATATCGAAACTCGATTCTATTGCGAATAGCATTTTCTTCTTCTTTATAGTCGGGAATTTGTGAAAAGACAACGCTACGTTTTTTTTCGCTATTGAATAATTCATACTCCTCAACGTTTTTTATCCTTTCAATTTTACAGCAAGAATCATTATCGTTATTATCGCTGTTATATAAAGCAAAGCTTATCCATTCAAACGCCGACGTAACCGATTCAATAGGCTTGTTTTGTTGGTGAATCTCGCCTTCGCATATCATATATAAACCATATTTTGCTCGAGTTAACGCTACGTATAACAATCTTAATTCTTCTTCCCTATCTTTCAGCGTATCGGCGTACTTATTTGCTTCATAACCTATTGTGGTATATTTCCTTTTTTGAGCTTTATCACTTCCTTGCATTCCGATTCCATAACTTTTATTACATAGCGCCATTGATTTTTGATTGTTAAATCGTTTATTTAATCCAGCGACAAACACTATTGGAAATTCTAACCCCTTTGCCGAATGAATAGTCATTAATTTTACGCTGTCTTTATCAGAAATACTACTACTTTTACCTTTCATTTCGCTGTCAGATAAATACTTTAATAATGCCGATAAACTGCAACTTTCAGCTTTTCCACTTATACTTGACAAAAAACTGTCTAATATCTGTACTCTTTCTATTCCTTCTTGCAACGTCAATATGTATCCTCTATAATCCCTTTCATTGACAAGCATAGTTATAAATACATCTGCTGTCATTGATTGCGATATAAATCTATCCTTTTCTAACCGATTTCTAAATTCTATAACCTTTTCATTTTCGCTTGTGAAAATAACCTCATAAAAACTTTTATTAGAGTTTTCTATTTTGAGTTTACTTATTTGTTCAATATCTACGCTTCCAAAAAATCCCGTAACCGCCGCATATAGATTTATTTCATCTAAAGGATTATCTATTATTCGCAAATATGAAACTAACGCTCTAATCTCAATTCCTTTAAATATCTCTCTATCATAACACACGCTTATAGGTATATTAGCAGCCTGCACCACCCTATAAAGCTGCGCAAGCTTTGATTTCGTTCGTGAAAGTATCGCTATATCTGAAAAGGTGATTTTTTGACTTTTTCCTTTAATTTCAATCGTCGTTCCTACTATCGACTTGATGTATTTAGCAAATAAATAATCTGCTTCATTACTATTTTCACTTTTACTTTCAATAGAATAAATCTCATTATCTTTGACATCATTTTCGATATTATTATTTATATTTTCATTGTTATTGTCATTATAATTTATGCTTTCATTGCTATTAGCGTTTTTGTTTATAGTATCATCATTAAACGGTGATTCTTTTGCTTTTTTTAATGGTTGTTTTGCAGAATCGGGATTATATAAAACTAAAGTAACAGGAGAAAAGGAAGTAATTGCATCGTTTTTGCCTATTAGTACGCTATTGCTTTTATAATCGGTTTTTCCAAAGTCTTTACTCATAGCGAAGCTAAAAATTTTGTTTACGAAATTTAAAATCATACTATTGCTTCTAAAGTTTTCTGTAAGTGGTACTATGCTGTTTTCATTTGGATTTTGATTATATAAATTCTCTCTATTTATAAAATTTTGTGGTTCGCTCATTCTAAAACCATAGATACTTTGTTTTATATCGCCTACTATAAACGTTTTGTTTTCTTTAGTGATTTTTTGAATTATTGCTTCTTGGACGTCATTAACGTCTTGATATTCGTCTACAAATACATATTTATAACGGTTACGTATCTGTTGCAAAGTTTTTGTTTCAGACAAAATCTTAAGCGTAAGTATCTCCAAATCGCTATAATCTAATTTACTTTTACTGTATTTTTCCTCTTTATAGACTTTATCAAAGTTATTTATAATCTCTACTATTTTATCTCTATACTTAATAGTAGCAAAATATCGATTTATCGCTTCGTCTTTTCCACATGTAGTATATACCTCTAATACGTTTTGATATTCTTTCTGCCAATCATTTTTAATCAGCTTATACTCGTCGTTGACTTCGTCGAAATAATCGCTACTTTTTTCCATTTTATTAGCCCGCAACGTTATCGGCGACGGAACTTCGCTTAAATAATCTGCAATAGCAAAAAAATCTATGTTTTGTGGAATATCTTTTCCGCTTATAAGTATGTTTATCGCTTCAACATACCTATCAGATACAAATTTCGCTTTTTCTCTAAGTTTAAAGGCGCGTTGTTTATAAAATTCGTTAATTCGTAATAATTTATTTTTTAATACGTTTTTACATAATATAAGTGAAGTTTTTGGGTCGTTATTTTTTTCTATCCAATTATCAAAGTCGGCAATACATTCTTTAAATTCAAATATTTTCATTATAATTGATTGCAATCCGTCCTCTGTTCTTTTTCCGTATATGTCTAATAATTCCAAAAACAAATTATCGTTCGCTATATAATATTTTTCAAACACATCGTCTAAAACCTTTTTTCTAAGCGCCGTAGACTGCGCGTCTTCTAAAATATTAAAGTTTGGATCAATATCTGCCACGTAAAAATATGTTTTTATTAATTGCGAACAAAATCCGTGTATAGTGCCTATTGACGCTTGCGATAGATTTGCTAATTTTTTGTATAATTGCGGATATGTTGACGCATTTTCACTTAGATTTGTTTGCAAACGTTCTTTCATTTCAGCTGCTGCGGCTGTTGTAAAGGTAATTATCAATAAATCGCCAATATCTGCGCTCTTATCAATGAGCATTCTTGCTATACGATTTATCATAACCGTTGTTTTACCAGTACCCGCCGAAGCGGATACTAATAAATTCTTTTCCTTTTCATCTATAACAGCTTTTTGTTGGTCTGTCGCTTCAAACATACTTCCTCATCTTAATCTACAACATTTTTATAACAAATGTTATTTTTTTCAGTAAATGTTAACTTTTTGCAATTTAAGTTAATTTTTTATAATAAATGTTAATTATTTGCAATAAATGTTAATTATTTATAATAAATATTAATTTTTTATAATCAATGTTAATTATTTATAATGTATTCAATTTATCTAATTAATTTAACGATTCGATATGCGCTATTAATTTTCTTTTTATATCTTCGTGATTTTCTAATTTTTTCTTTTCTTCATCGACTAATTTTTGAGGCGCTTTAGATAGGAAGCCTACGTTCACTAATTTATTCTTTGCGCGTAAAATTTCGCTTTCAGTAACTTCCAATTCTTTCTGCAATCTTATTTTTTCCTTTTCATAATCTACCATATCGCCTAAGGGTATATAAACTTCGCACGCTTTGCACATAATTGCAACCATACCTTCTGTTATTATGGTATCCACTATTTCCATTTTCTCTAAACCTGCAAGCTTTTCAATATATACTTGCGCTTTTATAATATTTTCTTTGTTTCCATTTGGCTTTACAAAAATTCTTATGCGTTTAGCGGGCGCCACGTCCATTTCTGCTCGTGTATTACGTATTCTACTTATCATATCCTTTATATTATCCATAAGTTCTGCTTCCGCTTCGTAATGCAATTTTTCATCATAAATAGGATAACTTTCAAGCATTATTGATTCATTATGCATAGGAATTGCTTGGTAAATTTCTTCCGTTATAAATGGTGTAAAAGGATGTAAAAGTTTTAGTAATTTATCTAAAACGTATACTAATACGCTTATGTTACTTATACGTTTATCTTCGTCTACGCCGTATAAAATCGGCTTTGAAAATTCAATGTACCAATCACAAAATTCGCTCCATATAAAATCATAGAGTTTACTGCTTGCTAATCCTAAATCGTATGTTTCTATATTCGCTGTTACAAGTTTTGTCAATTCGTTGCAACCGTTTAAAATCCATTTGTCCGCTAATGAAAGGTCACATTCGGATAAATCTTTTAATATTTTATCTTCAGCGTTCATTAATACAAATCGACTTGCATTCCACACTTTATTCATAAAATTACGATTAGCGATAGTTTTTTCTTCGCTAAATTTAATATCAGTACCATTTGATATACCATTAAGTAATGAAAATCTAAGAGTATCTGCGCCCACTTCGTCTATTAATTTAAGCGGGTCAATACCATTACCTAAACTTTTACTCATTTTTCTGCCTTCGGCATCTCTTATTATGCCGTGAATTAAAACGTCTGTAAAAGGCTTTTGATTAACATTATACAGCGCTGAATAAATCATTCGAGATACCCAAAATGGTATAATATCATAAGCGGTAACAAGCACATTTGTAGGAAAGAAAAATTCATAATCTTCAGTCTTTAACGGATATCCCAACGTACTCATCGGCCATAATGCGCTTGAAAACCACGTGTCTAATACATCTTCATCTTGATATATATTAACGCTGCCACATTTTGAGCATACCTTAGGCGCATCTTCTAAACACATTATTTCGTTGCAATCGCTGCAATAATAAACGGGAATTCTATGCCCCCACCAAAGTTGACGAGATACGCACCAATCTTTAATATTCTCCATCCAATGAAAATACGTCTTTTCGTAATATTGTGGTATAAATTTAATTTCGCCGTTTTTTACCACTTCAATTGCTGGTTGCGATAATTGTTTCATTTTAACAA
>JAVVUQ010000042.1:0-13168 GCA_036653075.1 Clostridia bacterium | reverse complement strand
TATTATATATTAACCGATTGCAATAGTTATAATACATAATTTTTATGATTCTAATTTCTGAATAAATCAATTACATAGATTTTAATAACATAATCTTATAACATAATCTTAATAGAATAAATTCAAATACATAATTTAAATAATATAAATTTAACAATGTAAATTTTAATAACATAGGGGGAAATAGAAATGGCAATTTATTATATTTCTTTAACAATATGTGTAGCGGGAATTTCCGCTTGTTTATGGTATGTTTCAAAGCAACTGATATTATTTTATTATCAAAACAGACAACGCAAAGTCAACAATTTGAACGAGCGAATAAATAAAATTGCTACTGTTAGAAATAAAGATGAAGCAAGGGAAAATTATTTTTTAAAAATGAAAAAACATTAAAACAATACATACCGAGGCAAATAGTTATTATTATATACATTAGATTCGTTATATTATTATAGAAATATTTAATATATTATTTTTTAAATTGCAATTTAATATTGCTAAAAGTCTTTTTATATGTTATAATATAAAAAGATAATTTGTTTTGCGTTTAAGATAATAAAAATTAAAAAGATTTAAATGCTTAATACAAGAATGAAAAATCAATAATAATTATACGCTTTGCGTAAGAGGCTTTATTGAAATATGATAAATAGTATGTTATTGACATCAGTAAAAATTTATACGCCTAATATTTTTGTTGTTTTAACAACAGAATTATTGAACTGTATTGTTATATTTTCAATAATAATTTTGTTTTTAACAAAAAAGAATAAAACGTGGATAACGATGTTGCAATTGGGTGTTAGCGCTGTGTTAATTTCGTTTTTTTCTGCGTGTGTTGAAAGTTTAAATAGTGGTGGCGATTATTATTCTTACGCTTTTTTATTAGCGCTGATTATACCTGTATTTTTTTCTTTTAGCGATGATACATCAAAGAAGGTATTTGTATTTGTGTCAGCGTGTATGTTTAATGTTATATTTTTAGGGTTAGCGGAAACATTTGCGGCAACGATTTATGAAGCGTCTGATATGGCTGCGGCAGATGGAATATTTATTATATTACGAATAGTATTTTCTATAATTTCCGTAACGGTTGCGTATTATGCGATAAAATCTTTAAAAGAGTGCGCTATTTCTAATATTAAAGAAGATACGTGGTATTTGATGTCAATTTATCCCTTAGCTGTTTCAATGGCGATAGTTTTATTGTTTGTAAAAAGTACTACCGTTGCGCCCGAATTTGATAAGAGATTAAGTTTATTGTTTTGGTCGTTATGCACGATGTTGGGATTTTATTTTATTGAAAAATATATAATTATAGCTATCGAGCGTTTTCAAACTAAACAAGAATTGGAATTTAAAGACAACCTTTTAGTAATGGAACGCAGTTATTACAAAATGTTAAACGAAAATCTTAATCAATTACGTATAATGAAACACGATTTTAGACATCACGTAAACACATTATACGCCCTTAATAGCAATGGAAATTCTGAAGAAATTGAGAAATATTTAAACAGTATGCTTAACGGAATGGAAAGTACGGACATACAAAGATTATGCGTAAACGATACATTAAACGTGATTTTATCTCACTATATACATCGAGCGGAAAGTTTCGGCATAAAAATAGATACAAAAATGCAAATACCATCAGAGTTTTCTATTGATGCGACTGAATTAACAATTATTTTGGGAAATGCAATTGAAAATGCTTTTTATGCAATAAATGATGATAAAAATCCTCTGCAAACAAAAGTAATAAAAATTGCGTTACGGTATATCGATTGTAAATTGATTATTATGGTGAGTAATACTTTTTATGGCAATGTTAAAATGACCGCAAACGGAGATGTACTTTCTACAAAAAAGAATGGCGGATTAGGACTTAAAAGCATAAAAACTATCGCTGAAAAGTACAATGGCGATACTGTTATTTCATTTGTGGATAATGTTTTTTCGGTGTATGTTACTTTAAACGCTTTATCTATGGAAACAAATAATATATAAATTCATTTTTTATCAAGTTTTATATAATTAAAAATTGTTAAGGAATTTACTATACTATATGTTGCTAATATTGCTAAATTCTACTAATTTTATAATAACATTATTTTAAAGTTTTACTACTTTTATCCAAATGTTTTTATTTAAATTGAGTTTTTAATCGAAATGTTTATAAAAATTTTCTTTATTTAAATAAAACCCCCTTAAAAATGATTGAAATATTTATCATTATATGTTATACTTTAAAAGTTACGGCTTGCAGTAATGGTGAAATAATTTCTATATCTAAACTTAATACAATTAAAAAGCATTACAGCGTTTTTATAGTACTTTTTGTATATTGAAGTTTAATTATGCAGTCGTTAGTATCAATTTTTGAAATTTGTACTAAATTTGTATTACAGCGCAGTGAATTTGAAATCCGATTTCAATAATGATTATTGAAATTGTATTTAAATGCAGCTTTTATTCAAATTTACGTTAACTGTCAGTTATAACGGTTATATTTGAAGTTTAAAAGTCCGCATACTATTAATGTGATTTTAATAGAGATGCTACGATAATAAAAGAATTTTGCGTTCAAGTGATATTAATAGTTAGAAATGACAATAAAATTGGTATTATAAAAAAGGATTAGTTGATTATTTTAAAATATGAGATTAATTTTAGATAAATATTTCAAATAAATATGTTCATCTATTAATTAAATAAATACTCAATTTAAAAAATCAATAAGATACTGTGGTGTCAATTACAAATGGTTGACAGCAATTACTTAGCACATAGGAGAAGGTTATGCAATATCTAAAAGACGTCGTTAGGACAAGAATTTTGACTGCAGCGGTTGCCGAATTTAAAGAAAACGGTTTTTCCAACGCATCTATACGCAACATTGCCGAAGTGGCGACAATCAGCTTAGGCAATATTTATCGTTATTATGAAAATAAAGAAGATCTTTATTTGACCATAATTAGTCCTCTTACCAAGATGGTAAAGCAAGAATCGATATCATCGCTTCTAAATGAAAAAATAACGCTGACAAATGCAATGGATACAATTGTCGATTATTTATTATCTCACGCTGACGAATACGCTATTTTACGTGTATCTGAAACTGTGGATTATAATCATTTCTTTACTCGTCTTTCTGAATTAATGAGTAAGAAAATCGAACAAGTATTTGTTGCAAAAGACGCAGAAAATTTTGGGAAAATTGTAAATCCTAAGTTTTGCCTAATAATAGCTACTGGCTATCTAAACGCTATATTGTCAATAATAAACGATAACAAAGATGACGATGTAATACACGCTTATGTTAAAGAAATAAGCAAATATTATTTTCAAGATTTAATAACAGATTAGTATTACGTAGTTGAGTATATCATTAAATTTATATTACATATAGAAATATTAAATAAATTAATATACTTTTACCAATTTACATAATAGTACTTATTTGGAAATAAACTTTTATTAAAACTATAATACGAATGCTTAGTTAATTAAAGTAGTATTAAAATAGAAAATTTGCTTGAAACTAAGGTATTTGAAAGGTATAAAATATCTACAATAATATGCCGTCCTTTTGACATTAATTGCCAAAGGGACGTTTTTTATTAATTGCAATTTTATTAATTGCAGTTTTATTTAATGTTTTATTTAATGTGTTTTTAATATGTTTTAATTAATGTAATTTTAGTTATTGCAATTTTAGTTAAAGTGCTATTAGTTATTGCAATTTTAGTTAAAGTGCTATTAGTTAATGTAATTTTAGTTAAAGTGCTATTAGTTAATGTAATTTTAGTTAATGTTTTATTTTATGTTTTATTTAATGTGTTTTTAATATGTTTTAGTTAATGTAATTTTAGTTAATAAAATTTGTTTAAAGTTAATTAAGGGTTATGTAATTATTTTTAAGTTATTTCAACAAATAGTTTATCGATAGTTGCAATCAATGAATTTATATAGTACAATATAATTATTCGTAATAGTGTTAATTATAAATTTAAATTAAGTAATTGATATAAAAAATAAAGTGTCAAATTAGATGTTATGAATATTGTATTAAATTTTGTTAAAAAGTAAAAGTTAAATGAAAAATATTTTGCGAGGAGAAAGGTATGAAATATAAAATAATTTTGATATTTGCAATTATAATATTGTTTAGTGTTATATTGGTAGGGTGCGTTGATAATAAAGATGAAAAAGTATTTGTTTCGTGTATTTCCGATGAAATTGATGCTGGAAAAGTTTTAGGCGGAGGCATTTATAAAAAAGGATCTGAAGTGACAATTAAGGCTAAGGCAAACGAGGGGTATGAGTTTGTTGGTTGGAATGACGGAAAGAATTTTGTTAGCGTAGAAACGACCTATGTTTTTTTAGCTAAAAGCGTTACTATAAAAGCGGTATGGCGTAAACTCAAGTATAGTATTCAAATTGTTGTATCCGATTCTGCCGCAGGGCAAGCGTATAGTGATAAAAACATTTATGAAATAGGCGAAACTGCGTTGTTATCAAGTGAAACCAATAGTGGATATGTTTGGGATGGCTGGCGTGACGGCGATGGTAATTTAATACATAGTGATAGCGTTTATCAATTTGTCGTTACTAAACATAGGATAATCTATGCAAAATGGAGTATAGCTGTTAGTAATATTGATGATTTAAGAAAAATAGAGAATGCTTCGAATTTAGACTACGCATTGGTGTGTGATATAGATTTAGCTCAAATCGAATGGGATGCGCTTTGTCAAAAAAATGATAAAGCATTTACTGGAACATTAGATGGTAGAGGTTTTAGAATAAAAAATTTGCATAAAAATGTAGTTGCGAATCAAAAGGTAGAAGTATTCACGAATGTTTTATCTGGTTTGTTTGGATATGTAGAGGGAAAAATAATCAATCTTAACATAGAGAATTTTAGCATTAATACAAAGGGTGGAAGGTCGTATAGTGGAGCAATAGCAGCGGTTTTATCTTCAAGAGGCAAAATTATCAATTGTAAAAGCGTTGGCGATATAACTGTCAATGATGTTTCCTGGGGATATGCTGGCGCAATAGCGGGCAGTTCGTATGGTTTAATCAAATATTGTCACAGCAACGCTACAATCAAAATGACATCGACTAATGGTTGCGTGTATGGCGGAGGATTAGTGGGAGAAGCTAACTTTACGTCAAAAATATCAATATCTTCCTCAATCGGTTATATTTCAGCAATAGGCGCAAACGCTGCTTTTGCTGGCGGATTAATAGGCGTAGCGTATGATAGCGATATAAATAATTGTTACAGTTCAGCTAACACCTACGCAAAATCAATAATAAAGGCAAAAGTCGGCGGATTTTTGGGGGGATTTAGCGATGGCGCTATTGGTATTGTAACAATTAATAATAGTTATAGTAGCGGAACGGTTACCGCTGAAGGTAATAGCGGCGTAGTATGTATAGGCGGTTTTGCGGGCGAAAACAAAGGAGCGATTACAAATTGTTTCGCTATCGGAAATGTTACTGTAAAAGGTTCTTTTGAATCGGATAACGCTATAAATTGTGGCGCTTTTGTAGGCGCTATCAGTGATAATTGCGCTACTAATAATTGTTACGCTACGTACGAACAGAAAATTGATTGCTTAAATAACAGTAATAATATAGGCGTAACCAACTATTACAGCGAAACAGTGTCCATTGATAAAATAACAATGACCGATTTTTTATGCGTTAGATTGGGTTGGCAAAAATTTACTAATATTGCCGATTTTATAGAAGATAACAACAAAATTTGGATAATGAAAGGTATGCCAACTTTATATAGATAAGAATAAAACATTGATTTTATATTCAATTAATAGTTAGGTTATTAATAAAGCAGTTGGTGAATTTAAAAAAGATTTATGCGTTA
Source organism: Clostridia bacterium (assembly GCA_036653075.1). Taxonomy (GTDB): domain Bacteria; phylum Bacillota; class Clostridia; order Christensenellales; family CAG-314; genus JAVVUQ01. The sequence continues at coordinate 7,266 of JAVVUQ010000042.1, read as the reverse complement.
TAGTTGCAATTGAATAGTTATTGTGATACAATATTAAGAATGAAAACTGAAATTTTAGAGTTTAGTGATAGCAGTTTAATTATTGCTGCAAAAATAATACATAATGGCGGATTGGTTGCATTTCCAACTGAAACTGTATATGGTTTAGGCGCAAACGCATATGATGTCGAAGCGGTAAAATCTATTTACGTCGCCAAAGGGCGACCATCGGATAATCCTTTAATAGTACACGTATACAACAATCAAATGATTGAACAAATTGCCTATGTAGATGAAAGAGCAAAAAAAATTATTCAAGCTTTTATGCCTGGAAGCTTGACAATAGTTTTACCAAAAAAAGAATGTATTCCTATGGAAGTTACTGCGCATTTAGAAACAGTCGCTATAAGAATGCCTAAATCATTGCAAGCAAGACGATTTATTGAGGCGTGCCAAACTCCAATAGCTGCGCCAAGCGCTAATACATCATCAAGACCAAGCCCTACAAATGCGGTTACGGTTTATGAAGATATGCAAGGTAGAATACCATTAATATTAAAAGGCGAAGACAGCGTGGTTGGCATAGAATCTACTGTTTTAGACTGCGCTCATAATAAAGCTGTTATATTGCGACCAGGAGTCGTTACGGCAACAGATATACAAAGTAAAACGGGCGTAGACGTTTGTTATTTACCAGATAATGCAGATTTAAGCAAAGTTAATTCGCCAGGGCTACGATATAAGCACTATGCGCCACAATGTCCAATGTTACTTAATATAGATGGCGATATTTCAAAAGTTAAAGAAAAAATTCAACAGCTTAATTTAATTGGCAAAAAAGTTGTTGTTATTACCGAAAATAAACATTTAGTAGATTTTTCCATCGAAAATGTAATAGATTTAGGAAAAGATATCGAAACTATTTCAAACCGATTGTTTTCTTGCTTGAGAATAGCTGAAAAACAAGCGGACGTTATTATCGCTATATTTACTGACACGAGCGAAAAAGCCAAAGGCGTAAATAATAGAATTTTAAAATCGTGCGGCGGCAATTTGATTTGAAATTTATATATTAAATATACGCAAACGAAATAGCAAAAATTGCGACAATATTAAAATATTCATATTATAAATAATAAGTAATAAGTATTAAATGATAGATATTAAAATAAGTATTAAATGATAGATATTAAAATAAGGATTATATAAAGCATAAATAATAAATGATAAAAAAATAGGGGATAAAATGAGCGGTGCAAAAAGGATAGTTAGACGAAAAATTGTTATTTTTTTGTGTAGCGGAAACACTTGTCGATCTCCTATGGCGGAGATAATATTTAAATCTAAGGCGATAGAATCGGGGCTTAAGTGTTATGTTGAGTCGTATGGATTAGATACTCAAGGCGGTGAAGAAATAAATGCAAAAGCGGTTGAATCGTTGCGTAAAATTGGATTAATGGTAGACAATCGATTAAGCAAGCGATTAGAAGTTGAAAAATTAGATAAAGCTAAACTTATTGTTTGTATGACGCAAAAGCAGCGGGAATGTTTATGGGGTTATGCAACCGCTAAGTGTATATCGGAGTTTTTAGGTTACGAAGTAGATGATCCTTACGGAAAAGGGCAAGACGAATATGATAAAACAGCTAAACAATTGAATATAGCCGTAGATGAGATTATAAAGTATTTGTTAAAGCCAAAAAATGCAGGAAATAAATGATGTAATATTATTTAATTCATATTTATCAATAGATTTGTTAACAGAAAATTCACTTAAGAAAAGTAAACTGACAGTATAGCAAAAAGTAGATAATATAATAAAATGTTAATGCGTTATAACGTAAAATGATAGTAAAAAAAAGTAAAAATATAGATACATAAGAGATTAAGGAGAAAAGATGATAGGATTTGCTTGTGACCACGGCGGGTTAGAACTAAAGAATGCTTTGGCTGAATATGCGCAAAGTTGTGGATTTAATGTTAGAGATTTTGGTACTTTTAGTAAAGAATCGTGTGATTATCCAGATTTTGCGTTTCCTTGCGCTAAAAGCGTAGCTACAGGCGAGTGCGATTTTGGAGTTGTCGTATGCACAACGGGAATCGGAATGAGTATTTGCGCAAATAAAGTAAAAGGCGTTCGTTGCGCATTATGCCGAAGCGAGAAAGATGCTGAAATGACACGCAGACATAATAATGCTAATATTATTGCGTTTGGACAAGCTAATGGCGATATAGAATTATCCAAAAAGATTTTAGAGATTTTTTTAAACACTCAATTCGAAGGCGGAAGGCATCAACGTAGAGTGGATAAAATAACGGCTGAAGAAAAATAATATATAAGTATAGAGTTATAGTAGCGATTGAATTTAATAGATGTTAATGTTATTTAACAATTTGTAGGGAGGTTCCTATGGTACAAGAAACTGTAAAATCTATTGTTGAAGCTGAACAAGCCGCTGAATTAATAGTTGAGCAAGCAAAGGCGGAAGCTGCGAGAATAATGTTAAAGGGCGAGAATGACGCAGAGATTTTGCGAGCGCAAGGAGCGCAGCTTAGAAAGTCGATGTTAAAACAAAGAGATGCGGCTGCAATGATTCAAGGAGATAAAGAAGCTCAAAAAACGTATGAAGATGGCAAGGTAATGGTAGATAAAGCAAATGCGGTGTATCGTAAAAATTATGAAAAAGCCGTAAAGTATATAGTAGGGAGCATTGAATAGATGGCTATAATTCCGATGAAACGTCTCACTTTAGTGGGATTAAAAAACGAGCAAGATATTTTACTCGGCGGATTTTCAAAGCTTGGCTGTGTGCATATTATGAAAACGGAAGGCATAGACCTTGCGATTAGAGAAAATGACGTGGAGAAAAAAGAGCTGTTTAGTGAAAAAATGGATTTGGTGACAAAATCAATGAAGTTTATAGCGACGTCGTTAGAGCATAAACAGAAAAGTTTAAAGCAAAGCGGTAACAAAAAGAAAATTACCGTAAAGTTAAACACGCCACGATTTGAAGTAGCGTACGATGATTTTTCGCAAACAGGTAGAGATGAATTTTCATTATTTGGCAGAGTAATCGATACTGTGCAAAGTTTATCAGAACGGGAAAAGCTGTTAAGCGATGAAAAGAATCGATTGCAGATACTTTCTAAGCAATTATTGCCATACGCAAACTTTGATATGCCCTTTAATAAAGCGGTAGACACTAACAATACCTCTTTTATTTTAGGAAAAGCGCCGCTAATGAATAGCGATAAGTATCAAAATTTAGTAAATACTTTTACTGAAGCGGAATTTGAAATCATATCAGATACTGCCGAACCGACTATTGCCGTAATTTGTTTAAAAGAGCAAAAGCAAAGCATAATGTCCGAATTATCGAAATATAATTTTGTATCTTGTCCGTTTGATTTTAATATAACAGCTAAAGATAAACTTAAAGAGATTAAAACTACATTAAAAGATATAAATAACGAAGAAGATAGCATCTACGCGCGCGCGTCTGAATTTAAAGAATATATTGCGCAACTTAAAGTGCTATATGATTTTTATTATGTAGATTTACAAAAAACGAACATTGACGAAGATGCTCTTTATACAAAACAAACTTATATTTTAAAAGCTTGGTTTCCAACGGACGATGAACAAAAAATCAAAGATTTAATCGAAAGATTAGGGATTACTACAACTATCGAAATTGATGAACCAACACAAGATGCTGGCGATTTACCTCCAACTAAAATTAAAAATGGTAAATTTGCAGCTCCTTTTGCATTTGTTACCGATATGTATTCCGTTCCTAATTATTGGGAAGAAGACCCTAATAGATATGTGGGCATATGGTTTACATTTTTGTTTGGAATGATGTTAGGCGACGTTGGATATGGTTTTTTACTTGTTGTACTCGGATTGCTTGCCATAAAGATAATGAAACCTGAACAGAGTATGCGAAACCTTATTACAATTTTGGTGTACGGCGGAGTAAGCACAATATTTTGGGGCGTTATGTACGGCGGTTGGTTTTCTATCGAGTGGTTTAGCGAACGACCTTTGCTTGTCGACCCACTCGCTGATCCAATTGCAATGATGGGACTGTCCATAGGAATAGGTATGCTCCATTTAAGTATGGGTTACATTTTAAAAGCTAAAGCAGATTTTAAAAATCATAAACCATTAGACGCCATCTTTGGCAGCTTAATTTGGATAGTCGTTTACGTCGGCGTCGCATTGTTACTACTGTCGTATTTTGGAAACGTTCAAGGTATAGCGGATATAGGAATGTACATTTTACTTGGTTCTCTTGCTGTTATATTATTGACTAACGGCAGAAACAAAAAAGGATTTTTTGGAAAAGTTATCGGCGGATTTGGCGGACTTTATAATGTTATAAATCTTATGTCCGACGCTTTAAGCTATTTGAGATTGTTTGGTTTGGGCTTGGCTACAGGCATAATTGGTTGGGTATTTAACTTGCTTGCAGGTATGATTATGAATAGTCCAGTAGGCTATATTTTTGGCATAATTATTCTTATCGCTGGTCATAGCCTTAACCTTGCAGTTAACGTCTTAGGCTCCTTTGTTCACGATATGCGTCTACAACACGTTGAGTTTTTTGGCAAATTTTATACTGGCGAGGGAATAGCATTTAAACCATTTGCAAACGATACTAAATATATTAGATTTAATAACGATAAAAAAAATGTAAAAAATCAATAAAATCATAAAAAGTGTTAAATAAACTATAACTTGTGTTAAATAAATAAAAATTGAGAATTGATGCAATAATTATATAATAAAATTAACTAATTAAATAAAAAAAAGGTATTACTGATTAAAATTATTTATTTGTTAATACAGGTGATATAAAAGTAAAGAAACGTAAATATAACAAATATGGAGGAAATTTTATAATGATAGCATTTGAACTTGGACATTTATACGCTGTTATTGGCGTAATACTTGCAGTAATGGGTGGCGGACTTGGAAGCGCAATAGCGCTTACAAAGACGGGACAAGCTGTCGCTGGTTTATGTTCGGAGAATTCATCTCTTTACGGAAAAGTTGTCGTAGTACAGTTATTGCCAGCAACGCAAGGTATTTACGGGTTTGTAGTAGGCATTTTAATTATGTCCAACTTGGGAATTATAGGCGGAAACGGACTTATTGCATTATCGGCATTAAAAGGATTATCGTTTTTAATTGCGTCTTTACCAGTTTGTATAGTTGGCTTTTTCAGCGCAATATATCAAGGGAAAGCGGGTTGCGCAGCGATTAATATGGTAGGAAAAGATCCAACGACAAGCGGAAAAGGCGTTATTTTAGCAGCTGTTGTAGAGTTTTATGCAATCTTAGGAATGCTTGCATCTATTTTGCTTATTTCATAATTAATAATACAAATCGCTTAATAGAAAAATAATATTTTTATGCAAAAATTACTATTATTATTAATAAAAGTTATTGTTTTATTGAGATAATCGCAAAAAAGGAGATTATATAAATGAGCGGTAAAGAAGCAATTATCGAAAAGATAATTAAAAAAGCTGAAGAAAAAGCAAAGGATATTTTACAAGAAGCTAATGCAAAAGCGGATGAAACTCGAAAATCCGCTCAAGTTGAAGTGGATAAAAGTATTGAACAGCTAAAACAAAGCAATGAAGAATATCTTAAAGAAACGGCGCGTCACAAAAATGCAGTTGCCGAATTGAATGTTAAAAGATATGATTTACAGATAAAACGCAATATGCTTAAAGAGGCGTACGTTGAAGCGCATAAACGACTTAGTTCATTATCTGATACGGAATATGTTGAAGTTTATAAAAAGTTATTAAAAATTTATGCGGAGAAGGGCGAAAAAGTAATAGTGGGCAGCAAAGATAAAGATAAAATTACACAAAAAGTAATAGACGAAGCGTGCCCATCGCTTAATTTAAAAATTGTGGGATATAAAGAGGGCAACGGTCTACTTTTAACAACTGATACCTATGATAAAACTTTAAACTTTGGCAAACTTTTAGAACTAAAAAGAGACGATATTGAACCAAAGGCAGCTGAAATTCTATTTGCAAAATAGTTTTATGAATGTTAATGCGCAATACGTAAAAATGGAGAAAGAGTATGAAAGAAGGAGTATCTTATTTATACGCAAACAGTCGGGCATCTGTGCTATCGACTAAGCTGTTGACGCAAGATAAATTTGTCCGTATGGCAGAAAGTGAAAATTTTGCCGAAGCTTTAAAGGTGCTTACTGAGTGTAATTATGGCGGCGTTGCAAACGAAAGCGATTTAGATAAAATGTTAATGGAAGAAGAAAAATCTGCGCTTGATTTTTTTAGGGATATGATTACTGTTGAAGCGATAGCGAAGGTTTTTTTGTTGCGGTATGATTATTTGAATGCGAAAATTGCTATAAAGTGCAAGTATTTGCGATTGCCAATGCCAAATAATTTAATTAGTGGAATGTTTGAGGCTTCAAAATTATTTTCAGATATTGTTAAAGACGATTACGACGCTTTTGAGATAGAGATGCAGTCGGCGCTTAACGAAATTGATAACAAATTTGTAGATGGCGATAAAAGTCCAATGGTTATTGACTTGCTTTGCGATAAAGCTTTGTATAAAAATATTGCAAGATTATCAAAAGACTGCAAAAGCGCTCCTATTAAAGAATATCTAAGACGAGATGCCGATACAGTTAGTTTACTTAGCTATTATAGAGCAAAAAATGCAAAATTGGATATACAATGCTTCGTGAACGGCGGCACACTTAACCAAGAAGCTTTTTTGAAAGTTAAAGGACTAAGCGAAGTCAAACAAAAAGATTATTTCAAGCAAACACCTTATTATAAACTTTTTTTGTTGTGCGAAGACTATTTGCTCGGTAAAACGGATATTTCAGCTCCTCAAAAAGAAGCTTTTCTTCTTAAGCGTAACGTATTGCTACCATATATCTATAACGATGGCTTAGAACCTTTGATTATTTACTATTTAAATAAAAAAGTTGAAATAAGCAACGTTCGATTGACGTTAATATGCAAAAAAGGCGGCATATTGCCTTCAGTAATAACTGAGAGGTTAAAAGAATTATATGTTTAATAATGAAATGAATACTAAAGTTGGCGTTATTGGAGATAAAGATGTAATATCCGCTTTTAAATCTGTTGGATTTGATGTTTTTCACGCAACAACAGGCGATGAAGTGCGGGAATTATACAAAGAATTAGTAAGGAAGGAATATGCAGTTTTATATATTACAGAAGAACTTGCAATTAAAGCGCCTGATATAATAAAAA
>JAVVUQ010000041.1:11987-13377 GCA_036653075.1 Clostridia bacterium | reverse complement strand
AATAACGTATCATGTCCAAAACGTTTGTCCATCGCTTTCAAAGCTTCTTCTTGCATTATATTTATCTCCTATATATAAATAATCTTTACTATAAATTTATTATTTCCTTGACATCAACACCACACACTCCACGTGTGGAGTAAAGGGAAACATATCTACTGGTTGAAAAGGCGATATGGTATAGTTGGAAAATTGTTTTATGTTTTGCGCTAATGATTCTGCGCCACAAGAAATATATATTATTTTTGCGGGCTTTAATGCGTTAGTTGCGTTTATAAACTCATCGCTGCACCCACTTCTTGGCGGGTCAATAAATAGCACGTCAATCTTTTTATTATCGGCAGCCAATCTGTTCATATATCTTCCTGCGTCGTCGCAAACAAATTCTATATTTTTAAGTCCGTTGCGTTTTGCATTTTCTTTTGCGTCGTTTACGGCATCTTTATTTAATTCTACGCCTATTACGTTTTTGCAAAAGCTTGCCGATATTATTCCGATAGTCCCTATTCCGCAATAAGCGTCCAATACGATTTCATCGCCTTTAAAATTTGCATATTCTATTGCTTTTTTGTATAATATTTCTGTTTGTGTGGAATTAATTTGATAAAATGACTGTGGCGATAATTTAAAAACTTTATCGCAAAGCATGTCTTCTATGTAACCTTTTCCGTAAATAACAATATCTTTTTTTCCTAAAACCATACTTGTTGAACGCTCGTTTACGTTCAAAACAATAGTTGATATTTCACAATGAGCTTTAATCAATGCTTTTACAAAATTGTTTTTTGAGGGAAATATTGGCGACGATAGCACTAAAACCACCATAATTTGTCCACTTTTATGCCCGACACGCACCAATATGTGTCGCAACAATCCAGTTTTTCTGTCTTCGTCGTATGGTAATATTTTAAACGATTTTAGCATACTACAAATGGTTTCAATAATCGGTTCAGCTTTCTCATTTTCAATTAGACAACCTTTAACAGCGACAACTTTATGCGTATTTTCCGCATACACACCTCGCGTAATTTCTCCTTTTTTTTGGACAACAACTGCGTGCACTTTATTCCTGTAATGAAAGGGATTTTCCATAGAAATAATTGGTAGTACTTTGTATGGCGGTTTAAACAATAATTCAAGTTTTTTCTTTTTTAATTCTATCAACTCATTCTGCGCGCCTTTTCCATTACAACCACCACATTCTTTTCCAAATGGACAATCTAATACAATATTATCCTTTGATTTCTGTGATTCATTACCGCTTACAGCTAATTTTTCTTGGCTTATATTAGTTTTTTTTTCATCAATATTATTTTTACTTGGTGATTTAACCGATACCATCTTTACACCGCTCCATAAAATTTAATTATTCATTCAAATATTGTTTAAT
>JAVVUQ010000041.1:3030-11887 GCA_036653075.1 Clostridia bacterium | reverse complement strand
AATTATATATTTTTTCTAATAATTATATATTTTTTCTAATAATTATATATTTTTTCTAATAATTATATATTTTTTAATCACTATCTACTTTTCTAATAATTATCGCCATAATTATATAAAAAATTATTCGCCATATCTAATTGGAAGTTTACGCTTGTGTTGAGTGCGAGAATTGGCTTTTTTAATAATTTCCATAGCCGACGCTGACGCTTTTCCATTCAGCAAATAACTGTCTATCTCTGTGTAAGATACGCCCATTTCACCTTCATCGGTTTGTCCCTCCCACAATCCTGCGCTTGGTTCTTTATCAATTATTGATTGAGGCGCTTTTAAATAACGCAAAAATTCATAAACTTCAGTCACAGTCAAATCAGAAATAGGATTTAAATCATACGCTCCATCGCCCCATTTAGTAAAATATCCCATTGTGATTTCGCTTAAATTCCCCGTACCGACAACCAAATAGTTTTTACTCTGAGCTACTGCATAAAGCGCAGTCATACGCAAACGAGGATTTATATTAGACAATGCCGCATCGCTAAAATCTTTTTTACTGCCGAGCGATTCGATAAATGCTTTTTTTACCGCTGTAATATCCACAGTTTTAACCTCAATGCCATATTGTTTAGCCGCTTTTAAAGCATCTGTTCTATCATCACCATAATTACGTTTACTTTCACAAGGCATAATAATTCCTAACGTATTATCAGTTGCCGCTTTACATAAGATTCCCGCTAACGTACAATCTTTACCACCGCTATTTCCGTAAACAAAGCCATTTGCGTTACATTCAATCAACTTGCTGCTTAGCCACTTCACTCTTATTTCAAACTCATTTTTATAATCACGCATAATACACAACCCTTATATAATTTATTTTTTACCCAATAACATAACAAAACAATATTTATTTTATTATATATTCTTTTTATTATATATTTATTTTATTATATATTTATTTTAACTTATTTTATTTAAAAAGTAAAGCGTTATATTTATTATATATGTTAATGTAATATAACAATAAAATAATTTTACCTATGTTTCTTTACATATAGTTAGGTCATAACTTAATATTATATATTTCTTTAGTTCGTCAAATTGTATATTACTATTTAATAAAATTGTATTCCAATGTATTTTGTTCATATGAAATGCGGGAATAACGTAATCATAAGCATTTCTAATTATATAAGAAAGTTCCTTTTCGCATTTCAAATTAATTATGTCAATTTCGCCTTCGTCGTCTATTCCCAATCGTCTTTTTTTCACTGTCATATAAAGTCCAAACCATTTTTTTGTTTTGGCGTGACGAAAAACTATGGTATTAAAGTCGTCTGTAAAAGGACTGTCCATAGAAACGTTCTCAATATTTTGTACAAATTCAATTATTTCTGCTTTAGTAACCATATTTCCACTGTTTTAAGTGATTTATTATATAATTTATACTATTTAACTTACTTATTGTCAGTTTTTTTAAAATTATTAAGCTTTTTAGAGTTTTTTGGTTTTTTTGGACTATCTAATTTATAAAGCTTTTCAGTTTTATCAATTTTTACAGAATCGGACTTCTTTATTTTTACAATTTCCTTTAATTCAATATTTTTATCCGCTGTTAAACTGAGTTTTTTTAATTCGCCCTCTACATCTGGTTCAAATAAGATTTTCATTCTTTTTTTAAAATAATCCGTATCAATTTTAGACGCTACCGCATTATACAATTTATTTGTTTTGATTATTGAAAAGAATAATTGAATGCCATTAGTGATAAACTCCACTCCCGGTGTTTCACTCCATTGCGTATTAATGCTTTCATTATACAAAAATATCTTGATAAAACGCACATTTGCCATTTCAATAAAGCATATTTTTAGCTTTAATACTGGTACATAATCCTCATTTTTTGTAAATACGCCTTCCACTTCCACTGCATATTTTTCACCATTAATGTCTAATTCGCTCCTTATTGGTTTGTCTATTCCTATTGGCAAAGTATATATAACATCGCCTTCCTTGATTTTAATAGCGCAATTTTCATTAACAAAAGTAAGAGATATTTCCTCTATGCCTTTACTAAAATTGTTTTGCATCGCTTGCAAAGCAAGTGGCATTAACCCTACGCTTTTAGATTGACGATCATTTAATACATACACTTTACTATTTATCGCTTTCCATTTTGCAGGTATCTGTGTTTCTTCTTTAATTTTTGATAACTTATATTTTACAGTATTATCTTTTGAAGATAATCCTATTGGTTTGTTCGCTTTATCATTAATTAAATCATTAGAATCTCCCCAATAACTTTCAGAATATTTAAAAAAGTTATTGGTTTGAAAAATATCGCTATTACCAGCTGTTATAGCAACCACGACGCCGCTATCCAAATAAATTACTATATTCTGTCCAAACATTCCATTAAACATCGCTTGGCGTGGATTTTCACCCACCCACATCTGATAGCCATAGCCATATTTTCCAACGTATTCGGGAACTTTTACTTGGTTGGTTGTGGCCGCCGTTATCCATTCACGTGAAATAAGCGCCTTGCCTTCCCACACTCCTCCATTGTATATCAATAATCCTAATTTAACCATATCTTCTGGCAACAAATATAGTCCCCATCCGCCTTTCTCTATTCCGCTTGGCGACTTTTCCCAGTAAAATCGTTTAATTCCCATTGGATCAAATAAATGCGATTTCAAATAGTCCGTCAAACTTTCATTAGTAATTTCCTTGATGATTACAGCTAACATATAAGAATTCATACTATTATACATAAATCCTTTGCCCGGCTCAAATAGTAATTGAGAAGTCATAAAGGATTCATACCAGTTTTCATCTGTAACTGAACCAGCTTCGTTAAATGTTACGCCCGATTGCATGGTCAATAAATGTCTAATAGTTAAACTAAACAATCTTAAATTTACAGTAAGTGGTAATTTTTTATCAAATATTTTAAATATTTTATCATCTATTGACAATCGTCCCTCATCAATAAGCATTCCTATAGCAAGTCCAGTTATAGTTTTACACATAGAATAGGTAATATGCCACATCTTTGAACTGTAAGGAGAATAATTTTTGCCTCCTACAATACAACCGTCTTTTGCGACAATTACCGTATGCGCCATCGCCATTGAATCATTGCCGATATCTTTAAAATAATTTTGTAACCTAATTGGCGATATACCAACCGATTCCGCTTTTACCCTTGGTAATCGTGTTTCGTCTTTTACTTCGCTTGGCATAAAAACAACTTTTTGCGGCGTATATTTAATAACTGACGTTGTTACAGTCTTTCTATCAAACATATTAAACAATAATTTTACAGTGTTAGTTTGAAATTTTAAATCCATATTAACTCCTACGTTAAGCGCTATTTCATCTTATTTTAATTGGTTAAATTTATATCATTTAATACTTATCACTTTACCATTATTTTGTTTATTTTATTTTACTAATTTATTTAAATTGCGTTATATTTTTTTAGTTTTTGTAAATTCAAGTTTTAGTTCCTAATTTATTATGTATAACATCTTATCTTGACAAAAATCGGAGGTTTTTTTACCACCGATTTATTATCCTTATATTCTATATATTCTTCTCAATTTAAGCATTTATATAGCTTAATTTGATTTTCGAAACAGTTTAAAAATTTTAATTATTATTTTTGCAAGAAAATTTTAATAATTGGCGTATCCGCAGTTGTCAACGACTGTCCTTGATATGCTTGATATTCGGTATTATTTATTAAAGCGCTGTCATCATTCAATTTAATGTTATTTGCGATTAAAACGTCTAATACCTCAAATTCCATTTTAATCATAATCGTAGCTTTATTTCCTGTTGGCACTATTAAACCCGTTTTATATTCTAATATATTATTACTTTGTACTCCAAAATATGCTTTAGGAGTTGTCGTAATAGTGTTTCCGTCACCATATGATGTTGAAATACTAAATACTTTCATTAAAGACTTAACATTATAAACTATATTAAATACTAAATCACACGTTACATCGCCGTTATTTTCCACTTCAACTTTCCAAGTATGTATTTCCGTTGGCATTGCATTTTTTATCATTAAAGCATCAGTAAAAACTTTTATATTATCTTTATTTGGTGTTAAATATAAACTGTCCAATTTGGTTTTTTCATCAAAACGGTCATTTGTTCCATCAAATTCTAAAATACCATCCTGATTATTATCTAAACCTTTGGTTATTATAATTCTTGATGCAACAGCTGCTGCAGTAAAAGACATAGAATCAGTATTGTCAATTATCACAATCCAAGCATAAACTACTGTTACTGATGAAAATATCGTAGCAAGTAATAACGTTAATATTGCCATAAATTTAAATTTTTTCATACTAATTCTACCTCCTAAGTTTAACTTCTATATAATCTTAATAATATTTTACATTAATTTTATATTTTTTACATTAATTTTATATTTTTTACATTAATTTTATATTTTTTACATTAATTAAAAAATTTTCTTTATTTATTTTTATAGTTTAATGATATAATTATTTATGCGCTTATGTTGCTTATTCTTAATTCTTTAAATTGAAAAAAGCCTCGTGAAAGCATATTCGGCGTAAATGTTGTATTTGTAGAGCCATTTGGTTTCATTCTGTCTGTTAAATTTGTTGTGTCAAATGTCATAGTAAAGACGATTTTAATCTCTTGTTTGGAATAAACTGTAATACCGCTTGCTATGTCATAATTGCCTTTTATCATAATGTTTTCGGGATTGTTTTTTTTAATTGGATCGTTTGCGTCATAATTAGGATTAGGTATTTTAGTATTAGTTAATGAAGCGCTATCAGAAACAAAAGATTCGGTAAAGCTTATAACATCCTCTACAAATATATCCGTATCATTACTTCGGTGGCTTACGGAATTGATTTTAATTTTATAAGCATAGCTCATATCATAATCTATCATTGGAGTAACAACTGGTAAATTTCTAAGCACGCTGGCGTACAATTGCATAAAACTAAGTTTTATATTCATATTCTTGTTACTTATATTTTTGATAATTAATGTAAATGTCATTGTATCCGTAGGTAAAAGCGTACCTATATTCACAGGTATTTTAGTAATACCGTTCAAACCGCTTACAGCTTCAGTGGTAATTGTATCAACATTGCTTATGCCAATTTGCGTGCTAACAATGGTACACTTTGTAATTTTCAGTGATTGCGAATCGGTAGTTAGTCCAATATCATTAGACTTAACAGTTTCGCTTATAGAAATCCACGCATATGTGGCAGCGCCAAGAAGCGAAATAGAAAAAAGCAGCGTGACAAAACAGACAATTATTTGTTTGCCTAATTTTGTTGATTTGCTTTTATTTGTATAATTCATTTGCTATTTCCTTTAAATTACTATATTTTTACTTAAAATCAATGAATATTAGCCTAACGTTTAAAATCTTTCAATATTGAATTCAACTGTAGTGCTAATTGCATAAATAAAATGAACCCAATATGACGATATACCTACTTTAATTCCATCAATCATTTGATAATATGTATATGTTATGCTAAATTTGTTTGTAGTTTTAGTAGTAGCCGTTTCATTATCTAAAACTGCTTGATAGTTAATTGTATCAGTATAATCCTTATACATTGAAAGTTCATTTAGATATGGTAACGAACCCTCAACATGCGTTTCATATACTGGTCTAAAATCGCCGCTGTGTTTTGCCGTAATATTAAAATGAGCTAACGTAGTGCTAAGTGAAGAGTATACACCTTCTATGTTTGCGCCAATAGGCAATTTTTTTTGATATTCTATACTTGACAAGGTACTATATAGCTCATTATCCTTGTCGCTTACAGTATAAATCATTCCGCCTTCAATATTGTATATTTTTATGCCTTTTTGCGATAAATTAACAAATATAGGAATATTAGTTGCGCCAATAGAGCCATATAATGCTTTTACTACTTCTAATAATCCTTGAGCTATATTATAAGCATCACCTTGTGCATCTTTAGATATTGTACTTTCAGGTATATTATTATACAAATACGCTTCTTTAAGCTGTGGTAAATCTGCCAAACCTTTAAAACTGCTTATTTTATTATTCTCTAAATGTATAATTTTTAAATTTTTAAGTTTCGATATGTACTTACTTATTAAGCCATTATTACCACTTGGTAAATATGCGGCTCTAACTGCTTCCGATAAAGTATTATTTGATAAATTTAATTGCTGTAATGTTAGCATTTCAGAAATATATATAATATCATCATATTCTACATTTGCGTTGGTTAAATTTAAGCTTTTTACATTCTTTAAATACTCTAATCCTTTATAATTTAAAATTTTATTAGTATCAGTTGAAATTGGAAAATTGTCTAACAACGGAATCTCTTTATTAAGCCACGAAATTAAAATTAATTTCTTATTTTTGTCTAAATTTATATCATATTTATCATTAACTCCATTTGTCGTATATAATTCATAAATTTTTTTATATAAATTAGCATCTGGCATTCCCGTATATAAAGTTTTTATATCACCGTCTTCATTTCTAACAACGCCAGGTATTATAAATTTGCTTACAAAAGCAGGGTCATTTGCGCCATTTACACCTGTGCCGCCCCACGCTACTGTATATGGTGTAAACTTATATCTATAATAGCACATTATTTTTGTGTCTATACTTGATATTTTTGTTATATCTATTTCAAAATGCCATTTAGCATTTCCTGCGGATGCTAATCGCTCTAATTCTGTTGAAGGCATCGCTATAACTTGATCTTTAGTATAAGATTTTGCTTCATGTCT
Organism: Clostridia bacterium; assembly: GCA_036653075.1. GTDB lineage: Bacteria > Bacillota > Clostridia > Christensenellales > CAG-314 > JAVVUQ01. Next base: position 5,080 of record JAVVUQ010000041.1, on the reverse strand, counting down.
TAAAGTAACCTTCATTAAATCTGTATCTGTAAAATCTGTTTCTCTACCTGTCTTTATATCGATAGTTTTAATATCAAAATAAAATACTGGGTCTTTCGTATTATAGTTAAATGGAAAATCAAAACTTTTATACGTAACGCCTAAAGTTGCGCTCTTAAATAAATTATCAAAATATCTATAATACGCTTCAAATAGAGTTACATTATCACCGCTATCAACTGGTTGAAATTTTATTGGTACTGTTACATCAATTGTTTCAGCTGGATTGCTGTATGTAAAAGATACACTCAAATAAACTGACTGAGCAATATCTGGTTTTATTGATCCTCGTTTATACCGCAATAATTTTACTGTGGTAGTATTATTTGTCCAATCTGCAATTTCATAAGTTTTTTCAGTATTATTTAGTAGATTAATACCATTACTACTATTTATTGTTGGAATATCTTTAAACTCAACGCCTATTTCCTGACAAACAGCTGTTAAATCATATATCATTTTTTTTGCGGTATAACCAAACTGAACAGTATCCGTATCTATGCCTGTCTCATCTTTAATGACAATTTCATTTCCATATAAATGATTAAGTATTTCTTGAGCGATTGTATATCTATCTTTAATCATTCCTGAAGCGCTGCTTAAATCCAATGTAATAAAAGTATTAATTGCGTCACTTATGCAAGTAATTTTCATTTTTTTTGCGATTTTATTTTGTTTATACAAATATCCGTCGAAAACATTTGAATCATATGAAAAATATGCGTTCGAAGACGGAGAAGTAGTTAATGTTTCTGTTGAGCCTAATAGATTTACTCCATTTGTATCATAAACCTCGTACTTATATTTTAAAGTAGAATTAAATTGACAGTTTATTGGCAACATAATGTCACTATTAAATACATACTTAAATGACGTAACACCATTTAATGTTTCAGCTTTTTTATATGGTTCTAATCGTTCAGTTGAAATTACTATCCCTGCTTTGACTAAATTTGCTTTATCATTACTATTTATTACGTGAATTATAAAATTTTTGGTATATGTTGTTGTATTGACAATTACTGTCGCAGTCAATGTCACTGTCTCAACTACATTACCTGTAGGCGGCGTAACTTTTCCTTTGTTGCTAATAACTGTTGTATCGCTACTTGTATATGTTATAGAAACTGCGTTATTATAAAAATAAAAAGGTAAATCAATATCACTGCTAACAAAACAGCAATTATGATTAACTTTCGCATCTCCATCATTGTGAAATGGACAATAAATGTTTTTTGAAAGCATAATATCCGCATCATTTACTTCTTGATAAAGATTTTTATGCGCTGAATTTAAATTTTCTAAAACATTATTAATCATAAGCATTGCTGCATTTGCTGTTAACGCCGTGTTTGCTACAACTGCGTTTTGAGATATGTATATTGCTTTGTTCGCGTCGGTCATTTCCGCCGGAAACGTTATATTATTAATTATAATTACAGCGTTAGGCGTGTTTATATTAATGTTGCCTATCGGCTTAGATGCGCTATCAAAATTTGGCGTAATAAAACCATTTTCAATTACAATACTACCATAATAATTGTGCTTTATATTTATACTTTTACCATTTGTAATAATTTTTTTACCATTTAAATTGATATGCGCATCAGCGGTAATATATATATCTGACTTAAGCGTTATATCTATATTTAATTTTAATACAAAACGATTGCCGTTTTCGTGGTTATTGGGTTTTTGTCCGCTCACTTTATAATAATTGTTATAGGTAGAATCTGAGCCATATCTAATTAAATCTTCAGCGGAATTTATCAATATTTCATTGTTATTTGCCCCTATTGCAAACTGTAAAGTATCATTTACTACTTTTATGTCATCAAAATAGGCATAGCCAACACCTACAATACTAATACATAATAGTATTGCAATAAGCGTTGTTAATAATAAAGTTATATTTCTAAATTTGATTTTCATTTCTACACCTATCTTTTATGTAAATCATAGACTATGGTTGTTTTTTTATGTTAACATCTATTGTAAATATACGAATTGC
>JAVVUQ010000041.1:0-2930 GCA_036653075.1 Clostridia bacterium | reverse complement strand
GTATGGATCGGCTGTGATATTAGGTGTAAATAAAACTCTTGAATTTGGAGTACTCGTTTTATTTACAATATATTGCGGAGTTTCTGGTGAATGAGCTTTTACATAGTTGAAATAAGCGTTTTCTAATATTCCCATATCATCGCCGCTAAATTCTTTGCCTTTATCTATTTCAACGCCATTAACATTAACTTTTCCATTATCACTGCCCACAATGCCCACTACATTCGCAGCAGATACTTTTGCGCTCGTATTAGAAACATCTAAAAATTTAAGTATACTTAAATTCATATTTGAAATACCACGAATATCGCTTAAAACACTATTGCAACTTAAATCTAAATAAGTTATAGATTTTAATAGCTTAATTGAAGTAATATCTGTCAATTCTGTAAACTGCATTTCAAGGTGCGTAATCGTAGTATTTGTTGATGATAATTCTTTCAAAAATTCATTACTTTTTATATCGCCATTAAAGATATTGTTATTGATATTTCCATTAATAGCTAAGTACTCTAAGTTTATAAAAAATTTAAGTCCGCTTATCGATTTTTTTATTCCATTAATTTTATAATAAAGCAATTGATTTAACGGATAATATTTTGTTGTATCCACGACGTTATGAATTGTATCGCTTGAATTAACCACGCCAACGTTCACGTCTGATATTGTCTTTTTGTCAAGCGTAATATTTTGAGATATGGGAGGCGAATACAATGTAATTAATGTATTTAACTTTTGTATATCTACTAATGACAATGTATTATCTTCAGGATATATTACTTTATCCCAAGCAAATTTAAATTTAGCTTTAATACCCCACGAATTTGTGAAATTCAATAAACATTCTTCTTCTTTTTGTGATATTTCCTTTTTTCCATCTGATTGATATTTATTTACTCCGTCATAATCAAATTGATAAAACGGATAATTTGATTTCGATACGGGCGCTGTTGGAACTTTAGTTGTAAATAAACTGCTGAAATTCGTAAATGAATCTGTCAATGGCGCTGAAGTTGAAGTTGTCGCCCAAGTTATAATAGAATCATAAATTGCAATTAATTTATTTGTTAAATCTTTTTTTACTGCAGATTTAATTGAACTCAAATCTTGACTATTATCTGTTATTAAATCAATAGCAATAGCAGCGGTTGTATAATTCATAAGATTTTGAAGATATTCTTTTATAACTAATTTTTCACTTGCTGTACAAGCCATACCATTAGATGACTTAATTTCCTTGAGTAATGAAGAATTTTTTATTTGTGATGGCATTATATCTTCCGTTAATCCTTTTTTATTTGTTAGCCAAGATACAAACGTAAGACTACTTTCTATTGACTGTTGCGCCCATTCGCATAAGCAATCAAACCAAAAATCATTTAATTCTGTATAACCATTTTCTGGTTTTGTAATACTATTTAAATGATTTTTTAAATAATCAACGTCTGTCAATGGCGACGACGGATTAAAGTCAGACAAACTATTATCCGCTATATGTAGCGTAGCATTACTTCCTATAATTGGAAGATTGTGACGATCATCATAAAATAAATCTTTAAATTTACTATCGCCACTATTATAGCCTTTAAACTCACCATAGCTCAGTATTGTATTTCTTTCAGTTTCGCTTATTGTTTCTTTTCCATCATTGGCAATGTCAATTATAACCGTTCCAATTGTAATTTTTGATGGGTTAGCTGTCACCTCTTTTGCCCAAACGATAAGTCTATCAAAATCTGTGTCTAATACTATTTCGTTTGTTCCGTATTCAAAAACTAACGCTTTGCAATAGGCGATATCCCTAAGTAATATATAATTCCACTTTGTACTTGTAACAAAATGCGCTACATTTGTTTCGGGATTCACTGTATTTGTAAAAATTATATCCTTATCCGATACTTCACCATTCGGCAACTGTTGTATAATTTGTAATTTTACATTGTAGAAAATTTCAAAATCAGCTATGCCAATTTCATTATTATGAATTGCGCCAGGTAGGTCAAAATATAATGTATAATCGTGATTAGTCCCAACCGTATCGCCTGGTAGAGTGATTCTAACTGTAACGGCTGCTCTTGAATCATATTCTTTTAGATTAATTAGCGTGGGTTGAATTTTATAATATTTATCGCCTATACTTGTAGCGTCATCCCACACTTTACCTTTATTATCATATACTTGTTTGGTTGTAACATCTTTCATCTCTACATCAGCTATTTTATTATCAAATATGTATTCAATGAAAAAACCTAAATATTCAGTCGGCATTAGAAAATCACCATTTTCATTAAGCGCGCCTTTTTTAGTTTGTTCTGTTATCGGCGTTTTATCAAATGGATTTATTCCACTTCTTACATCTAAAATATTTCTTAATACATCAATTTTATTCAATTCACCTTGCAAATACTCTGCAACTTTATCGTATAATCCGCCTTTATCTCCAAGGTCTATAAGTACTTTTACTACGCCTTCGTGCATCGGCATTGATGCATCTTCATCAGAAAATTTTCCAACTACCTTTACTTCAGCATATCTTGAAAATGTCGGTGTATTTAATGTTACTCTATAATAATATTTGTCTGTATTATTTGAACCTAAATATCCACCGCCTACGTATGTATAATTAGTCGAAATTGTATATTCGATTTTCGACAATCCTAAATCTACGCAACCTTGCGTCCCACTTGCTACTTTATCATAATCGAAATCTTTATAGTTCAATAGCGTCGGCAAATCAAAATGCGACGTGGAATATGACGGGGGCGTTGGCGACGTAGCCGACCAATCATATAATGAACTTAATTTTATTGTCCCGATTTTTGAAAGCAAATATTGGAATCTTGTATCATTATTTTGCTTTATAAAATTAAATTTAAATGACTGTGTAAATATTTCATTATTGATTCTTATTGTCGCAATAAGTTCCACTT
>JAVVUQ010000040.1:6357-13433 GCA_036653075.1 Clostridia bacterium | reverse complement strand
AGTAATTATAATAATTAAAGAGTAACTAATTATGACTAAGTAGATAGTTGTTATTATTAAAAGTAACTAATTATGACTAAGTAGATAGTTGTTATTATTAAAAGTAACTAATTATTATTAAATACTTTGATAATTTATTTATAAAATAATAATATTATATTGTAAATATTACAATATAAGCTATAGCAAACAGTTAACTTGACCTTTGCTAATTGGAGGAAATTATGGATACTTATGTATATAAAGCTTATGGAAATCTTTATATAAATTTAACAAATAAATGTTCCAATAGTTGCGATTTTTGTATTCGCAATGGACACGATGGAATTTGCGACCAGCCTCTTTGGCTGACACGTGACCCTTCCGCTCAAGAAGTAATCGATGCGTTGCCTGAAGATTTAACTCCTTACAAAATGGTAGTATTTTGCGGTTTTGGCGAACCAACTTGTCAACTTGATACGTTGCTTGAAGTTGCGAAGTTTTTAAAGCTTAAAGGAGCGTATACTCGTGTTAACACTAATGGTTGTAGCGACGCTATTAACAAAAAACCCACCGCTCACCTATTTAAAAACATAATAGACGACATAAACGTCAGTTTAAACGCCTCAAACAAAGAAAAATATGACAGTATTTGCCACAGCGAATTTGGAATAGACGCATTTTATATTATGCTACAATTTGCCATTAATTGCCGAAATGAAGGCATAAACGTAAACTTTTCTATCGTCGATATCATCGGCGCTGAAGAAATAGCAGCTTGTCAAAAACTTTGCGACGGTATGGGCATTCCACTTCGTATTCGCCCTTTTGAGTGAAACTTTTTCATTAATTAAAATGTAAATATATAATATTATAATAAATAACAATTATAATATTATAAAAAAATAGCAATTATGATATCATAATAAATAGCAATTATATATCGGTTTTTATTATAACTTAAAATCTTTTAATTACTATTATTATTGGTTTTATTTTTCTAAACACAATAATTGCCTTTATTAGCGTTATTTTGAATATAATTGCAAATTTCTAAATAAATTATGCAAAACTTAATTAAAAAGTTGACGGTTTGTATTTAATATGATATTATTATAATAAGATTATGAAAAGAAAAATTCGATATGAAATACTTTTTATAATAACCGTACGCAAAATTTTAGGAGGTTTCAGTATGAATAAGCAAGATTTAATTAAAGCTGTCGCCAATAAAACAGATATCAGCCAAAAAGACGCTTCAATAGCAATTAATGCGGTTTTTGATGTCATAGCAGCAGCGATGGCAGACGGAGATAAGGTTACACTTACTGGTTTTGGTACATTTGAAGCTAAAATGCGCGCTGCGCGTACTGGTTTGAACCCTGCTACAAAAGAAAAAATGGACATTCCTGCATCACGCATACCAACATTTAAAGCTGGAAAAGGTCTAAAAGATAGCGTAAAATTATAACATTAATGCAGAAAATATCTACATATTGCCAATTTACTTGTTTTGCTTAAACAACTTTTCGCTCGCTATTATTTAACCATTTGTCTAATCAGTGATTAAATTTCTTGTTATGCAACTGCTTAAGCGAAATTTAACATTTAAATAAAAGCGTCACAATGCTGCCGCTTTTTTGTAGTATTGCTTTTTTTTTAGGTTAAATGTCATTTTGCGCTAAACTCGTATGTTTTCAAAGACATATATATCGTTAAATTTAATGTCTAACTTAAAAAAATATTGTGGTAATATATAGGAGAAAAATGTCAGAAAAAACTATTATACAAATGAAAAAATATGCTGTAAATGCAATTCATTTCAATATGAATGAATCATTTCAATTAAAACCCGAACGGCAAATAAGAATAAATCCCAATTTTCAACGCGCGATTATTAAAATTGACGAAAATAACGCTCTTGTTAAATTATCAATAAATATTTTGGAAACCAACGAGCCGCTTCCATTTACCTTTAGCGCAACCATTTCAGGTGTTTTTGAACTTGAACAGTGGTCGTCATCACAAGCATTAGCAAATATTATGGAAGATACTGCATTAACAGTGTTATTTCCCTATTTGAGAGCTTTAGTGTCTACTGTTACAGCTAATTCAAATTTACCTCCTTACTTCATTCCCGTTCTAAATATCGCAGAATTATTTAAAAAGCAAATACAACCAATATCAACAACACTACAATAAAGATAAATAATGGCGACAATGAATATAAGAATGAAATGAACATCAAATAATTAATTAATTGAAATATTGTAACATATTAAAATTTAATAAAATGTTAATTCACTACATTTTTATTATTAATACTTGTAAAATTATTGCTCAATTTATACAATTATTTGATGGCTTTTTATATGTATTTTATTAGTTTGTGACTTTGTGTCACGAATGTCCTACTTCATCTCACCAACTACAATAGTTCGTAACATTTAAAAGAATGTGAATATAAGATATCAACGTTTAATCTACAATTTGCAATGCGCAATATGCCACGTTTATAACTATAAAATATTCTTTACTTATCGTTAAGATAAATTTAAAACTGTTATCTACTATACTAAGGAGTTAAGTTTATGAAAATCAAAGCGGTTATAAATATTATATTTGTAATGATATTGATTATTACTATATCTATTACGATTTATGCTGCTATAAATTCTTCACAGTGGTCACAAAAAGTTAATTTTATAGATTTTAATGATGATTGGGAATATACTGTCGATGGTAAAACACAATTGATTTCAGTTTCTACTAAAAAGTTTTCGTCAAATGAAACTATTATACTTAAAAAACAATTACCAGACGAGCTTCCTGAAGATGCAATTTTTTATTTTTCATCTAACCACAATCATGTTAAAGCTTATATTGATGGTAAAGAGTTATTTATTGACGGAATATATGATAACAGAACATTTAATTTGCATTATATCGCATCTTGGGGAAAGCTTGCTTTGGCAAAAGAACACGAAGGCAAAACTTTAACTTTGACAATCAAAATTGATAATATCGTTGATTCTTTTAGTATTAGCAAAATTCGCATACTCAACGAAAACGATTTGACCAAAGATATTATAATAAAAAACATCGATACGATTCTCCTTTTTTCTGGAATGATTACGTTGGCGATAATCACATTAGTCATTGGTATAGTTTACGTCAAGCGAACCGATACGCAATTTTCGCCATTAGTATATTTGACAATTTTTATTGTTCTTTCTGCTGTTTGGATTTTATCTAATAGTATTGTGTTGGAAACAGTTTTTGGATATAATGATTATCAATACTTTTTAGCATTTTTTTCATTTATGCTTATGCCCGTACCTTTTCTATTATATTTTAAAGCGCGATTTGTCGGAATTAAATATGTTATTGATACGATAGTATTTTTGTTTTTTATCGCTTTCGCTTTGAGTTTTATTTTGTTTATAACGGGAGTGATAAATTCCTTTGCGAATACGCTTTGGATTTTCCATCTTTTAATCGTAATTTCGCTTTTATATATTGCTATAGTTTCAACGATTAATTATAAGAAAAATAAAAATCCAAATTTAAAGTTATTTATTGTTGGAACAGTAGTTTTTGTGTTGCTTGTCATATCTGCGCTGATATTTTTCTATTTAGAGATGGCTTCAGCTTATGCTTCAGCATTTAAAATTGGATTGTTTGTTTTTGTGTTATGCGTAAGTATTGGAGCTATCAAACGAGCAATAGATGTCGTTAGAAAAGCTACTGATTTTGAGAAATTGTCACAAACAATACCTTGCGGGATATGCAAAATTAAATTGGATAATAAAATGACTATTATTTACGCTAATAACTTTTATTATGAAATGTTTGGATATACGGCGCAAGAAGCAAAAAATGTTGGATTTGTTTCCGTTGATTATGTAGTAGTACCTGACGATATGCATAAAATTTTTGATATTATTTCCGACTGCATAAACAAAAATCAAGACAAGTATTTCGAAGTAGAATTACGTGAAAAAGACGTCAATAATAAAATTTTATATATTCTTGCGCGTTGTAACTGTAAGGTTGAGTCTAATGAATTAATCGCATCAGTAATTAATATTACTGACCGTAAGATTATGGAGCAAGATGTACGTGTAAGCGAAGAAGAATATCGAATCGCCGCTGAACATAGTGAAAAATGTATTTTACGCTATGATATCGCAACAAAAAGAATTTATCAACAGTTTGACAGATTTAAAATATTTGGCGATTGCAAAGTCATTGAAAATGTTCCAAACAGCATCTTAGCAAAGGGAATTGTCGCCCCTGAAAGCGTATCTGTTTATAAGGAATTTTATAACGCTATGCAGCGAGGCGAAAAAAATGGAAAAGCAATTTGCTGTATTAAAAATTTAAAGGGAGAAAATATTTGGTTAAAGAACGAATTTACTACTATTTACGATGATTATGGTAAAGCTTTGCATACAATAATTTCATACTACGACATCTCTAAATTACGTGAATTAACCTTGTCTTACGAAAAATGGAAACAAAGTATCGCTGATATGCCGCAAAAAACTATATGCTTATTAGAATACAATTTAACAAAAGACATTATTATGGATAAACAAGGTCAACTTCTTGACGATATCTTAATAAAAAATGAAAGCAACAACGATAGAACTAATAGATTATGCGCTACGGCTATCTTTGTCGATGATGTTTTATCTTATAAATCTTTAATGCTTAAAGAAAATTTGATAACAATGTACAAAAACGGAAGAAGGGAACACGAATTTACCTTTAGGCTTCTATTGGATAAACATTATCGTTATCTATCTTTAAATATTCAATTGATTGGCTACTCTGATTCACAGGATATAAAAGCTTATATGCTCTATAAAGACGTCGATGACGAGGTAAACGCTAAATTATTATTAGAAAAACGCTCCATTACCGATTCTTTAACAGGCGTATTGAATCGTGAAGCATTTAAAGAAAGCTTGGAAAATATGATAAGTAACTGCAACGCAAATCACGCATTAATTATGCTGGATATTGACTCCTTTAAATCCATTAACGATTCGTACGGTCACGATTATGGCGATTCAGCATTGGTTAAATTAGTCGATATTTTAAAACATATGTTGCGAGAAAATGACTTGCTTGGACGCATTGGCGGCGATGAGTTTATATTCTGCTTAAAAGACATTCCTAACTATGAAACTTTACACAAACGTATTGAGGAAATAAGAATCGGCTTAGAATATCAATTAGACAACGGCTTTAAACACTCCGTTAGTATGGGCGTAACTTTCTTTAATAACGGCGCTTTCGATGAACTATATAAAAATGCCGACATCGCCCTTTATAAAGCTAAACAACAAGGCAAAAATAAATACGTTCTCTATAACGAAAATATGAAAAATGGTCAAAGACGAATTAATAACTATTAGCCTATCGCTCTAACTACCCTAAATATATTTATTATATATCCATAATATTGTATCTTTATTATATTATATATTTATAATATTGTATCTTTATTATATTAATATAGCGTTTATTGATTAATAAACACTATATTTTTATTTTATAAACAAATTTATATGTAATATTTTATTTATTTTACACTATATAATAACCTTGTTGACTTGATATCAACAAGGTTGTATATTTATACATATTTTTTGTGTGTATTCTATTATTACTATTTAATAAAAATAATTTTCCTCTTTTCTACGTGTAAATCATCAAATATTCTGTTTATTCAAAATTAATTCTAATTGGTAATACAAGATAAAAATATGCGCTGTCGTCTGCGTTTGTTACGGGAGTTATGATACAAGGCGCAATAGAAGATGCAAACTTGATTTTTAAAAATTCTTCGTCGACATTACTTAGAAAGTCTAAAAGATATTTAATATTAAAGGCAATTTTCATATCTTTTCCTTTCATCGTTATATTAATATTCTCCGTAATGTTGCCCATTTTTCCGTTACCTGTAACAGTCATTAGATTTTCGTGAATATTGAGTGTTACGACACTTGTTTTGACATCTGTTCTGCTCAATATGTTGGCTCTATCTAAAGACTTTAACATCATTTCACGATTAATCGTGATTTCTGTGCAAAATTCAGATGGAATAATATGATCATATTTTATAAACTCTCCAGCAAGTAACCTCGTTAACACTTTCGTACTTCCAAAATCAAACATAACATAATCATTTTCAAAATGTAACGATACTAATTCCTTTTCGTCTGTTATGATTTTTGATACTTCAAGCAAGGAACGCCCTGGAATAATCGCCGAAATTTTGTCCATCTTACTTTCAACAGGTTTACAAATTCTCATTAGTCGATAACCATCAAGAGCTACAAAAGTCATCTTATAATTTTCAACTTCTACTAAACAGCCCCTTAAAACAGCCCTCCCATTAGTTTCTGCTGCTACACAAAATACCGATTTATCAATAAGCTCTTTTAATTCTTTTTGAACAATAGACACCGATTGCGGATTAAGTAATGTTTTAAAAAGCGGATACTCCATACTATCCAAACACTGCGCAAAAACTTCACTATCTGTATATCTAATCCTCATCATATAATTAGGCGAAAGAGTAAATTCTATCTGTTCGTTAGATAATCGGCGCACAAACTCCACCATAAACATCCCAGCAATAGCAACAGAACCTTCTTCAATAACTTCTGCTTTGATACGCTTTAATATCGCAAGCTCACCATCAGTAGCAAATAATGTCAAAACATTATCATACGCATCTAATTTTATGCACCCCATTAATTGATTTTCTTCTACCGCTTTTGACGCCACCGCTTTTGAAACCTTAGCAATAGCTTCACTTAAATCTAATCCTTCACATACAAACTTCATAATCGCATCATCCTTACCACAATATTATTTATAATGCCTTAATGCCAATACTATATTTACTATTTATAGTATAACATATTATTTACTTTATTGCAACTGTTACTTTTTAATTATAAAAATATTTCCACTTACACTTAAACTTCAATAATTAATATTTACATATAAGCTTTAATAATTAATATTTATACGAAAATTTAATAATTATATTTATACGAAAATTTAATAATTATAGA
>JAVVUQ010000040.1:0-6257 GCA_036653075.1 Clostridia bacterium | reverse complement strand
ATATTTATACGAAAATTTAATAATTATATTTATACGAAAATTTAATAATTATAGAAACTTTTCAAAAAATCTCTTAAATAATTATTGACGCGCATAATTTAATTAATTTCAAAAGCGTTTTCGTACCAAGTAATAATATCCTCATTAAATTCAATGACATCGAAACGAGCGTTCACATTAGCTAAATGATGCGCAAGTAAATAACATTGAGCGCATTTTATTAACGCTTGTTTTTTTTGTGTTGTAATGGAATCTACTCCTCTACCAAACGAGCTATTAGTACGTAGTTTTACCTCGACAAAAACGTACAAATCAGGTTTTTTAAAACAAACAATATCAATCTCGCCGCCCACAATTAAATAGTTGCGTTGCAAAATCTTAAATCCTTGATTTTTCATAAATTTTACAGCTTGCAACTCACCTTGATTTCCAACAGCTCTTTTGTTAATCGGAATAAACATATTTTTCACCTATATCTCGCTTTAACCATACCAACAAATTATTCTCGCAACTAATTCATACCGTAACGAAATATCATTGCAACTAATTCATATCGTGATTAATTCATATCGCAACTTATACATTAAATAAAAGTAATACAAATAATCAAAATGACAATAATAAATGTTTTTTTATTTGTTTATAACAATATTTTCGTTGTTTTTTACAAATTTTTTTGTAAATGTAATTCTATGTATCGGGCATAGTCCTAATTCAGCTATTTTTGCGATATGTTCTTTTGTCCCGTACCCTTTGTTTTTTGCAAAGCCGTATCCGTTGTATAATTTATCAAATTCTACCATCATTTTATCTCTTGTAACCTTAGCCAAAATGCTGGCTGCGGCAATACTATAACTATTTGCGTCGCCGTGAATAATGGATAAAGATTGGCATTTGATGCCCTCTAATTTTACTGCGTCAATTAAAGCTATGTCAATATTAGACATAGAATTGATAACATCACGCATACCAAGTTTAGTAGCTTCCAAAATATTTATATCATCAATAATAAAGTTATCGACAACAGCAATTTTATAATCGATTGCGCATTTAATAATCTTAAGATACAATTGATTACGCTTTTTTTCCGATAATTTTTTGCTATCGTCAACGCCATCAATAATAAATTCAGTTTTAAGTGGCATCTCTACGCAAGACACGACAACTGGACCGCAAAGCGAACCTCTACCAGCTTCGTCAACGCCGCAAATATGTTCAAAACCTAAAGCTTGCTGTTGTTTTTCATAATCTAAATAAACCATTTTGTCACCATTGTGTTTTATACTATTATTCATTTAAAAGGAAATTTTGCCAATTTTGCCCTTTCTAAATTCATCAAGTAGCGACCTTGCGCCCCTTTCAATGTCAATCTCACCGCCCTTAAGCGTAAAACTGCGCATTATACATAAATCCGTCAAAAGTTGCAATCCGCTTTTATCAAGTGTTTCAAATTTATACCTAACTTTTAATTCGTTCGGATATAAAAGTTTAAGTTCGTCCATTAAATAGGGCGCAATCTCCTCAATATCAGCTATATCGTCTTTTATACTTCCTATATAAAGCAAATGCCTCGCATCTTTTTCATCGTCAAAACGTCCCCATAACGTTCCTGGAGTATCCAACAATTCTAAACCGTCCGTTAATCGCACCCACTGCTTTCCTTTCGTAACACCTGGTTTATCGCCCGTTATCGTAGCTTTTCTGCCGCACAACGCATTAATTATAGTACTCTTTCCACAATTTGGCACTCCAATAATCATCGCTCGTGTCGGACGATAAATACCTTTGCTTTTAAACTTTTCAATTCTAACTTTGCTCGCCTCTTTGAACGCTTCAGCTACGCCTTTTACACTGTTTCCATTTGCAGCGTTTATTGTAACTACTACCTTTCCTTCCTTTTTTAAGTTATAGGCAAACGCTTGCAATTTCGCCATATCTGCTAAATCACTTTTATTGAGAATATAAACAACCGATTTGTCGCCTACTATCTTATCAAAAATAGGATTAAAACACGCCGACGGCGCACGTGAATCCAACACATAACCTACTACATCTACAAGCTTAAGGTTTTCTTCAATAAGCCGCACCGCTTTGGTCATATGCCCCGGAAACCACTGAATATTCATAATTTTCTCCCTTTTTGCAATTTCAAAAACTGCGTCATCTGCAAACTTTTTAATCTTTATATCAATTATAACATCTATAATGATAATCAATATTTCAATTTTTTGTTTTGCATAAATATTAATTATATTTCATTTTTAATTGAAATATTTGGATGTAAACAATGTTAAATTACAATAATATTAATATAATTCTATTTGCGTTGCTTTCTATTTACTTGCGTTAAATTCTATTTACGTTGCTTTCTATTTACTTGCGTTAAATTCTATTTACGTTAAAGGATATTAATTTCTGTTACATTTTGAGTTTAACTTATACGCTTAATTTTAAATTTTATTATTTTTTTTCAATAAATCTGGGCGTAATTTTTCTGTCAGTTTAACACGTTGGTTATATCGCCATTTTTTTACGTTTTCGTGGTTGCCGCTAATGAGGACATCTGGCGCTGTATCTCCTTCAAAATCAAATGGTCGTGTATATTGCGGATATTCTAATAAATTATCTATAAAAGTTTCCTCTGCTGTCGATTCTTCGCTGTGCAGCACTTTTGGTATATATCGACTTACTGCTTCAATAAGCACCATAGCGGGCAACTCACCGCCCATCAACACGTAATCTCCAATCGAAATCTCAATATCTATATTTTTATCAATAGCTCTTTGGTCGACGCCTTCGTAATGTCCGCAAAGCAAAATCAAATATGGATTTTTTGCAAGTTCAATAACCATTTCTTGATTTAATTGTTTGCCTTTAGGCGACAAATAAATATGCAAACCTTTATGATTCGGGTCAATTGTTCTAAAAGTATCACAAATCGGCTGCGCAAGCATAACCATACCGGCGCCGCCTCCAAAAGCATAATCGTCGCATTTTTTGTGTCTGTCTTTAGAAAAATCACGTATATTTATCTTGTTCAACTCAATAAGTCCGTTGCTTAACGCCTTTCCCATAATTCCACTTTCTAAAGCAGAAAACATCTCAGGGAATAACGTCAGTACGTCAATTCTCATTTACCGCCACCTCATCAAAACGTTTTTTATCTAATATTATTAATTTTTTGTTTATGTCAATTGAAATAATTAAATCTTTCAACAACGGAAACATCGTCTGCTTTCCATCTTCTTCTACTACATAAATATCTGCCGCTGATGAATTTTGCATTATTTCTTTGAGCATTCCTACCACTGTTCCATCACTAAGCACAACTTTACTGTCTATCACATCATCAATAAAATATTGGTCAGGCTCTAAAATAATTTGCTCCTTTTCAGCGTAAACTTCTGTGTTCTTTAACGCCTCAGCTTGGTTTCTATCCACTATCGTGGAGAATCCTACATATGCATATCCTTCTAAATACCTCATCGTCTTAACCGCTGTACGCATCTCACCAATATATAAATACTTCAACCGCTTAAACGCCTTCTCATCATCAAGCTCAGCCTTTATCTTAACCTCACCCTTGATACCTTGCGCCTTTACTATCTTTCCAACTAATATCTTTTCCATATCTCCCTTTATAACAAGAGAAACTTTTTGAAAAAAGTTTCTCTTGACTTTTCAAAAACTTTCGTTTTTTATCTTTAATTCACTAAATACTTTCGTTTTTTAACCTTTTTATGCTTTAGGTTCGATTTTGTCTACGATTTCAACAGAGTATTTCTTATTGTTTTTAACGCCCACCGCTTTAACAACAGTACGTATAGCCATAGCTATTCTGCCTTGTTTACCGATTATTTTACCAGTATCGTCGCTATCAACGCAAACTGTTATAGTTTCAATCCCATTTTCTTCTTTTGAAACGACTTGAACGCCATCAGGGTTATCCACAAGTTGTTCCACAATATACTTAACAAGATCTACCATAATTACTCTTTCTTAGCTTTTGCAGCTATGATTCCTTGTGTAACAAGTAATCCTTTAACGGTTTCTGTGGGCTGAACGCCGCAAGACAACCACTTCTTAGCTTTTTCAGCGTCAATTTTAATCTCAACAGGATTGCTGCGTGGGTTATAAGTGCCGACTAAATCCGCATATTCGCCATTACGAGCTTTTCTGCCGTCTAAAACAACTATACGATAGTACGGAGATTTATTATCTCCTATTCTTGCCAATCTCATTTTTACTGCCATCTTTCTATTCTCCTTGATTTTTCTTTTTATATTGTATATATTATATAATATATCGATTAATAAAGTTATTTCTTAATTTAAGATATAACTATTAGTATTAAAAGGGCATTTTAAATCCCTTCATTCCTTTTTTACCTGAAAAGCGTTTCATTAATTCCTTCATTTGTTCATATTGTTTAACAATTTTATTTACATCGGCAACGGTAGTTCCGCTGCCAGCGGCTATACGTTTACGTCGAGAATAATTAAGCACCTTAGGAGATGTTCTTTCTTCCATAGTCATACTTTTAATAATTGCTTTCAGACGTCCTATTTCTTTAGGGTCAATTTTAGCATCTTTGTCTATTTTCATTTTTGAAGCGCCCGGTAACATTCCTAAAACGTCATTTAAGTCGCCCATTTTTGACAAACTTTCAAATTGCTCCATAAAATCGTTTAAATCAAAAGAAGAATCCTTTAATTTTTGCGCCATTTTCAGCGCTTGTTCTTCGCTAATAGCCGCTTGAGCTTTATCAATAAGGGTTAATACATCGCCCATACCAAGTATTCTACTTGCCATTCTGTCGGGATAAAAAGCTTCAATATCCTCAATCTTCTCGCCAGTACCGCAAAATTTAATAGGCTTACCTGTTACTGCTTTAATAGAAAGCGTTGCGCCGCCTCGAGTATCTCCGTCTAATTTTGTCATTATAACGCCAGTAATATTTAAAGCGTTGTTAAAACTTTCTGCTACTGTAACAGCATCTTGACCTGTCATAGAATCAACCGTCAACAGCGTTTCCGTAACAGAAACAGCTTTTTTAATTTCTTTCAATTCGTTCATCAATTCTTCATTGATATGCAAACGCCCTGCCGTATCTAAAATAACAGTGTCATATCCCATACTATTAGCATAATTTATTGCATCTTTTGCTATTTTAATAGGACTAATTTGTCCCTCATCAAAAAATCCGACTTTGGCTTTTTCCGCAACCACTTTAAGCTGCGTAATAGCGGCAGGTCGATATATATCGCAAGCTGTTAACAATGGTTTTTTTCCTTGCTTTGTTAAATATAAACCAAGTTTTCCACACATTGTGGTTTTTCCTGCGCCTTGTAATCCACACATCATTATCACAGTGGGGAGCTTGCTCGAAACAGCAAGTTTACTTTGAGTGCTTCCCAATAATGCCGTCAGTTGTTCATTTACTATCTTTATAACTTGTTGCCCCGGCGTCAAACTCTTGAGAACTTCATCGCCAATCGCTATCTCGGTTACATCACTAATAAACTTTTTTGCAACATTAAGGTTTACGTCCGCTTCAAGTAACGCTATACGCACCTCACGCATTGCTTGCTTTATCTCAAGTTCAGTCAAATGACCTTTATTCGTCAACTTGCTAAACACGTGGTTTATTTTTTCACTCAAACTATTGAATGCTGCCATATTAAATCTCCGTTAGCTCTGCTATTTTTTTTGCTTTTTCACCAATTTCAATCGCTAATCTATTTATTTCCCGTTTTAACTCTATCATACCAATTTTATGTTCAGCTACAACTAAAATCTTTTCAGTTTTCATAACCGCATCTCGAACAGCCTGCCTACTAACACCATATTGTACGCCAATCTCACCAAAAGAAACATCACAATCATAGTACATCACCGTCATTTCACGTTGCCGATCTGTTAAAAGTCCGCCATACGTTTGCAACAGTATACTTATTGCCACTCTATCCCTTTCATTTTTCATAATATGCACCTTACTGTAAAGCCTATCTGCTTTACACCCTAAGCATTATAAACAATTAATGATTAATTGTCAACTATTTATAATTAAAAACTCCACTACATTTAAAATTTATTTATTAATATCAGCTATATTTATATTCCGCATAAGATAGTCAATTGTATTTTTTTATATATTATTATTTTCATATATCTTAAATATAATATTATATTAATATTTTACTGTTTTATAAAATAAATAATTTAAAAAATATTTAAATAACATATATAATTGTACA